>JBKJZI010000273.1:0-13006 GCA_046715155.1 Chthonomonadales bacterium | reverse complement strand
GATGCAGATCTCGTCCGCGATCTTCGCCGTGTAGGGGAGCAGCTCGCTGATCTCAGCGCCGCACTTGCCGTGACGTGCGAATTTGAACAGGGAACCCGCCAGCGGCAGTATGGCCTGGTTGCCCGACATGGCCGTGAGGCGCTGGTTGCCGCGCACATGACCCGGAATCGGCTGCCCGGTCTTCTCGTTCAGCAGCGGCTTATGGTCAAACAGCTCCTGTGCCGAAGGCCCGCCGCTCTGGAAAAGATAGATAACGCGCTTGACCTTCGGGGGGAAGTGCGAGTGTTGGGTGTTGAGTGTTGGGTGTTGGGCGAGCGCTTCGCGGGCGAAAAGGGATGAGAATCCGAGGGCGCCCAGGCCGAGCGTGGCGTTCTTTAGGAAGTGACGACGCGTAACAGCGATCGGATCGATGGGTGCCATTTCGTTTACCTCTTCCATACCACGGAATCCGAATTCAAGATCACCTGCACAGTCACCGTCATAGCCGCAACGTCCGCCGCGGAAAGCGCGGAATCAGCTTTCCTGTCTCCGAGACTGGCTACCCTCGCTGCGGAATTCAAATCTGAGCTATAGAATGCACGCTGCTGGATGACCAGTTTTTCCAAAGCGCTAAGTTCCCTCGACGTGGGAATCCGGCCGGAAAGTCGTCGGAAGGCAAACCGGATGCGTCCAATGATATCGGAATCATGTTTCAATGCCTCTTCGGCCAGGACGCGGGCCGCTTCCACGAATTGTGGATCGTTCAGCAGGACAAGTGATTGAAGGGGCGTATTCGTTGTCCCTCGCCGTGCTGCGCATACCTCTCGGCTCATCGAATCGAACACAAGCATGTTAGGCATTGGAGCGGTTCGTTTCCAGACGGTGTAAAGGCTGCGACGGTACAGATCGGCGCCCACGCTCTGCTTGTACGCCGGACTCATGGTATTCGCTTCTCGCCAGAGGTCGCCCGGCTGATATGGGCTGACCGGCGGGCCGCCAACTCTCCGATCCAGCAATCCGCTTGCCGCGAGCGCAAGGTCGCGTACTTGTTCCGCGCTCAACCGATGGGCGGGTCCTCGGGCCAAAAGCACGTTCTGCGGGTCGCGAATCTTCAGGTCGGACCGAAGGCTTGAATCCTGCCGATACGTGGCAGACAGGACGATCTTCTTTAACAAACTCTTAACATTCCAGCCAGTTTTGATGAAGTCTCGCGCCAGCCAATCGAGCAGCTCCGGGTGTGAGGGAGGCTTTCCCTGGTACCCGAAGTCCTCCTGAGTCTCCACCAAGCCCCGCCCCATAAGCATCGCCCAGATTCGATTCACCGCAACCCGCGCCGTGAGGGGATTTTCGGGACTGGTAAGCCACCTGGCGAGACCGAGGCGATTCCGCGACTCATCAGTCGGGAAAGGTAGGATGGCCTTAGGTGTATCCCGCCGCACGAGATTCCGCGGAGTCTTCGGTGCGTCGTATCTCCCGCGCTCAAGGACATAAGTTGGGCGTGCTTGTGGCATCTCTTCCATCACCGCCACTTCAAGCTGCGCGTCTTCGTTGGCGACCACGTCCTGGTTCAGCTTTATTAGCCGTTCCCGAATCTTCCGCATCTCAGGGTCGAGCGCCGCAAAGTAGTATTCTCGCAGCCGCGCCTCGTTGCCGATCGGATTTGAAAGCGCATCGGTAAGCGTCCGGCCGTCCGCAAGCTGTGCGACTTCCATCGAGCTCAGATTCCGTTCGAAGATTCGAAGCTCGTCGATCCGGCCGCCCTTGAATCCCTTGTCCCGGAATCTCTGACCGAACGCGAGCGTGTGTACACCGGTACCCTTGTAAAGCCGGTCACGAAGTATCTCTCTCTCGGCGATCTTGCCGTTCAGGTAGATGCGGAATCCGTCCGCGCGACTGGAGCCATCGTAGGTGACTGTAACGTGTGTCCAGGTCTGCTTCGGCACCGATTCCTTCGTGCGGATACCGATTCCGTTCCCCGGCCAATGGCGGAACATGCGGGCCGACAGCCGCCCTTTTTCGAGGAGGAGGTCATAACCGTGGGGACCGGTATCGGTCCCGCTGCAAGCCTGGTAAGTGACGGCGGGTTCAGCAGCAATTCGCGGGTCCCACATCCAAAACGCGAGTGTAAAAGGAGTATGCCGAGTAAACCTGCCGAGATCGGGAAAGTTGACGTTGTTCTCGCCATCGAGCTCAATCGCCTTACCGACCTTGCCGTCAACGAGTGAAACGTCGTCCTGTCGTGCTCCATGCTTCGTCGCGCCCGGGCTAAGGTTCGGTACCCTCGTGCCTTCAAACGTTTCGAAACTGAACCGCCCGGTTTCGCCCGGAATCTCCGCTGAACGTGGCTGCTTCAGCCAATCCTGGAACGCAGAATCCTGGTCACGTTGGGCCTTCGTGATGTCTTGACGCGCGTAGCGGAACCTATCTCGGAAAATGGTTTGGACGGAGGTTTGCATCGTAGACGTCGGAACAAGGATCGATGGGGAAGGAACGATGTCGGCCCGGTCGTAGAGTCCGTGTTCGTCAATGGTGTTAAAGAAAGCCGACAGCGAATAGTAATCTCGCTGGGTGATGGGATCAAACTTGTGATCGTGGCAGCGCGCGCACTCGAGCGTGAAACCGAGAAACGCCATTCCGAAGGTGTTGACACGGTCGGCAACACCTTCCAGCCGCCACTCTTCCGGCACGCTCCCGCCCTCGTTGGTCATGCGATGCAGCCGGTTGAAAGCAGTAGCTAATCTGGAATCGCTGGTAGGACGCGGGAGTAGATCACCCGCAACCTGCCAGGTGATGAAGTCGGAATAGGGAAAGTTCTGGTTGAAAGCGCTGACCACCCAGTCGCGATAGGGCCAGGTAGTGCAAAGCTGGTCGCTCTGGTAGCCGTAGCTATCCGCGTACCGCGCAACGTCCAGCCAGGGCGTCGCCATCCTCTCCCCGAAGTGCGGACTCGCCAGCAGCCGATCGACTACCTTCTCATCGGACCAATCGGGCCGATCCGACAGATACGCTTCGATCTCTTCGAGCGTAGGCGGTAGTCCGAGCAGGTCCAGTGACACGCGTCGCAGCCAGATTTCCCGCGAAGCTGCCGGAGAGGGCCGGATTCCTTCTTTCTTCAGCCGAGCGAGTACGAACGAATCGATCGGATTTTGGATTCTGGACTGTGTATTTTGGACTTTCGGGACGATTACGCTCGCCGGCAGCGGCGCCAACGACCAGTGCTGCTCATAGTTAGCTCCCTGTGCGACCCATCGCCGCAGGGTATCTTTTTGCGCGCCCGTTAGCTTCTTATGGGACGACGGCGGAGGCATCCGGCGAGCGGAATCAATTGCAAATACCCTCAGAATGAGCTTACTTCGCTGGGGATCGCCCGCAGCCATTACTCCACGAGCCAGAGCCATCTCTCGCCGATCAAGTCTAAGATTTGCCTTTCGCGCCGCGGAATCCGGCCCATGGCAAGCAAAACAGTTCTCCGCCAGAATCGGCCGAACGTCGCGGTTGAAAGATAGGCCTGTGTCGACCTCGAATACTCCTGTATCCAGGACAAAGGCGAAACCGGGCAGAATGGCAGCAAATAAGGCGAGTAGGGCTACGCATGTAGGCCGGATTCTAGTCGCAATCCTCGAACGAGACGAAGAGGCAGGATAACCGACCTTACCGACGGAATCCTGAGTGCGAGAAGTGATTTGGCTGAAGTTAGTTGAGGATTGAGAGTTCATGATGAGGGGCGTGTTTTCTGGTCGAACAGAAGAATCACTTCTAGCGAAAGCGCGCTGGTTCCGCAGTCTCTCCATCGATGAGAGAATGCAGTACTTGTGCGAGATTACGGACTTGATCTTGGAGAATCAGCCGGACCTTCCCCATAGGAAGCATGCTCAATCGCTTACAGGGCGTATTCGCGTCCTTACACTTCCACGAAGTTAAGTACGTCGTCATTGGCGGAATTGCGGCCGTGCTTCACGGCGTGCCGCGCGCTACCCTTGACCTCGACATTCTGATCGAGCCGACTGCCGCCAATGCCCGAAATCTGCTTGACGCGTTTCTTGAAGCTCAGCTAGCGACTGCGGAATTGATCACCCCCGACCAGTTGATCGAGAACGAGATCACTGTCTTCAACGATCGCGTGCGTATTGATGTTCAAACCTCTACCCCAGGCATCAAGTTTGAGGACGTCTGGCCTCGTCGAGAGACAATGTCTTTTCAGGGGCAACCGCTATTTGTCCTGTCGGCAGAAGATCTCATTGTGTCCAAGCGTGCAGCCGGTAGGAGCATAGATCTCGAAGACGCAGAAGCGCTTGATGCGTTGATCCAAGACGAAATGAAATGAAGTCACTCGGCCCCGGTTGAATCGCGGGAATGCTCGGAGGAGTAGTTCGGGGGTTCTTTGGTGATCCAGACGTCGTGGACGTGTGATTCTCGGAGGCTGGCGCCGGTTATTCGCATGAACTGCGCCCGCTCCTGCAGATCCGGAATCGTCCGCGCTCCGACATAACCCATCCCGGAGCGGATTCCGCCCAGAAGCTGATGGAGCGTGTCCGCCACTGCGCCTTTGAACGGTACCCGGCCCTCGATGCCTTCCGGGACGAATCGGGTCATCGGGTCCTGGCTGTACCGGTCGCTTGACCCTTCCTTCATCGCGCCCTCGGAGCCCATACCTCGGTAGTCCTTATAGGCGCGTCCTTGATAGAGTATCACGTCACCAGGAGCCTCCTCGGCGCCGGCCAGCAGGTTGCCGATCATTACCGCCGCGGCGCCGGCCGCGAGCGACTTTGTCGCATCTCCTGAGAACCGTATCCCACCGTCCGCGATGATCGGCACACCGTGTCGCTGAGCCTCTCTCGCGCAGTCCGCCACGGCCGTGAGCTGCGGGACGCCCACTCCGGAAACCACCCGTGTCGTACAGATACTGCCTGCCCCTAGTCCGACTCGGATTCCGTCCGCGCCCGCTTCCACGAGTGCCCGCACCCCTTCCGCCGTCGCGACATTCCCGGCAATAACGGGCATATTCGGAAACTCCCGTTTTACCGAGTGGACCGCATTCAACACGCCCTGCGAATGTCCGTGCGCCGCGTCGATCACTATCAGGTCCACTCCGGCGTCATTAAGCGCGGCCGTCCTTGCGACTGGATCACGCAAAGGACCGATCGCTGCTCCCACTCTCAGCCTGCCCTTCGAGTCCTTCGTGGCGTATGGGTGCTCAATAATCTTCTGTATGTCTTTGATGGTGATGAGGCCCTGGAGGTTGAAATCGTCGTCTACGATGGGGAGTTTCTCGATGCGGTGGGTCTGGAGGATGGCCTGGGCTTCGGGGAGGGAGATTCCGGGGCGCGCGGTTACCAGTTTGTCTTGCTTGGTCATCAACTCGCGGATCGGCCGGTTGAATTCGGTCTCGAAGCGGATGTCGCGATTGGTTAGGATTCCGACGAGCTTATTTCCTTCGGTCACCGGCACGCCGGAGATGTGGTAACGCTCCATCAGCTCCAGGGCGTCCATGATCGTCTTTTCGGGCGATAGGGAAATCGGATTGACAATGATCCCGTGCTCGGATCGCTTCACCTTGTCCACTTCCGCCGCCTGATGTTCTACCGACATATTGCGATGGATGATTCCGATTCCGCCCTCGCGCGCAATGGCGATCGCCATGCGCGCCTCCGTGACTCGGTCCATAGGCGAGGAGAGTATGGGTGCGCGCAGCTCGATATCGGCGGCGATAAACGTTCGCGTGTCTACCTCGTTCGGCGTGACATCGGATTCCATCGGAACCAAAAGCACGTCGTCGAAGCTGAGGCCGTCCCGCAATAGCAGCTCGGTCGCCTGCAAACTCATCTGGCTGTCTCCCCTCGCGTCAAAACCCAGGTGAATAGAATATTATACCTGCGGCCCTAGCCACTTGGCTGATGAGCTGTTCCTCCATGTCTGTTTCGATTCGGCGCGCAGAGATTGCGGCCTTCTTTCTTGAAGCAAGGTATAAAACAAGGGAAAGGATCAGCAGCAGCGAATCAAGATAATCCTTTTATGGGCATCGGTGAGCAGCGAAGAGGCTGGCCGCCTTCTACCGAGAGGACCATCTACCGGCAGGAGAGGGGAGACGTGAGATGATAGTGCCGACCCGAGTGCTGTTCGACCATGCGTATGGCAAGTATGCGCTGGGCGCGTATAACATCAATAACCTGGAGCAGACCATGGGCCTGTTCCGAGGCTGCATCGATTCTCAGGCGCCGTTCATCATTCAGATCAGCAAAGGCGCCCGCGGATACTCTGACAAGTCGATGCTGGAGGCCATGATTCGCACCGCCGACGAGATATTCCCGGACGCCCTCTTCGCCGCCCACCTGGACCACGGTGACGAAGAGACCTGCTACGAATGCATCGACAGCGGATTCTACTCTTCGGTTATGATCGACGCCTCGCACAGCCCCTTCGACGAGAATATCGCCATCACCAAACGAGTGGTGGACGCTGCGCATGCACGCGGAATCAGCGTGGAAGCCGAGCTCGGGATGCTGGGAGGCGTGGAAGAGCACGTAGCTGTCGAAGAGAAGGATGCGTGCCTCACCGACCCGGATGAAGCCGTGGAATTTGTCCGGAGGTCAGGCTGCGACTCTCTTGCGTGCGCCATCGGCACCAGCCACGGCGCCTTCAAGTTCAGCGGCTCACAGGGCCTGCACTTCGACCGCATCGAGGCGATTCAGAAACGACTGCCGGGTTTCCCACTGGTGATGCACGGTTCCTCGTCCGTCCCGAAGGAAGAGGTTGACCGTATCAACGCCGCGGGCGGTTGCCTCAAAGACGCAAGGGGAGTTCCGGCCGAGCAGTACCTTCCCGCCGCCAAACTTGGAGTGTGTAAGGTGAACATCGACACCGACGGCCGCCTGGTGTGGACCCGCGTCCACCGCGAATACTTCCGCGACCACTGCGACAAGTTCGACCTTCGCGACCCCGGCAAGGTCTTCATGAGCGAATACGGGGCCTTCATAGCCAGCCGAAACCGCCTCCTCGGCTCCGCCGGCCAACTGAATCTCGCCCGCGAGCAAATCCTCGTAAAGTAACCCGTCTGAACCCAGCACGCATGGGCCGGGGCTCCTGCAAATGCCTGGAGAATTTCTCGAAATCGTGGCGACCGAGTTGAGCGTAATGCGACGCCAATCCTCCCCGGATTCCGTGCCGTGATGCTTGACCCTTACGGCTTGATTCCGAGTGAATCGAAGACGAAGTGGGGGCCCTTGAAGCCGAGCTGGATAGCGGCACGCGCGGCGGTGGTGGCCTCCGGATGCCGGTTCTGGTTGAGAAGGGCGGCGGCCAGGTTGGCGTGATAGACGCCGGTCTGAGCCGAGAGGAGGATGGCCGATCGATAGTGACGCTCCGCATCAACCGCCCGGCTCAGAGACAGGTAAATATTCCCAAGCAGGTTGTGGTTCCCATGGTTTTTGGGATCAAGTTCCAGAGACTTCCGAAACCACTGCTCTGCGAGCGTATTGTTCTGACGTTTCTGGTAAAGGTAGGCCAAATTGCCCGCCATAACGGGACTGCTCGGGTCAAGTTCGACCGCCTTCTTATACAGTAATTCGGCCTCCGCGAGTTGATTCTGGTCCAGCCGGATGTTCCCCAGTCCGTTGATGGCCTGTGCGTCGTTCTGATTCAGGGCTAGAGCCTGCTTGTACAGCCGTTCGGCTTCGGCGAGATTTCCCTTCGGGCTCCGCATCAGGTTGCCCAGCGCCTTGATGGATTCCGCGTCTTGAGCGTTGAGTTCAACAGCCTTCTTGAAATGGACGATTGCCTCATCGATCCCGCTCGGCTTTCGAAACGCAATCTCCCCCAGGATACGGTGGGAGAAGCCATACCGAGGTTCCAGCTCGAGGGCTTTACGAGCGGCCTTCTCCGCCTGGACAAGGTCCCCGCGGTCGAGCCACAGTTGCCCTAGCGAGCCATACGGCAAAGGGCTGTTAGGGTCGATGTCCATCGCTTTACGGTACTGCTTCTCCGCGCCCGCGTAGTCCCTGCGCACTTTTGCCAGAAGATCGCCATAGCCCCAGTAGGCGGTTACGTCGTAAGTGGTGGAGGCGATGGCGAGCTTGTATAGCCGCTCGGCCTCGTCAAAGTCACGGCGGCCGAGATGCTTGAGCAGCGCCATACCCGTAAGAGCGGCGGTATCGTTCGGCGCGATCGACAGCGCCTTTGAATACAGCTTCTCGGCGTCGTCGAGCTTCAAACGGAGCTGAAACATGAAGGCGGCGTATGACGCGATAGTCGTCGCGTCATCCGGGTCCTTCTCCATAGCCTCCCGGTAGAGTTTCTCGGCGCCGTCGAGGTCTTTCCTATTTTCCGCGAGGAATTGCGCGTAAGCGATAGCGGGAAGGCCCAGCTTGACGTCGACTTCTCGGATTCCGCTGCTGCGAGGCTTGATATGGAGCGCCTTCAGATAGAGGCGTTCCGCCTCAACTACGTCCTTCTTGTACCTGTGCATGTGGAACGCGAGCCCGACGTAGGCCTGCGAATTCGTGGGGTCGGCTTCGATCGCTCTTCGGAAAAGCTGCTCGGATTCGTCGTGGCTGCGTTTCGCAACGCTCACCAGGCCGGCGAGCTCCGACAGCGCGCGCGAGTCCTTCGGATTCAGATCAATGGCCCTTCGGTAGAGCCGCTCTGCTTCCTGATGGTTCGGGGTGAAGTAGTCGTTGATGTAGGCCAGCATGTAATAGGCGCGGGACGCCTTCGGATCGATCTCAATGGCGTCTTCGAACTTTACCTTAGCGGCGTCGTACCGCTTTTGGGTGAGGAGTTCGTAACCCCTTTGGAATGTAGCCGCGAAGCGCGCAGCGGAATCCGCGCCCACGACAGTCGGAACGGCGGTAGCTCCGCCTTCCCCCGGCGCCAGACCTCGTGACAGGATCAGGTCATCGGCTTCCGGACCGAGAATCTCGGGGTAGGGAGTCTGTTCCTCGCCCTCTTCGCGCTTTACGGCGCCGGAAACCGCCTTGGTGAGGTAATCCTTAAGATTGCGGACGCGAACTACGCCTTCGCGGTCTGCCGCCGCGCCCTGCAAACCTTCCTCCAGGAAGTAACTGAAGTACCCGCGTTTCTTGGAAACGTACTCGAAGCTGCGCTGGCGCGGGCTGCACGCAAAAAACGTGACGCAGTTCTTTGGTCCCGGGCCGCCTGCAACAGGTTGGAGAACGAGTGTCTTGGCCTGCCGGCCGCTTAATGTGTTTGCGGCGGTTACGGCCTCTCTGCCGCTCTTTCGCGGCTCGCTCCGGCACATATCGTAAACTACGATGAGGGCTTTGGAAGGGAGCTTCGCAAGCAGGCGCGTTACGTCGGCGGTTGCAAGCGCAGTACGTTTAAGCGTCTCATCTGCCCGAATGTCGGTCTCGTAGGGCAGCATGTAGCTTTCGCCGTCGATCTCGATCCCGTGACCGCTAAATAGAACGAAGACGGTGTCGCCCGGATTGACCCTCTTCCCGAGCTGAGAGAGCTCGAATATGATGTTCGCAGCAGTCGGTTTCGAGTCGCCGTCGCTGACCAGCACGACCACGTTTTCACGTTTAAACCCCGCCACCTTTTCCAGGCACTTCGCCATCCCGCGAGCGTCTGCGGCGGCGGCTGTAAGGCTGTTGATGCGGTCACGCTGCTGATAATCGTCGATTCCGATGAGAAGCGCGTGGTTCTCGGCAAGCGACGGAACTGCCAGGGACACGAGTACAATCAGGTTAAGTAGGCTAAAGGGGCGAATCATACCGATCCTCTGTAGTGCATATAACGGATTCCGGTTTATCGTATCGGAACTTGCCGGCAGAGTCAATGTGAATTCGGTAACCCGGCCGACCGGGCGAGAGCGATAAGCTGGCACGGCCGTCTCACTCTGCTGAAGGACTTGCCTGCCGTAGATTTGTCAGTGGCTTTTGCTGATACCGTCCCATTTGGCGCAGCAACCAGGACAGCTCCTCCGCTTTAATTGTGCGGAAGAGCTGTGAGGGTGAAAGCGGATTTCTTTAAACGGTGCAGACGCACCCGTATTCCAGCGACAGTGTCACCGGCGATCGATGGCGAGACTGCCCTTCTTTGCGAGAGTGTGTAACTTCTAACGAATTGGGATCGAAGAGGATAAGGTCTGAGTAGTGGACGCAGGCGCAACTTCCCTCTTTTGTGGGAACGTGCCGGATAGAACTCTGAATCCTGAATACCGCTCCCTGATGATCGGCGCCTGGATGGGCCTCCCATATGCCGATTCCGCCGACCATCTCCAGTTTCCCGTGGAAGTTGCCTTCGTCGGCATCCGAGATGATACGCTGAAGGTCAGCGGGAAAGTCCTTTTTTGGGACCTCGGACACGGACGGCGGCGCAGGGGATTGCGATCCGAGCATTTCACGACCCCTTAGGCAGGTCCCTCGCGGCCACCGGAGCGCGTTTTCGTACCGGACGATCGACGGGCGAACGCGAGATTCGCCCGTTTCGTCTGCTGTTCGGTTGGAGATCGGAGGACTCTTTCGGCTGAAGAGCGAGCTTCAAAACCTCGGCGACATCGTCTACGAATTCGAACTTTAGCTCCTGGCGGATTTCCTCCGGCAGGTCTTCCATTAAGTCCTTACGGTTGCGCTCGGGCAGGATCACGGTCTTGATGCCCGCGCGGCGGGCCGCAAGCACCTTCTCCTTGATCCCCCCGATGGGAAGGACTTTGCCGCTCAGGGTGACTTCGCCGGTCATCGCAAGTAGGGGTTTCACCGGGCGCCCGCTAAAGAGTGAAGCCAACGCCGTCGTCATGGTGATTCCGGCCGATGGGCCATCCTTCGGTACCGCGCCGGCGGGAACGTGAATGTGAATGTCGTTCTTCTCATAGAAGTCTTCCGGCGCGCCCAGCTCCTTCGTCCGTGCGCGAACGTAGGACAGCGCGGCTTGGGCCGACTCCTTCATCACGTCGCCGAGCTGGCCGGTGATGAGTAGACTGGAGGGCCGGTTCGCGGGGCTCGGCATAGCCGTTGCCTCGATGAAGACGATATCACCGCCCACCGGAGTCCATACGAGTCCTGTGACAACACCAGGCTTGTCGACCCTTTCTTCGACCTCCTCGCGCTCAAATCGGGGCGAGCCCAGGAAGTCGCGGACGACCCTCGGAGAAACGGTGAGGCTCTTCTTCTTTCCCTCTGCGAAGAGTCGCGTCGCCTTCCGGCAGACGTTAGCGATCTCGCGCTCCAGATTCCGGACTCCGGCTTCGCGTGTGTAACCCCGGATTATCTCGGCGATGGCCGTCTCGTGAAAGGTGATGCGACCTTTGATTCCGTGTTCGCCCACCTGTTTCGGAAGTAAGTGCTGCACCGCGATGGAGACCTTTTCTTCCTCCGTATATCCGGCGATCTCTATGATCTCCATTCGGTCGCGAAGCGGTGGCGAGATCGTATCTATTACATTTGCGGTCGTGATAAACAATACGCGAGAGAGGTCATATGGCACTTCGAGGTAGTGGTCGCGGAACGAGCTATTCTGCTCGGGATCGAGGACCTCCAGAAGCGCGGACGAGGGATCTCCGCGAAAGTCCGCATTTACTTTGTCGATCTCGTCCAGCATGAAGAGCGGGTTATTGGATTCCGCCCGCCGCATGCCTTGGATGATCTGGCCCGGCAGTGCGCCAATGTACGTGCGTCGATGTCCGCGAATCTCCGCCTCGTCTCGGACTCCGCCGAGCGAGATGCGCACGAACTTGCGCCCCAGTGCATGGGCGATGGACTTTCCGAGCGACGTTTTGCCAACCCCCGGCGGACCTACAAAGCAGAGAATCGGCTGCCGCATCGTCCCGTCCTGCTTGAACTTTCGCACGGACAGAAACTCCAGAATCCGCTCCTTGACCTTCTCCAGGCCCGAGTGATCGTCATCCAAGATCCGTTTGACGTCCGGGATATCGAGGTTGTCTAGGGTCCCGGTCGACCATGGGAGCGATACGAGCCAGTCTATGTAGGTCCGTGAGACGGTATATTCCGGCGCCGCCGGATTCATGCGCTGCAGCCGTTCTAGCTCGCGATTCGCTTCCTTCAGCGCTTCCTCCGGCATTTTGGCCGCTTCTATCTTTTCGCGCAGCTCGTCAATGTCTTGCGCGCGCTCATCGCCTTCTCCAAGCTCCTTTTGGATCGCCTTCATCTGCTCGCGCAGGTAGTACTCACGCTGCGATTTGCCGAGCTCGGTCGTGACGTCGCTCTGGACCTTGGAGCTTAGCTCAAGCACCTGCACTTCGCGAGCGAGCATTGCCACCAGAGCCTGCATCCGCTCCCGAATCGGGATCGTCTCGAGGATCTGCTGCCGCTCTTCGGTGGAAAGCCGGGGCATCTGGGCGGCGATGAGGTCAGTCAGAATGCGAGGGTCATTAATGTTGCCGGCAAAACCCTGCATCTCGTCCGGCAAGTCAGGCGAGAGCTGTACGGCCTTCTGGAAGAGGCTCCCGATGCTCCGCTTGAGCGCCTCGATCTCCAGCTCTTCTTCGGGCTTGACTTCCGGTTCCGGAATCGGGCGTATCTTAACGCGGAGGTAGGGCTGCGTCTGAAGAGCTTCGACGATCTCAAACCGACCGATACCCTGAACGATTAAGCGGATTCCCTCAGGAAGCTGGCCCATCATTCGGATGGCGACTGCGGTGCCAATCGAGAACACGTCATCCAGGGTCGGATTCTCAATCGACGAATCCTTGAGCGTGACCACGCCGATGATCCGGTTGCCGCCCACCACAGATTCGTTTACGAGCCGAACCGAATTCTCACGCCCAACTCCGAGAGGAGCTACGAGGACGGGGAAGATGACCACCTCGCGCAGTGGAAGGAGGTTAAGCTCGTCCGGCAGCGTCATCTTGCCGTCAGGCGTACCATCCAACTGGTCGACTATTTCGGTGAGGTTTTTGTCTTCCATAATTGATGTTGAGTGTTGAGTGTTAAGCACTAGTGCTTAACACTCAACACTTATCCGGTTACCGGAATCGACCGTACGCCTGCGGAGCGGTCTGCGCGCTTGGGCAAGGTGATGATGAGGAAGCCTTCTTTGTAGCTCGCGGCGATTT
>JBKJZI010000272.1:0-19368 GCA_046715155.1 Chthonomonadales bacterium | reverse complement strand
ATAGGCAGAGACGGGTCGACTCCGCGCGTCGGACGGCAGCGCAATTTCGCCATCGGCGGAATCTCGCGGCCATTCGCGCCGGTCTATGTTCATGGTCGCCACGTGCTGGACACGTTTCTGCCCGTCCAGCGGTTCGATTGGGCGCGTGGTGCGCTTTCCAGCTACGGTCTCAAACACGTAGCGCAGGTGTTCGGGATCGCCGAAGCCGACCGGGTCGAGATGCCCCGCGACCAGATTGGCGAGATATTCCGTTCCGACCCTGAGCGCGTTCTCACCTACTGCTGTCACGACGTGAAGGAGACAGCCAAGCTCGCGGAGATTGTCGCGCCCACCGAATTCTACATGGCGCAAATGGTGCCCGATTCCTACGGCGCATCTGCGCTTACCGGCCAGGGAGAAAAGATCAATTCCATCCTGGTCCGCGCCTACCTTGCGGAAGGGAAGGGGATTCCGAGGCCGACTGCCCCGCGCCCGTATCCAGGCGGCTATACCGAGATTCGGTTGGCGGGTGTAATCGACCGCGTGGTCAAGGCCGACGTCGAGAGCCTTTATCCGAGCATCATGCTGGCGGAGCGCATTAAGCCCGCGTCCGACACGCTGGACGTTTTCCTTCCCGCCCTGGCCGAGCTGACGCGGCGCAGGCTGGATTCCAAGGCCATGGTCCGAGAGACTTCGGGTTCGGAGCAGCAGTACTGGGACGGCCTTCAGAGCTCGTTTAAGGTCCTCATCAATTCCTTCTACGGCTACCTGGGCGCCGCGTCATTCTACTTCAACGACTACGAAGCCGCCGAGCGCGTGACCGTTCGCGGCCAGGAGCTGGTGAAGCAAATAGCAGACCGTCTGGAGGTAACCGGCAGCCGCGTTATCGAGATCGATACCGACGGCGTCTATTTCGTCCCGCCGGAATCCGTTCAGGGCGAGGAAGCGGAGCGAGCCTATGTTACGGAGATCGCGTCTACCCTGCCGCCCGGAATCCGACTGGCTTTCGACGGTCGCTATCGCTCAATGGTCTCTCTGAAAACGAAGAACTACGTCCTGTGGGAATATGACGGCAAGAAGCGCTTCACCGGCGCTTCATTGCGTTCGCGGGCGGATGAGAGATTCGGACGCGAGTTCATTACGCAGGCGGTCGACCTACTGCTCGAGAAGCGGGCAGAGGAGATAGCGGAGCTCTACAAGCAGACCATCGAAGACCTGCTCGCTCACCGGATTCCGATCTCGAAGCTCGCCCGCCGCGAGCGGGTAACGGATAAGACCTTCACCAGCGCCAACAAAGCGCGGTCCGCCGAAATCGCCCGGGATATCGCCGTGGGGGAATACGTCACCGTCTACGAGCGAAACAACGGCCAGCTCGGCCTCCTCGAAGACTTCGAATCCAACGGCCGCGACGAACGCGTGGAGTACTACGCCGACAAGCTCCACAAATTCGCGTCCCGACTCCGCGAGGCCTTCGAATCCGACTTCGACTTGCTCATTCCACGACCCGGTCCCGACGGCAGCTTACCCCCCGTTCAGGAAACTCTGGATCTGTTCGGCTAGCGGAATCCGCAAGCGGTCCAATATTCTGTCGGTACTCCGCGACGGCTCGTAGGGGCGGTTCGCGAACCGCCCCTACAAGTTGTTGAACGTACGAAACAGTGGGCAGGAGCTATGAGGTGGATTTGGCGCGATTCCGCTTCAATGCGCGCTGCCAGCCGGAATGGGTGGCGGGATCGTTGACCCATTCCAGCTCGTAGCCATCTGGGTAATGGGCAGAGTAGGACTTGTGGTTGGACTGAGAGGTCAGGCCGATTCCGCTTTTGGCAGATTCGAGGTCTGTAGCGGAGCATTCGGCAAGGCCTTCTCCATCTTCCGCTACTGCCTGGCAGTCGAGGTTCTTGGACTTCGGGTCGGCGGAGGTAAACGCAACAATATAGATTCGGGAATTCCGCGGCATCCAGACTCCTTGCTCGAAGTGTGGAAGTGTTGGTGTCTGGAAGCCGTTTCTTCCACACCTCCACACCTCCACACTTCCATACCAAAACATAGCAAGGGGGCCGCTGCTGCCGGTCTGGCGTCATCGCGGTCCCCTTTTAATTTTACACCTATTGGTGTTGTCGAGGAGACGATTCGGAATCGGAATCTGTTCCATAAACGGACGCAATAAACGCCGCGTGAGGGGCGGAGATAATCCTCCGCCCCTCACGGGTACCACTCAGAGCCGCAGACAAGACGCCGCGGCCAAGTTTTGCGTTCCGAGTCTTAGACGATCCGGACGTTGGCGGCGCGAGGCCCCTTGCCGCGGTTGTCGTCCTCTACTTCGAACTCAACCTTCTGGCCTTCGTAGAGCTCCTTGTAACCGCTCGATTGGATGGCGCTGAAGTGGACGAAAACGTCCTCGCCGTTCTCGGGAGCGATGAAGCCGAAGCCCTTGCTCGCATTGAACCATTTGACCGTGCCGGACATAGCCATTGTTGTACTTTCCTTTAGACGGAATCAGTGTGTTTGCGTCTGCGGCGAGATGGAAAGCAACGAAAGCGGACCGACCGACGAGGATACGGGCTTCGAAGGGCTTGATCTATCTGCTCAGCGGAAACACGGGCCCCAAAGTCGGGGCATCTGCTCGTATTGTACCATAGCTTGGATTCTGTCAATAGCAATTTTCGGCAGGCAGGAACTTTAGGCCTAACCGGCCTCGTATTGAGCCGGTCGGGCTCGTCAGGCACGTCCGACAAGTCAGACTGGAGAGGTCCGCGCTATCGGATTCACCATTGACGGAGCGGTGACCGTGCGGTTATACTAAGCCGATGATCACCAGTTCACGCGACGAACCGCCATCATACGCTTATATCCAAAAACCTTCGTCTCGGACGCTAACGGCGTTCAGGCGAGGGTTTTTGTTTGAAGAGATTAACGTAGAGGCGGAGAGGAGGTAAAACAATGCCACCGGGAGAAATGCAAGTCCGCTGTCCGGGCTGCGGGAATTCCGTCCGGGTCCCCTTCGCCGCTTTGCGCCGGGACAACACCTATTGCTCGCAGTGCGGCAAGCGCATTGAACTCCGCGGAGTCACCGCCGAGCAAAACACCGAAGGCGGCGCTGCCGCAGCGCCCAAACGCCGCCAGTACCGCCCAGCCAGGAAGCGCCGGTAAGCCAGAAAGAAACGCGCCCCCAGAACTCGGGGGCCAGGGGATATATTGGGATTTGCAGGAATGAAGAAGAATCAAATCGAGAAATTCGGAGTCTGGGTAGTTGCATTCTTGCCTGTCTTCGGCACAATCGCGGCCATAACGGTGGCGTTTCACTATGGGCACGTCGCCGCGCGGGACCTCTGGTTGATGCTGGGCATGTACATCGCGACCGCCCTCGGCATAACCGTGGGCTATCACCGGATGCTGACGCATTCCAGCTTCAAGCCGACCCCGCCGGTCAAGGCGCTCTTCCTGATGCTCGGATCGATGGCGATGCAGGGCCCCGCTCTCTACTGGGCTACGGTCCACTGGAAGCACCACGTGCACGCCGACGAGGAAGAAGACCCGCACAGCCCCTGGTGGTGGAAAGGCGTCCATCTCAAAGGGCTGCGCGAGGGATTCTGGAAGAACCTAAAGGTCCGCTCCGCCGCCGCGTGGCACTCCCACATGGGCTGGCTCTTCAAGAGCGACATCTCCTGGGACCCAAGCGACCCCGTACAGAACAGGTTTATGCAGGACCCGATGGTCGTCTTCTTCAGCAAGACGTTCGTACCGTGGGTGGTTCTCCGTTTCTACATCTGCTACCTGATCGGGGGATGGACCGGCTTGCTCTGGGGGGGATTCGTCTGCGTCCTCTTATCGCAGCAGGTCACTTACCTGGTCAACTCCGCCACTCACATCGTCGGATTCCGCGATTATGAGACGACCGATGAGAGCCGCAATAACTGGCTGGTCGCAATCTTCGCCATGGGCGAGGGCTGGCACAACAACCACCACAAGTTCATGTGGTCCGCCCGTCACGGCCTCAAGTGGTGGCAGTTCGACGCCTCTTACATCGTGATCTGGACGCTTGCAAAGTTGCGGTTGGTGTCGAACGTACGCGTACCCAAGCCCGCACAGCTCGAAGCGGCGGCTGCGGACGCACAATCGGTCGTCTACAGCAAAGAGCCCAATCGCGAACGGGTCGCGAGTTAGGCAGCCGGAACTTCTGAAACAGCAAATGGGTTTCGTATTTGCGGATCCCTTTTTGTTTGCAGCGCGGATTCCGAGAATTGAAATGTATCCGCTCGGTTTCGGCAACCCCGTCACAACGTTTTAAACGATGCGCACAAACAGCGACCGCGATTGACGGTCGAATCATGGAGGACACTTACGTTGAAACTGAACTCTCTAATGGTCCCGGCGCTGCTGATACTTTCGGCGCCGGCTCTGAGCCAGTCGCCACCGCCTGACGATCCCAAAGCGATGAAAGCGCAGGCGCTCCTCGCGGACGCTTTTATTGGAATCCGAGACCAGAATCCGGCGGCAGTAAAGGCTGCGCTGGATAACGGGGCAGACCCCAACGGGCGCAACTGGCTTGGATTCACCCCGCTGATGTGGGCGGCGATGCGCGGCGACAACCGGATCGTCGACATGCTCATCGCCCGCGGCGCTAAGATCAACGAGACCAGCATTTACGGCTCACCCACGACCTTCGCCGCAATGGGCCGCAACGGAAAGACCGGCCTGAATCTACTCGGCAAGGGCGCTGCGCCGCATGGAAAGCGCATTGATGGAGCAAGCATCCTGATGCTGGCCGCGGCCGGAAACCAGGTGGAGCTGCTCGGCAAGCTGCTGGCGAAGAAGGTGGATCCTAACCAGAAAGACGAAGTTGGCGCGACCGCCTTGATTTATGCCTCCAGGCACGGCCAACTCCCCGCCGTCCAGAAACTGCTCGCAGCCGGCGCAGCGGTCAACACGGCCGACGTTTACGGCCGTACGGCTCTCAGCTACGCTGCTGCAAACGGTAATGCCAAAGTCGCTAGCCTTCTGATCTCCAGAAAGGCAAACGTCAACGGGCGTGATAAGCAGAAGGCGACGCCGCTTCTGCTGGCCGCCCGATACAATGGCGACACGGAAACCATCCAAAGCCTGATTCGGGCGGGCGCGGACCGCAGTGCAAGGGACAAGTTCGGCAAGAGTGCGTTCGATCTCGCCGCCGCTCGGGAATATACCTCGGCCGCCCGTCTGCTCAAGACGGACGGGGTGAAGCTAGTGGGCACGGAATCCGTCCCAACGCCGAGCGTCCGACAGGTCACCCAGCGCGGAATCAACATCCTGCAAACCAGTATGTCGACTTTCGTAAAGCGCGCGCAGTGTACGTCCTGCCACCATCAGGGTATCGGGCTTACGGCCGTGGTCAACGCCAAGAAGAACGGCTTCAAGGTAGATGACGCGATAATCGGCCGATACATGAAGCAGCTCGAGGCTGACGGTCAACAGATGGGGCCTGCCGTTCACCAGGCGCTGCAGAATCCGCAAATCGGCAAAGTGATCCCGGCCGTCGATATCGGTGACTTCCCAATCGGCGCAGCATACCTATTCGGAAGCCTGGTGGCCGTCGGCGTTCCGCCAAACCCGGGAATGGCGGAGGCGGCGCAGTTCCTGGCTACACTGCAGTACCCGGACGGAAGTTGGAAGCACGGTTTCGAGCGCGGGCACATGCAGATCAGTTATGTGACCACCACCGCGCTGGTCCTGCAGCTTCTGCGGACTTACGGCTCGGAAGAACAGAAGAAGGGCAGCTTCGAAAAGGCGCGCCAGTTCCTAAGCGCCGCCTCCGCGAAGGATGCGCCGGAGCTTGCCTCCCGAGCCCTCGGTCTCAAATGGGCCGGAGCAACCGCTGAACAAGTAGACAAGGCTGTAAAGGAGTTACAATCGGCCCAGAAGGCGGATGGGGGATGGTCCTCCTCGCCGAGCGGTCGCAGTGACGCCTACGCCACGGGACTGGCGCTCTGCGCGCTGCACCAGGCCGGTGGGGTTAAGGCAGCCGATCCCATCTACCTGCGCGGAATCCGTTACCTTGTCCGTACGCAGGACGAGGACGGCTCCTGGTACGTCATGACAAAAGCGATGCTCGCCAACAACTACTTCGACTCCGGATTCCCTCACGGCCAATCGCAGTACGCCTCCTTCGCCGCCACCGCATGGGCGACGATGGCCCTGATGCCGGCGGCGGAGACTCCTCAGACGGCAAGTCAGTAAGCGGAATCTGTCTAACGTGAGGGAGGGCGCTCGAAGCGCCCTCCTGACTCTTTCTGGACGCCTAGACAAAGGAACAGGCATTCTGATACGATACGCTATGCCTCCGCGCCTTCGGCTTCTCCTGATTTTCCTCTTACTGATTCTGCCTGGCTGCCGCTCCAACCAGCCGCCCGGTAAGTTCGACCCCAGAGATGTCCGGGGATACGTCTCCCGCCTCAATCGCTCGGACCATCCGGACGCCGTTCGGATTCGCAAGGAGCTGAGCGAGGCTTCCTCTTCCCTGGCAACCCAACGCACCCAGGCAACCGCCGAAGGGATTCCGCTCACCCCCGCCGACCTGAAGCGCCGTCCGATTCCGCCATCCCGCAACGCCGCGCCCCTCTACCGTCAGCTCGACGCGTTGTTGAAAGCCCGCCCGCTGAATCCGCCGATGAACTCGGCCCCTTCACTCGACCCAACTCAGCGCGATACCACGCCGCGCACGCGCATCGATGAGCCTATGAGTCCACGAAGGAATTACAGGGCCGAGGAAATCCAGTTCGCAAGGAATAGGTTAGCCGAACGGCGTGACGTCATTAAACTGATTCATCGAGCCACCGACGTTCCGGATTGCGACTTCCAGCGCGATTGGTCCAAAGGGATCACTGTGCTGACCCCAGAGTTCAGGACCATGCGGACGGCGGCCAGACTACTCGGGTCAGAGAGTTTCCTGTTGGCGCGCGACGGCCGTTTTTCCGAAGCTGTCGAGAACCAGGCGCGCGGATTCAGGCTGGCAAAACACGCGGCTTCCGATCCGATGCTAATGTCATCGCTCGTCGGCATCAGCCTGCAGAGTATCTCACTTCGCGGAATGGAATACCTCTTGGAGATGGCGCCGGACCGCACCGATGTGGCGGATATGGTTCAACGGGCGGTTAAGCGGAGTCGCTCCAATTTCACCCTTCGCCAGGCGCTGTATGGAGAGATAGCCCTCCAACAACCGTTAGGGTATCCGTCGATTCGAAAGAGTCCCGAAGAGATCGGGGCATTGGCGTTTGGTACCGACTTCAGCCGCCAGATGAAACGTCAGAGTTTAGAGCCTGAACATCGGAAGTTCGTGATCCAGCTTGTGGATTTAGGCGAGGCCAGACACATCGAATTCATCCGGCGAATCATTCGTACTGAGGCGCTGCCGGATTCCCAAAGGGCCGTTAGCCTCCGAGCCATCTCCGCTGAGATTGAATCGACGCAGAAGAGCTTAGATCCTCCGGCACCCCTGCTTTCCGTCTTTCTCCCGGCATACTCCAGCCTCGGTGACCGGTTTGTTCAGATCACGGCGCAAGAAGACGTTACCTTCGTAGCTGCCGCAGTAATGGCGCATCGAGCGCGCACCGGAAGATTCCCGGAGGCGCTCTCGAAGGCGCTGAACCCGATTCCGAAGGACCCATTCACTGGGAATCCACTGCGGTATCGGAAAGAAGCGAATGGTTTCGTGGTGTACAGCGCCGGACCGACCGGACGATTCGACGGGTCAGTGACGCCGCTGAATCCGGCGCGCCGAGAAGTGTACTACCGCTACCCGCCCGCTCCTCCCGAGCGCGCAAGGTAAATCAATGCGAGGTCCAGCTATTCTTCTGGCGCTCAGTTTCGTACTTATTCAAAGGGAATCGTCCGCGGATTCGGGCGCTCGAGCAGCCCGCGTGGTGATGCGGACCGAGCTGGGCAGCATCGAGATCGACCTTGACCGGAGGAAGGCGCCGGTCACCAGCGAAAACTTCCTCAGATACGTTGATGCCGGACACTACACCGGGGGAAGATTCCACCGAACGGTGAAACCGGATAACCAGCCGAACAACGTAGTAAAGATCGAGGTTGTCCAGGCGGGCGTCGACCCGGATAAGGAAAAGGACGGATTCCCTCCAATCATGCTGGAGAGGACTTCTTGGACCGGAATCCGCCACAAGCACGGAACGATATCTATGGCCCGCGTGGGGCCGGATTCCGCGACGTCCGATTTCTTCATCTGCATTGGCGACCAGCCGGAGCTTGACTATGGCGGGAAACGGAATCCCGACGGGCAGGGGTTCGCGGCTTTTGGAAGAGTAATCCGCGGAATGGATATAGTACGTAGAATACAACAGGCGCCTTCGAGCGAACAGTCGCTGACGCCTCCCATCAAGATACTATCCGTCCTGCGCGCGCCGGACCCCTTTGAAAGAAACTATGAGTGAGATAGAACAAGAGATACGACGGCAGTTGGAGGAAGAGCGGCGTCGCACTGCGTTGGAGGAGGAAATCCGCCGGCAGATGCTCGCCGAGCGGCCGCCCGCGTCCAATGGCGCCGGCACGGCCGCGGAATCGGTCCCGAAAAAGCCGTCGAAGCTCCATCACTGGCAGTCTCAGGGCGGGGTCATCGGCGCAATTGCAACCATCCTGTTCCTGGTCGCCAAGTTCTGGGCCCCGATTCTGTTGCTGCTGAAGCAGGCCAAGATACTGCTGCTCTTCGCCAAGTTCGGCAAGGTCTTCATCACCGGCGGCTCGATGCTTATCTCCATGTGGTTTTACGCGCTGAGCTTCGGATGGCCCATGGGAATCGGGCTCGTAATGTCGATCTTCATCCATGAATGCGGACACGCATGGGCAGGTTGGCGGCGCGGAATCCCCATGAGCGGAATGGTTTTCATTCCCTTCATGGGCGCGGCGGTGCTGCTGAAGCGGGGCGGGAAAAACGTGGGCGAGGACGCATACATCGGCATCATGGGTCCGGTCTGGGGCACCGCGTCCGGCCTCCTCTGCCTCCTCATTCATCTCGTCGCCCCTTCTCAGTTCTGGCTCGTCATGGCGTATATCATCTTCTGGATGAATCTGTTCAACCTTGCTCCCGTAGCGCCGCTGGATGGAGGATGGATCGTTCCCGTCTTTTCGCCGAAGCTGCTTGCGCTGGGAGTGGTGTTACTGTTCATTCTGGCGCCGCGGAATCCAATGATCTGGCTCCTGGCGTTGATGAGCATTCCGCGAATCATCGGTGGTTGGAAGGCCGACCCGAAGACCCAGCCTTACTATCAGGTCACAGGGCGCGAGCGCTGGACGTACGGTTTCGCTTACCTTGGCTTGGCCGCTCTGTTGGGCTATCTTAGCGTCATACTTAACAGTGAGATTTCGGCGCTCCGCCACCTCGTCGCCTAGAGGATTGCCAGAACACCAGAACACCAGAACACCAGAACACCACAACCGGGAGGACCTGATGGAAACTGCCGTTCAGCCATGCGCGTACCATGAAGACCGCCCGTCTGTCGCGACCTGCTCCGAATGCGGGGCGGCCACCTGCGAGGAGTGCAGGCAGGAGGTCGCCGGCCACGTCGTCTGCGCGAAATGCGTGGAAAGCATCCGCTCTCGGGTGGCCGCGCAGATAGATTCCGAGCAGCCGGTCACTCCGCCATCGGACGTGCCCCAGCCGGTGACCACTTTCCCCGGCCCGCCCTCCGCGGAGAATCCGCCCACTTCCATGCCGCCAGTCCGCGAGGCCGCGATGGCCACCCCCTCCATTCCGATACCCCCGCCCAGCCCGGCCCGCATCGTCGTCGGAATCGTTCTCGGCCTCCTGGTGGGTTGGGTGGGGGCGATCATTCGCGCGAGAATTATGCACCACACGGGTTTCCAGTGGGGCCTGATCGACAGCTTTCTCGGATTCGGAGTCGGTATGGCGGTGGTGATGGGCAGCGGAAGAGGCGGAATCATTCCGGCGGTCATTGGCGCGCTCATAGCCTTCGGGGCGATTACGTACGGCTGGTACATCTTATCGGGGCTGGAACTGAAGGGCGCGACCATTCAAATCGCGGGTGAGGGAATGAGGCCGCTTGAAATGCCGCCCTTCCTGAATATCGTTCCAAACATCATCAAGACCTGGCGTCTTATGGACTGGGTTTTCGTGGCAATCGGAGTCTACGGCGGGTTCATAACGCCCTTTAGGGCGACGACCATTACGCGAGAGCCCGGCACGACATAACGTCACGAAGACTGTCTCGCGCACGTATCAGTCAGTATCTGAGACGTGAAAGGACTTGCCCATGCGATGTGCATTTCTCATAGTGGCGCTAGGCGCTCTGCTGGTTACATCCGGACTGGAGACGCACGGAGCCATCCGGCAGAAGTCGGAGACAATCGCGGCGCCGCTCACTCTGGAGGGCCAGATGAGCGGAATCCGTGAGCAGAAGACGGTCGTGTTGCGCGACGCCAAGAGCTTTGCCGAGCTCTGGAAGCTGCATGCGGGAAACTCCACGGTACCGGCCGTGGAGTTCAAGAAGTACGATGTGGTGGCTGTGTTCGCGGGCGAGAAGCGAACCGGCGGCCACGGAGTCCGGATCGATTCCGTAAAACGCACCGGTCGTACCGCGATGGTGGAAGCAACACTTCTAGCGCCAGGGCCAAACATGATGGTGACCCAGATGCTAACCTACCCCTGGGCCATGCGCGCCGCCCCGAAGCTCCCGCCCACGGTAAGGTTCCACCTCCGTAAGGGGCACCGCGGATTCCGAAAGCCTTAAAGTTATCAATTATCAATTATCAATTAAGAATGAATTTGTCCAATGATAATTGATAACTGATAATTGATAATTCGTTCTTAGGGGATTTGCACGTTCACCAGCGTGCGGCTTTTGTCGCGGAATATGACGAGGGCGACCCGGTCTCCGCTCTTGACTGCGTTGGCAACGATGTTTATTTCTTCTGCCTTCGCAATCTGTTTGCCGTTCGCTCGAACGATCACGTCTCCGGGCCGGAGGCCGGCCTCCGCCGCAGCGCTGCCGGGCTCCACTTCCACGATGACGGCTCCCGAGGGGCCGCTGCCGAGGTTGTATTTCTTCTCCAGCTCCGGAGTGACGGTCTCGAACCGCGCCCCCAGCTTGGAAACCACGGCCTGCTGCTGCTGCTGCTCCAACCGGCGGGCGACCGCCTGAAGGTCCGGCGCCTCTTCCAGTGTGGCCGTCAGCGTACGCGGCTTGCCCTCACGCAGGACCGTGAACTCCATCTTGGTGCTGGGCTTTGCCGCCGCAATGGCCTCGCGGAACGCCACGTCATCCTGCACCGCTTTGCCGTCGATCTTTATCACCACATCGCCCGGCTCGAAGCCCGCGCGGGCGGCCGGAGTCTCGTTTTCGACCGACTGGATCATTGCGCCGTTGCTGATGCTCAGATCGCGCCGCTCGGCAAACGTGAGGGCCCGCGGCCGGAGGCCAAGGTAACCGCGGGTCACTTTGCCGGTCGTAATAAGTTGGTCCATTACGATTTTGGCGGTGTTAACGGGGATGGCGAATCCGATTCCGACGTTGCCGCCGCTCGGTGACTCGATTGCTACGTTGATTCCAATCACCCGGCCGCTAATGTCCACCAACGGCCCACCGGAGTTGCCGGGGTTAATGGCGGCGTCGGTCTGCAGAAGGCCGGTATAAAGTCGCTGGTTGTCGCCGCGTCCGATCTGCTGCTGCCGCGAGCGCGCGCTGATGATTCCGACGGTCATCGTGTTCTCGAGCTCGAACGGCGACCCGAAAGCGATAGCCCACTTGCCCACCCGCGCCGTGCTGGAATCTCCGAGCTCGGCTGCGATCAGGCTGCCCGCGTCGATCTTTACAAGCGCGATGTCGCTGCGGAAGTCCCGGCGTACCGTGCCTTCCAACTCGCGGCCGTCCGCGAGCATTACGGTCACCTTATCCGCGCCGTCGACCACGTGATCGTTCGTCATGATCCAGCCGTCCGCGCGAACGATGACGCCGCTGCCGGCGCCTCTCGCACGGAACTCCCGAGGCGCATTCCCGAACGGGATGGAGAATCCGCGCCGGCCAAAGAACTCCTCGATATCCGGAATGCCCTGCTGGGCGGTCCGGATGGTGCGATTTACGCGGATCGAAACCACCGAGGGTTCCATCTTCTGCGCGATCGCCATGAAGGCGTCTTCCAGGTTGGCCAGCGGCGCGGTGGCTTTACTGACCTGGGCGCTGGTTATGGGCTTATCCGCCTGCGGCTCCGCCGCGATGACGTTTCGCCCCAGCATTAGTACTGAGAGCAGTCCCACTCCCAGCACTCCTGCGATGGCAGCTCGAATCTTCGTTCGCCGTTCTGTTCCAGTTCCTAGCATTAGACTGCTTCCTCCTAAAAAGACACGGACCAAATCGGCCCCGAATGTAAGCTGAACGGGTTCCCTTTCCCCGATTGATCGCTATCAGAGATTCCTTACGACCGCCGCCGCGGAGTACGTTCCCGTTGGAAGGGGAAGTAGATCTAACTGCGGAGGGCGCGGAGGGCGCGGAGGCACGCGGAGATTCTAGGTATGGAAGTCTGGAGGTATGAATGTGTGGAAGACGTAATGCCTCCATACCTCCACACTTCCATACCGGATTCCCCTCCGCGTGCCTCCGCGCCCTCCGCAGTTAGATTCGGACTGCGTTACGACGCCTTCACTTCTTCCTTCGGCCGCCCCCGCCGTTCTGCCGGGCCTCCTACAGGATTCAAATCTATGGAGTCTAGTAGGCCGCCATCGACTGGAAAGTTCCACCGAATCGGCGGCTGTCGGATGATGAAAGCAAGGACTTGGGGCACAATAAGGAGCGATACTCGTTAGATTAGGCTGGTGATGATCCCAATGGCGAATCAAGGTCGGAACTTTGCGATCCGTCCTGATGGTATCGTCTGTACGGCTCGACTGAAGGAGATTCTGAATGAGATTTATGGCCAGGTCGGTTGCAATAATGGCTGGAGTCGCGCTTCTTGCGCTAGGGGTGGCGGATTCTGCCGCTGAAGCCAAGGGGATTCCGTGGCAGAAGGACCTGAAGAAGGCCCAGGCGCAGGCGGCCAAGCAGAAGAAGATACTCATGGTGGACTTCACCGCTGTATGGTGAGGGTCGTGCAAAAGGTTGGAGAAAGACACCTATCCCAACCCCAAGGTCGTTGGCCTTGCAAAGAAGATGGTCCCCGTAATGATCGACGTAGACAAGAACCCGGCGCCGGCCCGGAAGTACCAGGTGGGCGGGCTGCCCTTGATCCTGTTCCTGGACGCGAAGGGCAACAAAATCCACGCGATCGAAGGCTATTTGAAGCCGAACGAATTCGCTAGTGAAATGCAAGTCGCCCTGGACAAGAGTAAGAAGAAATAATCAGATTCGCAGCGAAAAACGGCAAGCCACTTGCAGGCTTGCCTTTTTCTTTTATCTGCCTTGTACACGCCTGGACAGCCCGTCCGCCGGAACTGCCTTGGAAGGTAGCTCGTCTTTAGCTGGGCAGGTGTCTCACATCCGGTGGCACGTCACGGCGATGCCTGCTCGCCGTTCATTAGAGGCGAGGAAGGAAGTAAGACTATGAGTTTCACAGTTAATTCGCGGCGAGGACGGCTTCCGCTTCTGGCGGCCGGACTTGCGCTCACATTCGTCAACTCGGCCGCCCTGGCGCAGCGCACTGAGACCCTCCCCACCGGCACGGTGGTGAAGGTCAAGCTTGACCAGGACCTGAGCAGCAAGAACAACCGCGTGGGAGAAAAGTTCACCGCGACTACGATCGAGGGACAGGACGACGCGGGACTGCCATTCGGCACGAAGTTCGAAGGCGTAATACGCGAGGCAACTCGTCACGCCAACGGCAAACCCGGCGTGCTTGACGTCGAGTTTTTACGAATGATCTTTCCGAACCGCGAGACGCGCAACCTGAGCGCGAGCCTGATCTCCTTGACCGACAAAAGCGTATCTCGTGATTCAAACGGCCGGCTGGTCTCCAGGGGCAGCGGCGACAGCGAGCGCTGGAAGTGGGTCGGAATCGGCGCCGGCGCGGGCCTGCTTCTGTCGACTCTGACCAAGAGTGACACAATCCTCACTACGATCCTCGGCGCAGGGCTGGGTTACCTCTACAATGAGACCCAGAACAAGAAGCCGGGCGACGTGACGCTCAGAGCGGGCACCGAGTTCGGAGTGCGACTGGATCGCGCGTTCGCCTTTGCTCCGGACAACTATCGGAACTACAACCGGACGACCCGAATCGACCCGAACACGAACCGGCCGTACGACGATCGGTATCTGGACGATCAATATCGCTCGGACAATCGCTACCCGACGGACGATCGGTATCGAACAGATCCTCGCTATCCTGCGGACGACCGATATCGTACGGATACTCGCTATCCGGCCGACGATCGATATCGCACCGATACGCGAAATCCGGCGGATGATCGGTATTACTATCGCTCAGACCGCGCGAGCGCCAATGGGGACATTAGGGTCTTCGTTGACGAGCGTGCCGTTCGGTTCAACGCCGACAAGCCGTTTCTGCAGAATCAGACCGTAATGGTTCCGTTCGCGGCGGTGGCTCGCCAGGCGGGGATCAACTATCGCTACGATTCCGCGACGCGGAGCATATCCGTCCGCAACGGCGAGGTCCGGATGACGACGGATACGCGCATCGCCTACGCGGACGACCAGAGACGGCGGATGGGCGCCCGCGCGGAGATCCGCAACGGCGTGCTGTTCGTCCCGATGGACTTCGTGGCGCTGGCAATGGACGGCGACGCCGTCTATGACGCCAACACCCGTTCCCTGGACATCCGCTCCCGCGCTATCGAACGATAGCAGGCGCGGAATCCGGAAATGAGGCAGGACCAATATTGGTCCTGCCTCATTGTCTGTGTTCGCCCTAAACGTTCAGGCGTTCAGCCCAGAGGAGGCGTTTGCGGACTTTGCGGTAGAAGCTGGATTTGCCCAGGGTGATGAGGCGGGTGGTGTATTCGGCGCGGCAGATTTCCACGCGGTCTCCGGATTCCACGGCGAATCGGTTGACGCCGTCGGCGCTGAAGAGGACGTCTTCACCGCCGGAATCCACGGTGACGGCGACGGATTCATCTGCCGGAATCACCAGCGGGCGGGCGGAGAGCGTGTGCGGGCAGATTGGCACCACCAGGAGCGCCTGCACGGTTGGTACGACGAGCGGCCCTCCCGCGGAGAGGGCGTAGGCGGTGGAGCCCGTCGGCGTTGCCACGATAACGCCGTCCGCCTGGTAGGTTGCCGCTTCACCCCCTGTAAAAACCGTATGCAGGCTCAACATCCGCGTCTGCGTTCCCTTGGTGATCACCACGTCGTTGAGACCGGTCGCCTCATAGACGACTTTCTCCCTGCGGAAGACCCGGCCGTGCACCATGATGCGCTCTTCGAGGGTCATCTTGCCCTCCAGCAGGTCCTCCAGGTTGGCCAGCAGCTCGTCCGGGTGCGTCTCCGCGATGAATCCGAACTGGCCCATGTGGACCCCGAGAATGGGGACCCCCTTTGGCGCGGCAATCCGGCTCGCTTCGAGAATCGTGCCGTCGCCGCCCAGGGTGATGAGGAATCGGCACTCCCGGAGCGCTGCCTCGTCCCCGGCGAGATCGAGCCTCCCCATCAGGTCCGCCGCGTCGCGGTTAAGGACCGGCTCCACGTCACGCTCAGTAAGCCACGCCAGCGCTTCGTGAGCGAACTCAATCGCCGGGAGCTTGGTATGGTTGACGATCAGGCCAACACGGTTCATAAGTGTTGAGTGTTGAGTGTTGAGAAGTACGGCTCACCGCTAGTAGTCTGAGCTACCCTGGCAGTATCCCACCATTCCCGCAGAAAACTCAACCTCTGAAATGCATGAACACGCAGTTCGCCTACATGGTGCGGGAAACTGTCGAGCGAGGGGCGAACTTCCTCAACACTCAATACTTAACACTCACACTGGAGACTACAGATGAGCCAGGAGAATCTGGGCAGCACGAATGCGGCGCAGATTGCGATCGTGGTGCGCGACATAGAGGAAGCTTGCCGGAGGTGGGCGGACGTGCTGGGGCAGCCGATTCCGAACGTGATCGTCACGTCGCCGGGAAACGAGGTGGAGATGACCTATCAGGGCGCGCCGTCCAATGCCCAGGCGAAGCTCGCGTTCTTCAATCTCGGGCAGGTGCAGCTCGAGCTGATCGAGCCGATGGGAGGCGAAAGCACCTGGCAGGAGGCGCTGGACCGCAGCGGCGAGAGCGTGCACCACCTTGCATTCTGGGTGGAAGGAATGCAGAAAAGCGTGGACTTCCTGCGCGAGCGTGGAATCCCCCTGATCCAGCGCGGAGACATGGGCGAGGGACAGTACGCATACTTCGATGGCGAAGGCCGCCTCGGTGTCATGCTGGAGCTGCTGGAGAGGAAACGCGATTCAAGGGCAATGCCATAGTGTTGAGAGTTGAGAGCGTAGACACCCTACTCTCAACTCTCAACCCTCAACCCTCAACCCTCAACCCTCAACTACTTAAGCGTGTCGGGTTTGGCGATGAAGTCTTCGAGCTCGCTGGAGCTGCCGATCGCGGTGACCTCACCTTTTTGGGGGACGAGGAAGTAGGAAGGCGTTATCTCCACCTTTGCCTGCCGGGCGAGGACCTCCATCTGGCCTATCAGCTTAGCTGCCTCAGGCTTGTTCATGTCCGATCGGAACTTCATCACATCCAGATTTAGCTTCTTGGCGAGGTCCGTCACCCCGTCCATGACGCCTTTTTCAGGGGCGTTCTTGAAGCGGGCTTGATTCTCGAAGAGCTCCGCGTGATATTCCCAGAACTTGCCCTGCTTGCCCGCGGCCTCGGCAGCACGGGCGAGAAGCGGCGCCCACTTGTGTTCGGGTGTGATTTGCATGTGGTGGAATACATGGTTGAGTTTGCCCTTGTAATTATCCAAAAGCTCCTTCACCGTGTACTTGCCGGTTGCGCACCCTCCACACTGATAGTCGCCGAATTCCACTATCGTGTAGGGCGCCTTCGGGTTTCCCTCCATCCGGCTCCAGGACGGAATCAACATGTCCCGCGTGTATTGGACTTTCACCGGACCTCGAGGGGGAGTGACGGGCGGCTTGCCGATCATAGGATAGACTGCGACGCCGACCAGCAGCAGCGCAGCGACGCAGATGCCGATAAACAGCTTGACTTCCCCGGATTTCAAACGGGTTCTCCTTGGGTTTCGATGTTCGGCTCGGGAGGCGCGGTTCGAACGAGCCGCTCAACAGTCGCCGTAAGAAATATAAGAACGGTTATGAGTGCGGAAACCAGGCACCATTGACACCATGCCCGGATGACGTACGCCTCCATATAGGTCAACCACACGGTTACGCCGAGGGCTGCCGCGGACAACGCCCATTGCATGCCCGCAAGCCGCCGGTCCTTCTCTGATGAATCCGCTGCCGCGCGTAGGAAGGCCAGCACAAACAGAGTCGCATAACCCAATGCGCCGAATGCTGCCGTCGGAATGGCCTCAAGTCCCGGAATCCCCAGTCCCTTGGCGCTCCAATGCCGGGCGACGTCGTCACATCCCCGCAGCCGGCCGCACCCGAGTTCTACCGCCTTCAGGTGAGCCAGTGTCAGATAACCCGATACACCGATTCCGGTCAGAGCGAGAATAAAGATGATTCTGTTTGGCCAGGCGGGTCGCATGGTGGTAATTCGTAATTCGTAAAGGAAACCTAATCGATTCCGTACGGGAAAGTAGTGCGAACAGGATCGTGATTAGTGCAGTCCAGTTAACGCATTACGCATTACGAATTATGCATCACGGTTTCTTTGTCGGCGTTGCGGGCTTGCTTCCGGGCTTTTCTTCTTCCTCATCTTCAACCGGGAAGATCAGCTTCACTTTCGTCGCCTCGATGCGCTCCGCGCCCTCGGCCGTATGGAGCGTGACTGGGTTCGGCGTGTCGAATATCTGACCCTTAGTATCCTCGAAATGCACGGGAGGATGGAGCAGAATCCGGTCCTCGTTGCCGAACCACTCGGCGTGATCGGCGGTTACGTTGCGCGTGAGGTCCTTTAGCTTCTGGACCACCTTGAAATTGCCGGTAAGCCTGGCGTACTTCTTGTCCCGCGCGTAATGATACTCTACTCGGTCGCACGTGATGACGGCGGGATTGCTGCGCGGGGATTCCTCTTCCCCGTTCTGCGGGCCGGCCGACGTCGGCCCGGAACCCTTCTCCGCCTTCTTCTTCGGCCGCACCGTGATCGTCACGTCATCGACCATGTCGACGATTCGTTTGTCTCCAGCGTATTGTATTATCGCCTTTTTGCTGGTAGCGTCGGCCTGCGGGTCCCTCATGGAGAGATTCCCGGTGGCCTCCGCTACTTTGGTCTTCTGATTCCACTTGCCGTCTTCGCCCTTGACGGTAGTCTCGCCGTCAATAATGACGAAGTTCTTGCCGGAGCCGATTCCGGTGGAGTCATTATGCTTCATGGCATCGGCCGTAACCTCGACGGTCCGCGCGGCCTTTTTGGCGGCCGGCTGAGTCTGCTTCGCCTGCGGCCACGCCGAGTAACCCATGATGGCCCCCGCTGTGGCAAGAGCGGCGACCCTCGCTGCGCGATTAATTATCATCGAAAGACCTCCAGGTCGGGCATCTCGCCTTCTATACGGAGTTGCAGCGTTGGTTTGTTCGCGAACAGGTCACGTGTCTTCAGGTTGAGACGCGCGCTCGCGGCCCTAAACTCCACGCCTTTACGCGAGCCGGAGACCGGGCCGCGGAACTCTACGATCTCCTTGCCGATGTCCCAGAACAGGTTCGTCGCCCGCGCCGGGTAGCCGTTGAAGATTCCCTCGGCGCCTTGCGGGCAGTCCAGCGTGCGCTTTCTCGAATGATACAGCAGCATCGGCGTTTTGATCGTGTTACCCCTTATCTTACCGGAAGCCCCCTGCGGGAAGCGGACGAAATCGTCTCGCTCGGACCACTGGAGGAACTCGGAGGCTACCTGGTCGCCCTTCGTATTGTGGAAGCGGATTCCGCCGCGGATGTCGAAGCGCTGCGTGGACTGGTCGAACTTGGCGGAATCGGCGGCGAAGAACGACTCCGGCTTTCCCTCGCGGTAAAGCGTGCCATTCTTGATTCCGCGAAAATCCGCCGCGCTGAGATGCTCGATTCCGCCCCCTAAAGGCCGCCGCAAATCGATCTGCTTTGCCTCCAGGCTCCACTGCCGCCGGCCATCGGTCCGGTTCACGATGAAGGCATTTCCGAACTGGATGCTCACGTCCCCCGCCCCGGCGCCCTGCTGCTCCATCGCCGCCCGCACGCTTGGATCGTACCGCTGCGCGGTTCGATATAGGCGGTAGAGGCCGAGAATGACGGCGATGGCGATTAGCGGGGGGAGGAGGCGTCTGAGCATGTTGGTGAATAAAGTGTGGAAGTGTGGAGGTATGGAAG
>JBKJZI010000271.1:0-11914 GCA_046715155.1 Chthonomonadales bacterium | reverse complement strand
GTGAATCCGAGGATTGCCGCGGTGAAAGCGACGCCGCCAGTCTTATCGAAATACCGAATCCCGGCACCGCCGGTCGTACCAGCATTACAGATTACCGTACCGTTCCGCTCTTCGAGGTCCAGTCTGTGCATGTGACCGCACAGAATCACCGGCGTCTTGCCGACCAGCGCTTCCGCCTGCTTAGGATTATGCACGGCGACGATATCCGGTGGGCGCGGTAAGGCCCGCACACGCTCAGCCAACAGTTCGCCTTCCCTCTTGAGCGCATCCTCAGGAGTGTCGACGCTGCCTGAGCCCGGCCTCCGCGAGCTGGGGTCGGGCGCGCCTATGATCGACAGTCCTTTTACTTCAATCGCAGAGGAATCCAGAATCCGGCTTTCAGGATATCTGCTTACGGTAGCGACCGTGGCGAGCGAATCGTGGTTACCGGCAACAAAGACGTAGGGCACTCGCAGACGGGAGATTCCGCGGATGAGCTCGGACTCCACCGGAAGTCCCAGGTCCGTCAGGTCGCCGGTATCGATGACCAGGTCAACGCCCGTTCGCTCGGCCAATTCGCGCACGAAGGCCAGCGCCGCAGTGTTGTTATGGATGTCTGAGATGTGGAGGACACGGATGGCGTCTTCGCCGGGAATCAGCGGGGCCGCAGAGTTCAGGCGGCCGTAGAGAGCGCTTACATTCGTCGCTACAAGCTTCAGACGTTCAGAGAGAGCCTCCGCCTTTACGAATCCGTCCTTTGCGAGCCCGATGATCCATCCCGCCTCGCGCAGTGAGCCCGTGTAAGTTGGGTTCTCGAACGCTTTCGGGTTGTACGTGGCGGCCATCTGGTAGAAGCAGACCGCGACCACTCCCGCGCCGAACACGCCAGAGCCGATCCAGTGGCTCGGACGGCGCGACCTCGCAACCAGCGGAATCGTCAGCGCCGCCAGGGTTCCGATCAAGACCTGCGTTAAGGCAAACTTCCGCAGGCTCGTTCGCGCCGTCTTCAGGAAGTCTTCCTCCAGCTCCTGCCGGGGAGGTGGATCGAGCACCAGTTTCTTGGTGTCTTCGAACGAGACGCCTCGCAGAGCCACATTCAGCTCCACTGGGGCGCGGTGCGTCTTTGCGCGGACGTCACCGAGCGGGTTGAATATCAGCCGAGTTCTGCCTTCCCAGCCCGGCCGCACCGAAATCTCCAGGTCGAACCCCTGCCACCGATACTGCCGCGCCCCCGCGTAAGTAATCACGAGTCCAGCCATGAACACCGCGCCGAGCAAGATAGCAACAGTGCCCGCCGCACGCCGAATCCGCTCTCTGCGAGGTGCGGACTTTGGTGTTGAGTCCGGTATCGGGGAATTGGGGGATGCGTTAGGGGTATCCATCGCGCTAATGATAGCGGCTAGTGAAGGCAGTGGTCAATCCGCGCAGGTTCCGTCCCACTGGGAGTTTGCGGTAGTATGAACTTAACATCCAGCACGGGCGAGGAGCGCTTATGCAAGGCCTGTACTTCGATGGGCTGATCATTATCGTTTATTTCTTCGGGATAATGTGGATCGGCCTGTACATGGGGCGGCGCGAGGACAGCCTCAAGGACTTCGCGCTGGGAGGACGTCGGATTCCGTGGTGGGCGGTGATGGCCTCCATCATCGCAGCCGAGACCAGCGCGGCTACATTCCTCGGCGCTCCGGGCGAAGGTTACGACAAGCGCAGCCTGGCCTACGTACAGCTCGTCTTCGGCCTCATCATCGGCCGGTACATTGTCGGCTACGTTTTCCTCAAGCCCTACTACACGTACAAGGTCTACACGGTTTACGATTATCTGGGCGTGCGGTTCGGGGCGTGGAGCAAGGGCTACGTCTCCATGCTCTTCCTCATCATGCGGACCCTCGCCTCCGGCACGCGCCTTTTCATCCCCTCGCTCGTGATGGTCCTGGCGTGGCGAATGTTCACGTCCGGTGGGAACGTCGCCTTCAACCAGCAGGCGGTCACCACGGTCTGGCCGTACGTCGTGGCCGTGGTTATCCTCACGATCTTCACCTGTCTCTACACCGCCATCGGCGGAATCAAAGCGGTAATCTGGACCGATGTCATCCAGGCATGCCTCATGTTCGGCAGCGCCCTCGTCGCGGTGGGCTATCTCCTGTACCAGGTCGGCGGATTCGACGCGGTCGCACAGGCAGTTCCGCAGATGACCCGGCTGGAAGGCTACTTCATCACCGGCTTCGAGCCGCACCGCGTCGCGGAGTGGCAGGCTACTAATAGAGTCGCCGAGATGGGACTATGGGATTACATCAAGCTCATTCTCGCGAGTGACTACACCGTGTTCTCCGCGCTTATCGGAACGGTCCTCGCAAACATGGCCGCCTTTGGGACCGACCAGGATATGGTGCAGCGCATGCTTACGGCCGAAACGCACCAGAAGGCGCGCCGCAGCCTCATCACCGCCGCATTTATGGACCTACCTATCGCGGCCGTCTTTACGTTCATCGGAATCCTCCTCTTTGTCTATTACCAGCAGGACCCGACCTTCAAACCGGTTGCCAACTCGGACGTGTTTGGGTCCTATATCCTCAACGTCATGCCGACCGGAGTGCGAGGGCTAGTGCTGGCAGGGGTATTTGCAACTGCGATGGGGTCCTTCTCTGCCGCCCTCAATGCGCTCGCCACGAGCGCTACCAACGACTGGTACCTGCAGTACGTCCGCAACCGGTCGGAACACCATTACGTCAACGCCGCTCGCTTCTTCACCGTCCTGTTTGCCGTGCTAATGATCCTGGTCGCGGCCGGCTTTGCGTATGCCAAGGTCAACATTCCGGGCCTGCGCATCATACCCGTAGTACTCGGAATCGCCGGATTCATTCTCGGCCCGATGCTGGGAGTATTCCTTCTGGGGATGTTGACGCGAAACCGGGGAACGGACATGGGCAACCTACTGGCGGTGACCTGCGGACTCTTCGCTACTATTTCGATGGGAGGGAATGGCAACTTCTGGGATATTTCCTGGCTCCCGAAAGTCTCCTTTACGTGGTTCGCAATGATCGGGGCCACAGTGGTGTTTGCAATCGGGGTCTTCTTCAGGACACCAGATCACATTTTGACCGGCGCCCGGAGGCGCGCGGAGGAGGCGGAGGGTGGGGATGATCGGCCGCACGCTATCCGTGACCAGACGCGCCAACCGCTGGAGAGACTTGAGACGACCGACACAGCCTCCTGATTCTCTGCAAAAGATTGTCTGTCACACGCTCGCTCGCTTGACGTTCAGAGGAATGAGCCCCTGGTACGATTCATGGAGCGTGTATAATAGGCGTATACCCCGGATGATTCCGCTGATACCCGCGGGGGTCCGCCGCCATCCTTTTACCGCCTTCCATTCAGGCGGGCCGAGGAATTCTGTTCTCAGCGTACATCGTTGAGAGGAGGCTTTCTTAAATGAGCAACGCCAAGCACCAAGCCGGTCTGGCGGCCCGTATTCTTTTTGCCGGGGCGATCATCGTGTGCGCAGCCCTGCCGATGTCCGCACAGCGTGGGCGTCCGTCGGGTGGTGACAGCGGCGGGAGCCGCGGCGGCGATTCCACGCCGCGCCGCGAGTCTTCCCCACCGCAGCGTGAATCTTCCCGAAGCGAGCGGTCAGAACCGCCACGCCGCGAGTCTTCGCCGCCGCCACAACGAAGCGAAAGATCCGAGCCCCAACGCGAGTCCTCACCTCCGCCGAGACGCGATCCAGACCCGCCGTCCCGGCGCGACTCGGAGCCATCGGCACGCAGAGGCAGTGACGATAATCCCCGCCGCGAAGATTCCTCGTCGCGCCGCGACCCAGCGTCCGAGCGACGGCCCGAATCCGCACGCAGCTCGGACAGTTCCAGCGGCGCGCCGCAGCGCGACAACCCGGCTCCTCGGCGCGACCCATCTCCTTCAGACAGGACCAGTTCCGACGCCAGCCGGCCGACTCGGAATCCGGATGTCGGGCGCAATGATACTCGGCGCGACAATATCGACGACACCGGCAGCAACCCGCTAAACCGCCGGAATCCGTCAAACGCATCCGATCGGTACCGCGACACCTTCGAGCCCGGCCGCAGCCGGCATCCCGATTCGCGGAACGACGACTCAGTCCGATATCGTGCGGGCGACAACCGACCAAACCGTGGGCACGACGTCTTTACTCGCTCCGCGGAAGGTCGGCGATACAACAGCGGGATCGTCCTGCGCGAAGGATATCGTATCTCGAATCCGCGCTTGACCCACTATTTCTCGCACGGGTACAGCTACTTCCCATACTACTGCCCGACGTACGACGCGTCGCTCGTCCTCTATTCGCCGTACAGCTACTACTACGGCTGCTATCCGTCGTACATATATCGGCACCGCACCTTCTACCGTCGGCCGGCGCTCATCTACATCGAGATTCCGGTCTATGCCGGGAACGACTGCCGAGGTTACGATAACGACCTGGACGACTACTACCTGAACCGCAGCCACTACGACCTGGACGAGCGGGACCGCGACCTGCGCCAGGCAACCGATGCGCTGCGTGAGGCGTTCCGGTACAACAGCATCGAGCCGCTCGTAGAGATCACCGACCCGGGCGTCCGGATCGCGATCTTCCGCAAGGGCAACTACGAGTACTCCGTGGAGCCGAACGACTTCCTGGACATGACTCGAGATGCCATGCGGGCTACGGACACGATCTCGTTCGCCCTCTATCGCTTCAAGCGGCGAGCTGCCGGCGTGTATGTGATCTCCGGCAAGCACATCTACCGCAATCGGGAAGGCGAGCGCCGCACGGTCTACGTGAGTTATGTGGTGGAGCGCCTGAATAGCCGATGGGTATTGACCCAGGTCGGCACGGCTCCGGACCGGATTCAGGAACCGCGGTAATCCGATAGCCTGAGTGGGTGTGTGGGTGTGTGGGTGTGTGGGTGAAAGCCTGCACACCCTTTTTATTTGGTAGGAGTATTGGCGAGCGCGGGCCGCGGCTGTGGTCCTCGCGGCCGGGTGCAGCCAGGTTCCGAATCTGTTCGCTAATGCGCGGCGGATTCCGGGGTTTACCACCAACGGCACGATCTACTTCACCCGGTCGTGGGCCACTCCGGATGAGATAGTCTTCTCGGACGGTGCGTACCGTGACAACTCGATGCAGCTCGGAATGGCCGCCAGAGGGGATGGGCTCCTTCTGCTGGCGCCCGGGCGGCAAGAGCCTGCTCGTGACCTACCGGCACGGAATCTACGAAGTTCCGATTGGCCGCTAGGCTGCCGCGGGCTGGAAGAGCGGGTTCGTGTCCATGGCGATTGCCGAAGCGCCTACGTAGCGCAATAGCCCGTCGATCTGGTCCCGCGTACCATCGGCGATGAGGACGGTGCGGCCGCCGTTGTGGTGGCGGATTCGATGCGTTAGCGCTTTATGGTCGCAGTAGAATGCCAGGTCGTTGCAGATGCGCGCGCGTTCGATGAGATTACGGCAGTGGAACGGAATCCGCACTTCGACATAGGGCCGATATTCGATTCCGTCAGGCGTGATATTGAGCTGCATATCGATTGTTCTCCCTTCTGGGGGGAATGGACCATAGTTTCTGATAGGGCCGCGACGTAACTCTGCAGTAGCAAAACATAGACGTATCGAACGGGCGAGTTGTTCCAGGAACCTGAACCCGTTGAATTACCGGATTCAGACGGCGGAATCCGGTAATGAGAGAAGGACGACGAGGACCATTGACGGGTTCCGAAAGCGCCCCGGAGGGGTGCGGGAATCGAATCTAGCGGTGGTCGGTAGTCGCAGGTCAGTGGTCCGCTACCAGCGGATTCCGAGGCGGGCCTCGGCGCGGTAGTCGCGGTTGGGGAGGAAGACGCCGTCTTTTTCGTAGGTGGTGTAGATTCCGCTCAGGGCGAAATCTAAAGCGCTGCCGACTCGGTGAGTCAGGCTCAGGGAGTAGGTGTCCGTGTCGAGCAGACCGGTCTCGCGCGCCAGCGACTCCTTGTACGTGGTAAGAATCTGGCTGGCCGGAAGGAAGCGCCAACCCAGACTGAGTTCCATGGTGGTCACTAGCTTCGAGATCAGGTACTCATCCTGGAGGCCGTAGGCGCCCGCCATCGTGAGCTGCCCCAGAGTGGACTGCAGGCCAATGTTGCGGCTGTAAGCCTGAGCGATCACCCCTTTATCGTCTTCGGGGTTGTCGATATAGCCGCCCGTGAGTTTAAGCGCCTCGTTCAGCAGCCGTAAGGAGACTTTGACGTTGTAGCTGTCAGGCAGCGACTGATCGACCACGCGGTCGATCATCGTCTCCCGGATCTTGACTCCGCCGGAGACCTCCACAAAGCCGAATGGGCGTGTCGCTGCGGTGAATCCGCGGACGATGGTCTGCTGCTTGCCGTCATCCACCGTTCGAAACAGGCCGGAGAGCGAGATGAGGGTTCCGCGGTCATATTGAAGGGCGGCCTCGCGATTGCGGAAAACGCCCTCCTTCGTAGTGCGGTCTCCCACGTTCGCTGAAAGCTTTACCGCGGAGCTCGGATTGGCTTCGAGCTTCAGCCCGGTAGTGTCCTCGGCGCCGGCAGGGCTCAGCTTATTCTGAAACGTCCCCTGAAGCGATAGCTGGGCAGTCGGCTGGCTGCGGATTGAAAGCGTTCCGGTCTGGGCCACTTTGCCGGAATCGCCAGCTTCCACTTGCTCCCGCTCTAATAGGGCTGTCGCGCTCGTCTTTGAATTCAAGCGGCTGTCGAGCTGAATCCGGTCCGCCACCCTCGTGACGGAATTGCCTTCGGGGCTCTCGGTGAGAGTGTTCGTGCGGCTGGCCTGGAAGCGCGTAACGGCTCCCAACGTCCCGGCAAGACGTTGACCGACAGTTGTGACAACAGCTCCCTTACCACTCTCCACAAGCTCTTCCGCCTGCTTGAAGCTCGCGGAGGCCTGGATTCCGTGGATCGGCTTGAAGTTTGCGGCGGCCTCCAGGACCTGCTTGCCTGAGGCGATTCCGGATTCTTCGGCCGCTTTGAATTGCCGACCGCCCCGCGTGAACGAGGCCTTGAACAGTCCGATTCCGGTGGCGGTCTCATCGGAGAGCTGGAATGCGCCCTTCTGGGCGACGGCGCCCCCTTGAAGATCGAAAAACATCTTGCTGGCGAGCTTGGAATGACCGGCAACCTGGGTTGCTCCGCCAAAGTTCAGTAGCATCATCCCGCCGGGCCCGGCGCCGCGAGAGTCTTTTTCGCTCACCGGTTTGAATATGGCGTTCATCGACATCGCGCCCGATTGGAATAACTGGAGCTGCATGGGCGCGACCAGGGAGTTCGTGTTTCGCACGGACTGGCCCGGCAGGCAGCGGTAATCGATTCGGACCATCTGGCCGTTGCGAACGGGCCTGGTAAATGTCAGGATTCCGGCGCCAACATCAACTGAGTAGTCTGGGCCTCGCTTGAGCTGGCGTCCGTTCTGCGAAACGAAGTCGCTCCCGAATTCCACGCCCCGCCAGCTAAGGACATAGGGACCGACTACGTTCCGGCCGATGAAGACATCGGTAACTGCCTGCGCCGAGGTCGGTATCGCTCCGGAGTCCGCAGGAGCGGAGGCGACCGAAAGGGGGCCCGTCTGCGCCAATACCGGCGGCCGGGCGACAAAAAGGGCGGTCAGGAGTATGAGTAAAGTTGGCGCGCGCATCGAGTTAGATCGCGTCCGGCTTGAACCGAACAATACAGTATATACTACGGCCGGCCGCCGAGGGGAGTCTCAGCCGATTACTCTGGTATCTTCCCTCGTATTATTGGACAGGTTGGAAGCTCATTTGTTACGAGCTGTATCACTCGAAGTGACGGGTTATTCGGTCAAGATCAGGTCCGCAATTACGGGGCGGTGGTCGGAGCCGACGGGGTCTCCGACCGTGCACGTTATGGGCGTAAACTGGCTGCTGACCAGGATGTGATCGATTCGCGCGAACGAGTGTCGAAGTCGAAGGGTGTGGCCGTAGGTGTATCCGTATCCACGACCGGCGGCATCGAATGCGCCTTGCAGGCCAATACCGAGCAGCTTGCGGCACGCAAGCGACTGTATCGGAGCGTTTAGATCCCCGGCCACGATGAGAGGCTCTCGCGTTCCGCGCAGGTCTTTCGCGATGGATTCAGCCTGAAGGATGCGGTCTGTCAGGCTGCGATTGAGTTCACGGATTCCTGAGGGATCCAGGTGGCGGAGGGCGGAAAGTCCATCTCGTGGCGTGGTGAGATGTGCCGTACAGACGGTCACCGTGCGCCCATGTGCTTTGACCTCCACCCTGAGATAAGTATGCTTTTCCCCCCTAAAAGAGATATCGCCTACTGTCGTCTTCAGGAGGGGAAACCGGCTGGCGATAACGTATTGTCCGTACGCCGCTACGTTCCAGCCCTTCAGCAAGTCGCGAAGGCCGGCGTCCACCGCGCCGCGAGCGTCCTGTATGCAGGCAATGTCCGCATTAGCTCTTATGATCTTCCACGCGAGTGGATCCACGAGGGGAACCTGCCACCATTGCGCGTTGTGAGTCATGACGCGAATTCGGGCGCCCTTCTTTGCTGCCGAAGCGCCGAGGCAGTAGCCCATAACCGGCCCGGCCACCCAGAGCAGGGACAACACCGGGACCCACGACCAGCGCCTGTTCAGCCATAAACAGAGGAGCAACAGGATTGGAGAAGGCAATCCCCAGACCCACTGCGGTAGATACATGTTGAGGCCGCCTATCCACCAGCGGTCCGGGCCGAGAGCATTTGCGATCGAGATTATGGCCAGCAGGACAAGGTGGCAGGCACATGCGAGGAGTACAACCTTCCCTGCTCGTATGAGGCGGACGTCTTTTGGCGGCTTAGTCGCTGGTGCTGACATGGGGAGTCGGTAGTCGACCTATATGTTATCGGTAGAACTGCGGCGAGGGACGGAGTACTGATATAGAAGAATACCGCCGGGCGGAGTTTCTGCTCCTCCCGGCGGTATCTGATTCGCGGCGCGAACTACGAGTTGGAAACGACTAAGCCGGCTCGGCGGTGACTTTCCTCACCTGCTGGCGAAGGTTGTTGATTCCGTGACGCAGGAGGGACCGCGCGGTTGCGGGCTTCACTTGCAGGAGCGCCGCAATGTCTTCGAACGCGCGCTGCTCGTAATAGCGCCAGATTACCACCTGCCGCTGCCGCTTGGGGAGCTCGGCAATTGCGTCCGGAAGCGTCCTCAGTACATGCTCCATCGCAAGTTTATCGTCCCAATCACGCGTGGGGTCGACCTTCGAAGCCGTGCAGGACTCGGGCGCGACGTCATAGCTGACTTCCCGGCGCTGGCGAATCCAGCCATGACGGGCGTAGGTGTACACCGATGCGCTGAGTTGACGAACGAGGTACGGCCTCAGCGGGACGCCGCGGTTCGGATCATACGCATCCAGAAGCGCGCAGAACCGGAAATAGATCTCGCCCGCCAGGTCCTGCCGTACCTCGGGGCAGTCCCCGTACTGGCGAATGAGGCGACGTACCAGGGGTTGGAACTCCTGGTAGAGGGTCTCCCGATCGAACGACGTCGGTCGGTATGACCTGGCGCGACGATTGACAAGTCGCCGATCGAACATTCTCCGGTCGCTATTGCGGCGATCCTGGAATCCGGAGGTAAGAAGTACGGCGGCGACTCGTCGATCCAGCATTCTCCGATCAGTTTCACGGCGGTCGATAGCACGACGGTCCGTGATTGAGTCTACACCCGCGTTGAACAAGCACGCGGATTCCTTCGGGGAAACAGCTGGACGGGCGCTACTGCCCGAGATTGTATCCAGCATCGCACATGTCCTTTCCGAGCTAGCTCCTAGGCGGTGTTCCTGGACCGAGTGAAGCTCGCTTCAAATGCACTGGCGATCTTTGAGAGAGACGCTTTTGAAGGAGGCACACGAACCGGCGGGCCGGCAGCGCGTGCGGACCGGAGAAGACCGGGTGAGCCGGGATGGAGCGGCGGCCACAGCTTCTCTCAATAGTCAGCTTACGCGATGCGTCCTGGCACGCGGGGAGCTAACTGCCATCCAGAGCCCGAAGAGGCCAGAGGACCGAGGCTGATAACGATCGGCGGAATCCGCTGGGATTAGTGCGCTGCCTCAGAATATAGAGGAAAGTAAGAAGCGGGTCCCACCCTCAATCTCGGGTGGATGGCAATTGTATCGCGCTGCATCGGCCCCTAATCAGCTTAAGCGGCGCGTACGTCGGATGTGGAAGCGCTGCGCAGTAGGCACTTGACGCCGATCTCGACTTGAAGACCGGCGAACAAATGGGCTTCTATTTCACGCCCGTCCATAATAGCACGGCCGTTCCACACTTTCAATCCCGATAGCCATTAAGAATATACCGGTTTTTCAGGACTGAGTTCATGTTATCACACCTGCCGGAACAACGCAAGCCCCGGCAGGTGTGAACGTTTTCACTCGCTACGGTCACCCTAGAGAATGACGGTAAAGGTGTCGGTCGCTCTGACATCGTAGTAGCCGTCATTCAGCAGATAGCGGACCTCATAAACCCCTATCAAACTGGGAGCCGTGAAGTTATGGTTTCCACTTTGAGCGCCACCAGTATAAACCCATTGCAGGTAGTTCTGGTTACTGGCGCCGACAGCATATATTCCGATCCAGTCGACAGCGGGCCGGCCAGGCGGGGCCGTCCAGGCCACGTTGAGCGTCTGGCCCGCAATCACGGGATCCGGCGTCGCGGTGAGGGAGTACGATGCCGTTGTGACGGTTACCGTCGGGCTGGTCGCTACGCTCGTGTACCCGTTGTTTAACAGGTACCGGAACTCGTAGGTCCCCACCGTAGACGGCATGTTGACGACGAACGTGCCGGTAATAGCTCCGCCGGTGTACTTCCATGAGATGTACGTGCGGTTATCAGCGCCGGTCGCATAGAGGGCGATCCAGTCGGTCACCGAGCTTCGCGGAGGCGCGTTCCACGTGGCGGTCACCGAGTTGCCGGCCGGAACGCTCGTAGCGGACACAGTGATCGAGTGCGTTATGGTGAACTCAACGGTATTCGATTGGACCGTTCCGGTCAGTACGCTCACATTGGCGGTGCCGGCGTTGGCTACGTCCGCCGCGTTGATGGCTGCCGTAAGCTGGTTAGAGTTTACGAACGTGGTCGTGCGGTTGGAGCCGTTCCACTGCACCACGCTGTTCGCGGCGAAACTGGCTCCGTTGACCGTAAGAGTGAATGCTCCGCTGCCGGCCGGCCTGGAAGGAGGACTCAGGCTGTCGATCCTCGGCAACAACCTGCCCATGCGGGCGTTGATGGAGAAGTTGTTCCAGGTACCGAGGTCTAGGTTCTCGGAGTCACGCACGAAGAGCGTCCACGTGCCAGCGGGAATCTCGCCCCAGAACTGGTTGGAGGTAAAGGTCCAGTTCAGGTTATCGGTGGAGTCGGTACCGGACTCGATCATCAGCCGGCCAAGCGTTCCGGAAGGCGACTGCAGGAAAGCCTCCAGATCGCCGCGGAACGTGTGGGTGACGCTCAGGGTGACCTCGATTTCCTCGAGCGGCGTGGTGCTTGCCATCGAAAAGGTGCGGGAAACCCCTGAAGGGTCATTATCGGGGATTGCGGCATTGACTGTCGTCGTGGCTTCCTGTTCCGTCACCAGCGGAGTCACACCGGACCATCGGCGGGCTTCCAGCGTCAGCTCATCGGCGTCCAGCAGGCCGAATCCGTAGTTCTGGTTGAACTCATTCCCGGCCGCGTTGGTAATCCAAGCGGTACCTGCGGCGCCGCTGCCGCCTCCCGCTATAGACCCGTCGGTGGGATCGACTATGTCGCTCGTGCGGACAATTAGATGCTTGGCAAAGCGCGTGTTCATGCTCGGGTTTGCGTGCTTCAAGACCGCCATGACCCCCGCTGCGAGCGGACTGGCGGAAGAGGTGCCGCCGAAGCTGGTGGTGTACTCGCGGTCGACGTGGTTCTCGCCGCCGTTATAGCC
>JBKJZI010000270.1:0-2858 GCA_046715155.1 Chthonomonadales bacterium | reverse complement strand
CGCTGGATCGGCTTGTGGAAGACGAAGAGGCCGGGATTGATGCGGACCTTGTCGACGTGCTTCGCCACCTCGACCGCGATGCCGCTGCCCTGGTGGTGCACGTCCGCGACGAGAGGTACATCCTGGTATTGGCGCTTTAGCTCGAGGCGGATGTCGGCCAGGCAGCGGGCCTCGGTCATGTTCGGCGTGGTGACGCGCACGATCTCCGCGCCGGCTTTATGCATTGCGATTATCTGCTCAACAGCCGCGGGTATGTTATGTGCCTCCTCCGTGATCATCGATTGCACGACGACGGGCTGACCGCCGCCAATGATCATGTCACCCACTCGCACCGAACGTGTCGGTCGTCGCGCAAAACTGATAGGCACGTCTGACATCCGATCTCCTGACCGTTGGAATCGCTTGGGTTACTCCACTGTGATTATACCAACGCGAGAATCCACCCATTATCCTGCCTCGTAGCAGGAATTGGATTTCCGCGCGGGAACTCGGGAGGTGAGTGCGCTGTTCGGCTAGTTGGCCTACCTCTACCGGGAAGGAGCAGGTGAGATGCTGAAAGAGTTCCAGGAGTTTGCGCTGAAGGGGAACGTGATGGACCTTGCGGTCGGTGTCATAATCGGCGCCGCATTCGGCAAGATCATCGATGCGCTCGTATCGAACATCATCACTCCACTCATCGGGCTGATTCTGGGCAAGGTGGATTTCAAAGCCCTGGCGTTCGGAGTCGGGAGCGCGCAGGTGACTTACGGGATGTTTCTGACCGCCGTTCTCGACTTCCTGGTGGTAGGGTTCGTGCTGTTCTTGATAGTCCGTCAGGTCAACAAGCTGAAGAAGGACCCACCGCCCGATCCGGCGATTCGCGAATGCCCGTTTTGTACCACGAGCATTTCCGCCAAGGCAACCCGCTGCCCGAGCTGCACGTCGGAAGTTACCGTGATCGCCGCTTAACGGTTAATAGCTCCGTCGGCCGCCACCGCGCGAGACAGAATCCGGCCCTCACTCCCGCTTGGAGGGGAAACCTTCAAAAGAAACGCGAGGGTAGGCGCTATATCCATGGTCGCTGCCTTCTCCGTGTAGATTCCAGGGCGGATGCCGGCGCCGGCCAGCAGCAGCGGTACCCGGGTGTCATAGCTGTAGGGTTCCGCGTGCGTGGTGCCCTTCGGATTGGAACGAGGCATCCAGCCCGACTTACTGACGATCATCACGTCGCCGGATACCCGCGGGTGCCAGCTTCTATAGACCCGGTCGGCCACGAGATTCCGCGGCACGAATCCGCCGGTTATCTGGAATTTGAAGAAGACCGAATGGACCCCGTCCATCTTCTCCAGTGCGCGTACGGCGAGGAGTTGAGCGGCTTCGGAGGCCACTTTGCGCTTCTCCACCGTCTCCTGATTCAGCCAGATGTACGGTTCCTCGTACGTCGCCACCCAGTCATCCGGCCCGAATTCCTTGTCCAGCGCGGATTCCACTGCCTTCATTGCGTCGACTCCGCTCCAGTTTCCGGCAGGCAGTCCCGCGGCGCGGGCATCAGACGGAATGGTCGGCGCGCCGTGGTCAGCGCTGAGCACGATGGTGACGTTGGATAGCCCGATAACGCTATTGAGGTGGTTGAAAAATGCGGACAGTTGGCGGTCCGTCTGTACCGTAACATCCAGGACCTCGGCGCTGTCGGGCCCGTAGGAGTGGCCGATATAGTCGTTAGGGGTCAGGTTCAACGCGAGTATATCCGGTATTTCGTCTTTGCCGAGCTGCTCAGCGGCAAGGAGTTTTCGTGCGGAATCGAAGAGCCAGTCATTTGCAAATGGCGAAGTTGCGAATGCCTGAAACGTTCGTCGATTCGGCGCGGTTTGGCCGGCGCTCAACGCATGGGGGAACCGAGCGCCGATTCCGTTGCGGTCGTCTACGTTGTCGTTTTTGGGAAAATAGACGCGTTGGAGCGCGGATTCCGAGACGCTCAAGGCCCAGGTTTTGTTTATTGCGGCGTGAGGAGTCTTCTCGGCGTTGATCTGTTGAATCCAGGCCGGGAGCGTGCCGTCTTTGCGGTACCACCGGCTGGTGACCCAGTTGCCGGTGTTGTCGTCGAACCAGTAGGCTCCATCCGCCAGGTGACCCGCCATGAGGACTGCCGCGCGGTCCTTAAGTCCCATGCCGAACACCTTTGCCCTTCCGCCGGTGGCCAACTTAAGCTCATCGCCCAGAGTGGTGACCTGTAGATTCCGCGGCGAGACGCCGTTCAGCGTCGCGGTCGTCCCCACGATAGCGCTTGATTTGTCTTCCACGCAGTACACGGAGGCTTTAGTCGTGCGGTCATACCAGTCATTGCCGACGATTCCGTGGCGGTAGGGCGGCGCGCCGGTCAACAGCACGGCGTGTCCCGGCCCCGTTGCAAGAGGAATGTGCTCCTGATGGGCATCCGGAAAATAAGCGCCGCGCTCCATCAAGTACCGGAATCCGCCCACGCCCTTCCCACTTCGCGCCGGTAGAAACAGGTCTTCAAACCGGGTCAAATAATCCGCCCGCCCCTGGTCGATAGAAATCAGCACCACGAGACGAGGCTTAAGTTCTTTCGCGGAGGCATGTGAAGACGGAGAAACGAACATCAAGCCGAAGGCTAAGACGCAAGCAACCCACGCAATCATCGTTACTCCCTGGTCGAGCGGCTTCGCAGCAAATATTCTCGGAATGAACGCAATCGCGGAAGTGATTCCCGGTCCTTCGCCCGATTTGCGGATTCTTTGCTGGCAATAATATCGTCCGGGTGACAGACAGGAAACCCTTCGACATCTATACGGCGCCTCCATGCATCCTCAAATCGCTCGATGCCATCCCTGTCTCTTATTCACATCTCCGAGCCCACG
>JBKJZI010000269.1:0-6684 GCA_046715155.1 Chthonomonadales bacterium | reverse complement strand
GGTCGCAGCAATAGCTTTGGCTGTATTCTCGTGCAGAAGGGAGCGCAACGCATCCCAGTCCTTCGCCAGCTCTTCCTTGGCGCGGCCGAAAGCGGCGAAGTCCATGTCCTCCGGGAACTTCCTGGTCTGGACCATTTCCGTAACATCGTTGAGGATCGCGCATTCCGCGATCAGGTCCGCCGCGGTGCGCGCCTGCCCCATCGGGCTCCAGTTCCGCTTATCCTCCGGAAGACGAAGGTAGGCCTCCTCCAGCTCCTTCGCCGCTTCCTCCGTCGCCTTCACGAGAAACGTCTGCAAAGTACCCGCCATTCATTCCCTCCAAGTGGATCAATCGCTAGCCATCGCATCATCGAACCGGTCCGCAAGGTCAAGGAACTCCTGCCCCCAACCGCTATCGATGCTCAGCTCCTGCATGGGACCGGTAGGAGCAAAGATCACACGCATGCTCAACCCTTCCGGAACTTCGGCGGACGTCAACGCGGACAGAATCCCATCGATTTCTTCCAAAGCGTGTTCTGTGTCGCGCCACGACGACCAAATAAACTCATTATCCGGTAGAGCGACCAGCCGTCGCGCCTCCTCAAATACCGGAATCAGCTTCGCCGCGCTCGGCATCGCATATCTCCCGGCAACGCTCTCGCGCATACTCCCACGCCGAAAACGCCCGCCCCTCCTCGGTCGGCGTTATATAGACGTCCTCGCCAAACGTAGTGTAATACCGGAACAGCTCCTCCGCCTCCATTGCGGGCTTATGGACCTCCCGCAAAGACCGCTCCACCACATCCTTCGCCACTGTCACCGCGCCCTCCCATGTCTCAAACTCCCCAATCGACCACGTCCCCGCCTCCGCATCCATATACGTCCAATTCTCAGAAACAAACACGCTGTACATCGTTCTCCACCGTTACCTGTATCCGATCGCGTCGGCTGGTTCTCCGGCATCCATGACCTCGCGCATCGACCTCTGATTCGTTAATCGGCGGAATATCGAATCCCGATCTCTGCACATAACGTGCGCCAATAGGTGGGTGAAGGTTCCTCAGCGACAAGGGTGTTTCGGATCCTATTGAGATGAGACTGGAGCAAGTCCATGTCGAGTATCAGCTTGTCGAGAGTCGGAAACGGAAGCCGCGTTACATTCTCACCTTGGATTCGGCCCGGCCAGTAGACGTACCTCTGACGGAGTTCATGAGCGAGTTCCAGTAGCCAGGCGGACTGTAAGCCGGTATCTTCTTGTCCTGCGAGACCGGCAACGAATTCATCGGCCAAATCCTGTTGCTTCTCGAACCTCAAAAGGTCTTCGATCATCTGGACCACGGAATCGGAGTTCTCGACGTAGTCATAGAACTTGACGCCAAATCCCTTACTTCGGCATGTCTGCTCATCGAAGTGGATGACTTTGAAGGTCTCGGTCCAGCCGCCAATGAGGTGCCGAAAACAGTTCCGCACCGGCTCGCGTAGATTGTCTCGTGTAAGCGCGGAATCGTTCTCAGACACCCAGCTCACCACACCCGCCAGATACTCCAACGCGTCTGACGGATGGCGGAGAGCATAACCTAAGGCGAACGGGAGGAAGTACACAACCTCCTCATAAACGCCCGCTGGAAGTCCAACTTGGAAGATCTCTCTGAACTGATTCCAGTCCATCTCTTCGTCGGGCGTTTTCAGCAGATCGCGAAGCCACCCGTTAGGCCAATCCTGATATGGATCGGACAAGCTGATTGGTCGACGATACGGAATCTGCAAGCGCTTGGTCAGCATGGTTTAGGATTGGGGGCATTCGGGAATGCGCTTCGATCGTCGTCCTGCGTGACGCCCTTCCCCGCCAAGTGTGGAAATGCTTCTGGGGAAAGCTTCGATGCGACAACTACTCTTTAAACCGGTAGCTGGCGTGGCAGTCGTAGTCGATTCCGTGCTTCTGCTTCAACTCCTGGATGTACTTGAGGGTCTTCTTTGTGTGCGGGCTGGCTACTCCGTCGCCCAGCGGCTCGCAGGTATGCAGCAGGATCTCCTCCAGGCAGCTATCCACGCTCATCCGCTTGTGCTCGGCTAGATCATTTAGTAAGCCGGCCAGCCGCTTCTCCAGCCTTACCGGCAAGGCCACCCGCTCGATCTTCAGCGGCGGCCCGGAATCCGGAATCCGATGCCCGAACGTCAGAGAATACCCATCCAGGTCCCGCACCGTGTAATCCCGCAGCCCGTAAGGCCGGTCCTCCGGCGCCTGCACGACCTCGACCCCATTCGCCTGCTGAAAAGCAAACAGCTCATCCGCATCGCCAACCACGAAGTACACCGAGCACCCCTCAGCGGCCGGAGTCCCCTGCGTCAGAAAGATCTGCACATCCCCCAGATTCACGCCGGCAAAAGTAGCCGGCTCCCCTTCGGTAAAAGCGGTTTCGAATCCCAACCTCTCCGAATAGAACCCCGCCGCCGCCCCCACATCCCTAACCGCCAGCGTAGCATGATGCATCTCACACTCAATGTCTGGCTTCATCCGTGACATCATCGCTATCTCCATCAGCACGCTTGCGGCAGTTTCTGTTGTCAGGTCCCTGAGGGCGGCATGGTGACGACGATCTTGCCCTTCGCGCGCCCCTGTTCCACATATGCCATCGCATCGAGCGTCTCGTCGAAAGGGAACGTGCGCTCGAGCACCGGACGAAGTTCGCCTGCATCATAGAGAGCGGCCAACGTCTTCAATTGCGCGCCATCGGCCCGCATGATGAAAAACGAATAGCGCACGCCTAGCTTCCTGGCCCGCGCCCGGACCTTGAAGCTCATCAGCGCCATCACCGGCTTCAGTAGTGGCCGGCCGATCTGCTCGGCGAACGCAGCGTCCGGCGGGCCGACGACGCTGATCGCCAGGCCGCCAGGTCTGAGCACGGTCAGCGACTTCGCGAGGTTTTCGCCGCCGAGGGAGTCGAGCACGACGTCGTAGCCGGAGAGTAACTCGGCGAAGTCTGCCTTGGTATAGTCGATGACTTCGTTTCCGCCAAGGCCGCGCACCTTCTCCTCGTCGCTGCCGCGCGCAGTTGTGGCGATGTAAGCGCCCAGGTGTTTGGCGAGCTGGACGACTGTAGAGCCCAGTCCCCCGGCGCCCGCGTGAATGAGGACCTTCTGCCCCGGCTTGACCTTTGCGAGGTCCACGAGCGCCTGCCACGCGGCCAGCGCTACCAGCGGGACCGCTGCCGACTCCTCCATCGTGAGTGACTTCGGCTTGAGGGCGATGTCGGCCTGGTCAATGGCGATGTACTCTGCGAAGGTCCCGATACGCAAGTCGCGGGGACGGGAGTAGACCTCGTCGCCGACCCTGTAGTCCCGAACGTCGGCGCCGACCCGCGTCACGACGCCCGCGACGTCGTGTCCGAGTACGAACGGAGTCTTGTACTTCAGTAGCAGCTTGAACTCGCCGTCGCGTACCATCTTGTCCAGCGGGTTGATTCCGGCAGCGCTCACCCGGACCAGGACGTCACGCGGCCCGACGGTGGGATCCGGCACTTCGGCTGCGCGGAGGCCGCTCTTTCCATAACTCTCGACGACGAATGCCTTCATGTCAGCCAGCCTGTTGTGCGCAGATCTAGTGGTACCTGGTGGTGATCAGCCGCTGCAATGACAGGTTAGACGGCATGCTCGACCTTGAAGTCTTGGGGAAGTGGAGTGCCGTCCTCGAAGTTGCCAAGCCGGATCCGCGCGTGCTCAACAAGCTCCGCGAGCACATCGGAGGGAACCGATTCTTCGAACACCCGGACGGTGACCGAATGGTCCGCGTCGCGGCGGAACACTTCAGCCGCGATGCCATCGGACCCATCGAGCAACTCAAGCCAAGTCCATCGCGGATGACGTCTGACGCGACCTGCATTATCCAAGGCGCTTTCATCGAGTCCTGCCGTCTAACGCCAGGCATCACCCGCACCCCCATGCAAAGTGCATGAGAGGCATTTAAGACACCCTCCCGATCAGTAAACCCGGCTCTTTCAAATTCACCTGAATATAAATCAAATTGTCCCAGCCGTGATAAAAACGCAACCTGACTTCATTTTTGGACTTCAGCTCACGACGAATATAGCCAGCTTCAAGGAGGCGCCCTAGATCGAGATCGAAAATACCGACAAGCCGAGCAGAATCCTTTGGGCTTTTCTTCCAAGAAAGGCGCAATCTTAGCGGGCTTTCGCTCAAAGGAATCTTCCCATTATGGTTTCTGCCACTCTCATCATTACCAGTCCAATCTCGCCGGACGTCCGACGCCTCTTCGTTCGGAACTCTTCGGACAAAGCGACTCATGTTAGGTAGAGGGAAAGATTCTTCGCTCATAATTCTGCTGCTCTGTTCACCGCTCAAGATAGCGGGATTACTAGATACTATACGTCATTCGGGTTCAGGCGGGGATGCAGGATTCACGCTCCGGATGACGTATAGCGCGCTCAAGTAGCGCGCATTTCGTCAGACTGCGATCCATACCGGAATCCGCTCGTAACTCGGCTACTGCCTGCATTCTATCCCATACCCCCGCGGCCCGTCGAATCTAATCCGCCTACGACACGTCACACACCGCAAGACTGGAGTCGACCGAAAAATAGTAGAAATCCTTTCCAGCCCTCTCTTGACAACCCGCCGTCTGTCTCCTATAATGATAGGAGACACCCATCTGTCGGATTCATCATAATCATCATGTCAATCCGACGCATCACAGTTCTAGACGAAGGAGGAACCAAACCGCGGAATCGTCCGCAAAGAGCCGGTTCGGCGACGGCCCAAGGGCATGGCCCACTGATCACTGTTCACTGATTACTGATTACTGATCACTGATCACTGATCACTGGCTCTAACGCCCACGCGAGGCTCTGCGTAACCAATCGCAGCACAAAACGGTACTACAAATCCCTTTGGGGCCAGGGAAATCCAAACGCCTTCTGCGGAGTCTGCCTTCGAACCGCTCCAACGAAGCCGCTCTCTGATCGCCTGGTAATACAAATCCCTTTGGCGCCGGATTCGAAGCGTTCCCAAAGACAGGGAATCTCGGATTCGCTAGCGTGGTAATACGTTCGCGCGAGACCACGATAAATCGGCCGATGCCTCAAAATGCCCAAACAAGGGCGAGGCAGCGTCATCAGCTCTTTGACAACCAGTAGCGCAGGGGAATCAGGATACACCCTCCCAAGCTAGCAAACGTCGCCCCTCGCCTGTGCCGGGAGAGGGGCCGCTGCGTAGGGACTTCCTCATTGAAGAAACCGGGGTGAGGGTGCCGTACAGCCGCCGGATTCTTCCAGAATGACGTCAAAGACGGGTTCACTCAAAGCCGCAATCCAGAATCCCCGTGTCCCCCGTGTCCCCCGTGGTTCAAAACGCGGCATCTGCGAGAATCTGGGTAATCTGCGGTTGCATTGGAAAGCCGTCGGATTCTTCCAGAATGACGTCAAGGGCAACGTCAAAAACCCCAAACCCATCGCCACAGTGAACCTGTCCGGAGGACATTGCTGAATGGGCTGCCGTGCATTTCATATGCACGATTCCGGAATCCGCGGTAGCCTTGCCAACCTCCGCTTGCGTTTACAATCCGCCACGCGCAGGGTATAGTTCCGCCGCAGACCAGTGCCTGTGATGTCTGTCTTTACTGATCACTCGATCACTGATCACTGATCACTCGGAGCTACCAATGGCCACCATAACCGACGTTATCGCCCGCGAGATCATGGATTCTCGGGGGAATCCTACTGTAGAGGTTGACGTCTATCTCGAAGACGGCGCCATCGGCCGAGCATCGGTTCCTTCGGGCGCATCCCTGGGCGACTACGAGGCGGTGGAGCTGCGCGATGAGGACGACACCCGCTACGGCGGCAAAGGCGTCCTCCGCGCGGTCGATAACGTCAACGATAAGATCGCACCCGAAATCATCGACATGGACGCCACCGACCAGATCGGAATCGACCGTCTGATGATCGAGATGGACGGGACGCCGAATAAGTCCGTGATGGGCGCGAACGCCATCCTCGGCGTCTCGATGGCGGTGGCGAAGGCGGCGGCAGAATCGACGGGAATGCCCCTGTTCCGACACCTGGGCGGAATCAACGCTTCCGTGCTGCCGGTTCCGATGCTCAACATCCTGAACGGCGGAAAGCACGCGGATTCCAACGTGGACTTCCAGGAGTTCATGGTCATGCCGATCGGCGCCGACACGTTTTCGGAAGCGCTCCGAATGGGCGCGGAAGTGTTCCACGCGCTCAAGAAAGTGCTCAAGGGACGGAATCTCAGCACCGGTTACGGGGATGAAGGCGGATTTGCCCCCAACCTCGGCTCCAACGAAGAGGCCATTCAGATCGTGGTAGAGGCCATCGAGCAGGCCGGCTACCGCCCCGGCGAAGAGATACACGTCGCGATGGACCCCGCGGTCAGCGAGCTGTGGGACGGAGAGAAGTACGTGCTGAAGGGTGAGGGCCGGAGTCTGACATCCGCCGAGCTGGTGGACTACTGGGAGCGCCTGGTCAACAAGTACCCGATCGTCTCCATCGAAGATGGTCTGGACGAGGACGACTGGGATGGCTGGAAACTCTTGACCGATCGCATCGGCGACCACGTGCAGCTCGTCGGAGACGACCTGTTCGTCACCAACACTGAACGCCTCGCTCGCGGAATCAAGCAGGGCTGCGGGAATTCCATCCTCATCAAGGTAAACCAGATCGGCACGCT
>JBKJZI010000268.1:0-7337 GCA_046715155.1 Chthonomonadales bacterium | reverse complement strand
GTGCATAGCTTATCACGTCCATACCGGCGCGAGAGACAATTCTTCGAAGGTGGAGCTGCGTGATACCCTCATCTTCCACGATGACGACGCGCCTACCCTGCAGGTCAGGGTAATGAACAGAATGCTCAGTCGCTGGCGTTGGGGCGGAGTGTCTGTTTGAGGGAGGTGTGGTTGCGAAGACCGGTACTGTTCCAGGGGTTAAAAACGATTGGACTGGCGCCAAGTGTAATGGCATGGAAAGGGAGTTGTGCCGATGGTGAAGGCGGGGCGAGATTGATAATTGGGCCATATGGAACATCGTGGTCTTCTAACCCTACGACTTGGTCTTATCCGAGAATACGAGTAACCCGCGCAAACCTTCCGCACCGTTTCTCCACTCCGCCTACGTTTCCTTCTTTCACAAAGGAACCCGACAACTTTCTACATAATCCGTGCGTTAAGATGCGATAACCTGAATTTGGTGCGGGAAGAGGTCGCGGATGAATCGGTGGACTTGATCTACCTGGACCCGCCGTTCAACTCCGCGCGGAACTACAACCTGCTGTTCAAAAAGGTGAAGGGCGACGCAAAGCCAGGCAAGTCATGGCATTCGAGGGATATAGCGACCTACTCAACAGTGATGGTGGCGAAGCCGGACCCCAATCCTGTCTCGCTTTGCGCAACGACGTAGGTGGTAACCGAGAAATCGGGTGCCGTGAACACGCCATCGTCGGTCACCGACCCGTGATCATTGCGGGCAACAGACCATCTGACCGCCGTGTTGGTTGATCCAGTCACCGACACGGTAAATCTCATGGAAGCGTTACGTGCGACAGTGGCCGTGTTCGGATTTACACTCACGATTACGCCTGGCGGTATATTTGGCGCTCCCCCAAGACCTCCCAATGCTATCAGACCTCCGTATCCACCGCCTCCGCATCCAACGCCTCCGATTCCTAACGCCGCAAACGCGATGCACAGATGCAACATTTCTCTCTTGCTCATGATCACAACCTTTTCGATCGGACAGATGCGGGCGTATTGCTGGCGGACCGGTGAAGTACCGGTTGGAGAATCCGAAGAAACCCGTTCGAAATTCCGGATTCTGCCCGCCCGCCGCGCAGTCAGGGAGTAGGAATTGCGCAGCCGGGGCAGGAGGGGTTGGGGCTTTGAGCTGCCTCCTGCCCCGGCTTTGTGGATCAGTACACGTTGCCGTTGAAGTGCTCGAATGCCTCCAGGGGGTTGTCGGTGAATTCCATGAATCCGCCGCCGTGCGCTTTCAATCCGCTAAAAGCGCCCGTTGCTCCGATCACCCGCCAGTTCACGTCCAGCGTGTTCATATTGCAGTCCGAACGGATAGTGATGGTTCCTTCCGGCGCAGTCAGGGTATGCTCGCAATGAAGCGACATTCCCGCAAAGCCGATAACCTGGGACTCCTGTCCGGACGTTTCGATAGCGCCGCTCGTCTCGAAAGTGCCAACGGCGGTATTCTCCGAGGTCGAGAAGTCGTGGATCAGGATGCTCACCGGCTCGGGAGCAGTAGAGCGAGCGCTCCGGGCCGGCACGGCCATTGCCAGGCCGATCAGGACGGGCAGTACTAAGACGTGCATGTTCCTCCGCAATCTAGGACCCTCCTTTGGGAATGGAAGCCACGGCGCTTCGGACCTCCCATCACGGGAAGTCCTCACCTGGCATTCCGCGAAGCAGTATCGGACTCTTCGGCACGCACGAGAAGAACCCTGCCGCTTAATCCCGGATTCCGCCCGCCTCCCCCGCACCCACGGAATCGGCGCGCTCCAGCCGGGTCAGGAGGTTTTGGGGCTGTAGCCTTCGATTGCTATCTGCAGACGGATTGCGAAACTCGGGGTTTAGCGGTCGCGGCCGTCTGGCAGAAGGGCCTTAGGTTTACCCACTCCAAAGTGGTCGGGTCAATCAACCACCATAACGTAGTGGGTCCAATTGTCTTGACCGATTTTGGTCGAGCCGTCAGGTCGGGTGATTCTGGGCAGCTTCAAGTATCTTATTGTCCCCGTCGCCCAGACCTCTTTTCCGCGAAAGTGATCCGCCGGACTCTTCATGCCGAGTTGTTGAACTGGTGCGAGAGCGCTTCCCACTAACATCACGTGAAAGTTGTCCTTAGTGTGCTTCATTTTAGCTCGTGCCATTAGCTGAAGGGGCATCTCCGCCTGCTTCACTTCTCCCGAGTCGCCAATCAAACGCCCGACGGATTGGACACGAAAGGCTACCGTGACCTTCCCTTGCGGGCGCTCCTTTGCAACCTCCTCCGGCGTGAATACTCGAGGCTGTCCTCCTCGTTCGGCTCCAAAGGCGGCGTTTGCATTCGTCAGAAGGATAGCGAACACGGTTCCGGCTATCAAGTTAAGGGCTCGATCTCGGCCGACAAATTCAATTAACAAGGTCTCAGTCTCCTATTAGCAATGTGATGCTCTATCCAAGATGATACTCTATCCGACTTCCCGTATCTGACGTCCAAGTATCCTCGGGATCATCGTAACGGATCGCGTAATGCCTGGCTACTTTCGCCCGGATTCCGCCCGCCTCCCCCGCACCCACGGAATCGGCGCCCTCCAGCCGGGTCAGGAGGGGTTGGCGCTGTAACCGCTCTTCGCTGCATTTCTGTCGAGAGTTCCCGCTCAAAGGATTTTCCGCGCCGGATAGCGTAATATGCGTCGAATGGCGGATTCCTTCACCGAGATCGGCTTCAGCCCGCATACCATCTCCTTCCTGACGGACGATATCATCCTCCAGCGCTACATCGAGATGGAAGGCGAGCTGCGCACCATGATCATGGTGGTAAAGTCGCGCCGCGTTACGCGTAAGAAGGATATATGGCTCTGCGAGGTCACCGGCTCCGGCATGCAGATTGACGAGAAGCTAAGCGGCTACCGAGGAGTAATCACCGGCAGTCCAATCCCGCGTGAAATACCAGCCGAGAAAGGCTGAACCAGCCCGTGAAAAAACCGGAGCATATCGGTCGGGCAGCGTTGGATCTGTTTGAGGGTGCGGTCGAGCGGTCTCCGCTTCCCCTGATCCACACCGAGGGGGAGCAGCACGTCGTCCGCTACGTCAACCCCGCCTTCTGCCGCCTTAGCGGATTGGATAGGGAGCGCCTCATCGGGCAGCCACTTTCCGACGGCGTTGCCCTGACCGGCGAGGAAGAGCGTCACCCGCTGTTTGACAGAGCGTTTCGCGAGGGAGGCGTCGTGACCGGCGAGAGCCTGCCTCACGTCGATTCGTCGGGCCGCTCGGTTTTTTGGTCCTACGTTGCCTGGGCGGTGATGGGTGAGGGCGAGCGCGTTCGCGGTCTGATGATCCAGGTGACGGACACGACGGCGCATTCGGTTGCTGTCCGCGAGTCCGCCCAGATGCGCGAAGTGCACACCGCGATGGTGAAGTCCGGAATCGAGCGGGACGAAGCTACGGCCAGGGCGGTAAAGTCGGCGGAGAGGGCGGAGAAAGCGGAGCGCAAGTTGAAGGATCGGCAGGCCGAGGTGGAAAACCTCAATCACCGACTCCGCCGCGCTATGACCGAAACTCATCACCGCGTCAAGAACAACTTGCAGATCATAGCCGGCCTGATAGACATGCGCCTTATGGAGAACGACAAAGCCGTTCCGGTGGAGGAGGTCCGGCGGATCGCCTTGAGCGCCCGAACGCTGGCAGCGGTGCACGATATATTGACCGCCGAGGCCAAGGCGGACGGCGACGCGCAGACCGTCTCGGCGGCCCGCCTCATGGAGACGCTGCTCCCGATGCTCCAGAATCTCGCGTCATCGAAGAGTATCATTTCGGAGATATCCGATTGTCGAATACTGCCGCGCAGCGCTACGGCTTTATCGCTCATTCTGAGCGAGCTGGTGATTAATGCCGTGAAGCACAGCAAGGCCCAAATATATGTGTCTCTGTCCGTCCAGAATGAGTCCGCGAAGTTGGCGGTGGCGGACGACGGCCCCGGATTTCCGGCCGGATTCGATGTTAAAATCGCCGCCCACACAGGCCTCGAGCTTGTTGAAGAATTGACCAGCTGGGACCTCGCCGGAAACACGGTGTACGATAACGCCCCCGAAGGTGGAGGCAGGGTAACGGTACAGTTCCCTGTAGTCGATAGTTACGATCTGGAAGCGAGTGACCGCGATTTCGTAACCGGGGTCTTGTCTTCGTAGTCCCCCATAGTTGGACCCAGACGTTCGCTATATAGACCCCTGGTGGAAAACCCGAAGGACCGGCTCGACATCCCGGATTCCGCCGGACTCCCCTGAACCCACGGAATCGGCGCGCTCAAGCCGCAGCAAGCGGATGTGGGGTTGTGACAAACCGGGGGAATCCACGTTTCGGGGCGGATTCCGCCGCGCTGTCGCAGGGAGGTACTTCCGATGCCCGCGTTTGGCGATCGCTTCGCCTCCTCACCCCATTGGCCCAATGTGATAGACTTGCAGTTATGAATCCAAAACCGCTGGACACGGATATTCAGAAGTTTGCGCAGAACATCGTAGATACGGTGCGCGAGCCTCTGCTCATACTCGATGCCGACCTGTGCGTCCACTCGGCCAACCGCGCTTTCTACCAAACGTTTCAGGTATCGCCGGCGGAAACAGAGAATCAACTCATCTACGAGTTAGGAAATGGGCAGTGGAATATCCCGGCGCTTCGGACTCTGCTGGAAGACATCATTCCCGAACATTCGGTCTTCAATGATTTCGAGCTTGAGCACGACTTCCCAACCATTGGTCGCAAGGTCATGCTGCTCAATGCCCGCAGGCTCCGCCCGGGCGATCACACCGAGTTCCTTGTATTGGCTATAGAAGATGTGACGGAATGGCGGCGCGTCCGTGATCTTGAACTTCAATACACCTCGGAACTGAGCGAGAGTTACCGTCGACTGCAGAAACTGGAAAAGCTGCGCGATGACTTGACGAACATGATCGTGCACGACTTGCGTACACCCCTGACTTCGGTGATCTCCGGAATTCAGACGCTCGACATGGTAGGTGACCTGAATGAAGATCAGCGGGAGATGCTGAACCTGGCAGTCATGGGCGGTGAGACCCTGCTCGGCATGATTAACGACCTTCTGGATGTGGAGAAAACGGAAGCAGGCTCTATGGATCTGGAATATTCCGAGCTCTCAGCCGACGCACTCATAGCTTCCGCCCTCAGTCAGGTGGATTCCCTCGCCGAAAGCAAACAGTTGACGCTCATTCCAAAGATCGCCACCGGCCTTCCGACGCTGCGGGGAGATGAGGAAAAGCTGCGCCGCACCATGGTCAACCTGGTGGGAAACGCCATCAAGTTCACGCCAGCGGGCGGATCGGTCACGATCGAGGCGACCTCCAGTGAGGAGGACCGCTCGTTGGTGTTTTCAGTGACCGATACGGGTGAAGGCATCCCATCCGAAGCGTTCGACCGTATCTTCGAGAAGTTCGGGCAGGTAGAGTCGCGTTTGGGTGGGCGAAAAATGAGCACGGGTCTGGGTCTGACCTTTTGCAAGCTTGCCGTTGAGGCGCATGGCGGACAAATCGCAGTCGAAAGCGCCCCTGGCCAGGGCACCACATTCTGTTTTACGATTCCGATTCCCACGCCGGCATAGGAAACCCGAACCTGTTGAGTGATAGGGTTGAATTAATGCTTAAGTGGCGGAGCCGGTTTAACCGCCGCGAGAGCAGCGTCTTTAGCGTTTGTCTCTGCTTCCATCACGAAGCGAATGTATTCCAGCAGTTCGCGAGGTTGGAAGGGCTTCACGACATAGCCATTTACCCCCGCGTCTAGCGCCTCTTGCCGGTGCTTCTCGTCCCCGTACGCAGTTATCATAATGACAACGGGCCTGGTTGCCTCGCTAGTCGAGAGGATTTGCCGTGCCGCCTCGGCGCCGTCCATCTTTTGCGGGAGGTTAATGTCGATGAGGACGAGGTCGGGCTTCTTGAGCAAGACTTCCGAGACACATGATTCGCCGTCGGCCACCACCCCGACCACGTTGAGTCCCACCTTGCTCAAAATCATCGTCAGAATGTTCGTGGTCGCCCACTCGTCCTCACAGATTACAACGGTCTTTCCCTCTAGCGCATCCATCCGTTTCTACACCCCCCGCTCCGTCCTTTGTGACGTGGACTATCGAGCATAATGGCGAGTTAGCATGCGTCAATGTTACCCTACGGAACCGGACGCCTTGAGCGAGGGGATCGGCTTGGGGCCGCCCGTAGTTAGACTGGAGTATCGGTTGAGGATGGACTTTGGAATTGGTACAGCGGTCATCGAGCCAGGGTGCGGACTTTTGAGCCGGATGCTTCCCGCCTCTCCCGCACCCACGGAATCGGCGCGCTCCAGCCGGGGCAGGAAGAGATAGCTGCGAGGTGAGGGAGGCCAATTGAGTCCACAAGAATGTCTCCGCGGAAGAGCAACCGCGACTATCTCGCTTATTGTAGGGTTTGCGCAGGAAACGGCCGGGAGCTGGAGTAATAACAACTGCTGAACACGACCCATTATGGGAGGGGAGCTATGCTGGAAGGATTCGAGCGACTGGTGGATTTGACGGGCACCCGTGTGTGCGCTCTCAGCGGAGTCGATCGAGACCCGGAGTCGGTGCTGCTAGAAGCAGACGCGCCCACGCTGGCGGCGACCGACGGGCACTTTGCCTCAGTCGCGCGCCATGGGCAGACCGTGCGGCTGGCCCGAACCATCGGTTTCCCCTTGCGCTATTTTGTGGCGAAGATGTTCCACGGCCCGCTGCTCGTTGTTTCGGACCGAATGGATACGATCTTCCAGTGGTGCGAGCAGCAGAAAATCGGCTGGCAATTCGACCCGGCATACACCCGCATGGTTCCGGCCCACTACCTCACCGAGATCGATCAGATCGGATGCCCGGACCCGGCCCCACGGTACCGCCGCTTCTTCGATCCTCCGATCGGCGAAGGAACGGACGATCTCCAGGAAGCGGGCGCGCGATACGTATCCTCCGCACTTGCGTCCCTGCAGCAATGGATGGCAGCGATCCCTGATGATGAACCGATAGCAGTTGCGTTCTCGGGCGGAATCGACAGTACTTCTGTCCTCTTACTGGCCCGGCATGCACTTGCCCAGCTCGGACGGAAGCCGGACCGAATCCGCGCCTTCACGCTCGATCTCGGCGGCGGGAAAGATGCGGCCCAGGCGGAATCCGTGGTGCGGGAACTGGGTCTTCACGATCAATGGGAAGTCATTCAAGCGCCGGCCGACCGATTCGATCTCGAAGAGGCCATACGGGTCATCGAAGACTACCATCCGCTGGACGTGGAGTGCGCGGCCGCCGGGCTCGCGCTGCTGGCCGGAATCCGCGAACGATATCCGAGTCTCAAATACCTGCT
>JBKJZI010000267.1:0-5937 GCA_046715155.1 Chthonomonadales bacterium | reverse complement strand
TGTTTTTTTGTTTTTTTCGAACATCTTTACTCCCCGCGGCGCGCCCCCCCCCCCCCTCCCGGGGTTGTCCTTGAATTAGGGAGACTTTCAATGTCCTCACAGATCGAAAAACGCGCATTGGGTCGTACCGGATTGAACGTTACGGTACTAGGCTACGGGGCGATGGAAATTCGCGGCTCGCGAATCTGGAACGGCCGGACCGTAACCGACGAACAGGCGGAAACTATCCTGAACGCCGTCCTGGACGCCGGAATCAACTTCATCGACACCTCGAATGACTACGGGCTGAGCGAGCAGTACATCGGCCGATTCATCTCAGACCGGCGGAACGAATACTATCTCGCCACGAAGTGCGGCTGCACCGTAGTCCGGCGTGACGAGACGACCGACGATACTCCGCACGTCTGGACCCGCGAAAACCTCCTTCGCGGAATCGACGAGAGCCTCACGCGGATGCGGACCAACCACGTCGACCTGCTCCAGCTCCACAATCCCACGGTCGAACAGGCGGAATCCGGTCGACTGGTCAATGTGCTGAAAGAGATCCGCGATTCCGGCCGGGCGCGTCATATCGGCTGCTCGTCCACGCTCCCCCACCTGGACACGTTCATAAGCTGGGGCGTGTTCGACTCCTTTCAGATTCCGTACTCCGCTCTGGAGCGCCAGCACGAACAGGCCATTTCCCGCGCCGCGGAATCCGGAGCCGGAGTAATCGTCCGCGGCGGTGTCGCGCGCGGCGAGCCGGGAGTGGGACTGGGCAACGAGGATCGCTGGCGCAACTGGAATGACGCCCGCTTGGACGAGCTCCTCTCCCCCGGCGAGACTCGCACCCAATGGCTCCTCCGTTTCACATTGAATCACCCCGGGATGCACACGAACATCGTAGGAACCGTAAACCCGGATCACCTCCAGGAAAACGTCCAGGCCGTCAAAATGGGCCCACTGCCGGCCGAGGCGTACGAAGAAGCGAAGCGCCGCCTAGACGCGGTCGGAGCCAGGGCTGCCGCATGAATTCAACAAGGGGCCGCAAAGTCGCACCGCAGCCTTAGGCTGCTATATCGAGGAAGAATGCTTAATATACAGATTGACCCGACCGCATTCGCGTACCCAGACATCCCTCTCCCCGAAGTGTGGAGAATCCGCCAGAAGATCGATGCTCCCGAGCTTTCCGATGTCGAAGGCGCTGCACGAGAAGCCGCCCGAGTTCTCATCGCAGACCCGCGTATCCGGCCAGGGGCGAGCGTGGCGGTGGGAGTCGGCAGCCGGGGAATCGACAACCTCGTTCTCATCGTGCGCTCCGTAATCGATGAGCTGAAGAAGGCAGGCGCGGAGCCGTTCATCGTTCCGGCCATGGGCAGCCACGGCAACGCGACCGCCGAGGGCCAGATCGGCGTGCTTCACGACTATGGCATTCACGCCGACACCGTTGGCGCCCCGATCCGGGCGACCATAGAAGTTAAGCACGTCGGCGCTCTAGAGGACGGATACCCGGTCTATTTCGACTGCAACGCGTTCAATGCCGACGCCGTTCTCGTCATCAACCGAATTAAGCCCCACACCGATTTCAGCGGCGAGATTGAGAGCGGAATCGCCAAGATGTTCGCAATCGGCCTGGGCAAGCAGAAAGGCGCGGCAACAATTCACACATTTGGCGCACAAGGCCTGCGCAATATCATGCCGAAGGTTGCCCGAAAGCTCATCGAATCCACGAATATAGTCGGCGGGATCGCCCTCATAGAGAACCAGTACGGCCGAACCGCGGAGCTGCACGCTTTGAAGTCCGATGACGTCGGCCTGGATCGCGAAATGACGCTATTGAAGCGCGCACGAGGGCTGATGCCCGGCCTGCCCTTCAAGCAGCTCGACGTTATGGTCGTCGACGAAATGGGAAAAGACATCAGCGGCGCGGGTATGGATACGAATGTAATCGGCCGGCTCGCCATGCCCTCGATTCCGGAGACCGAATGGGTTGGCCCGGACGTGCGGATCGTATGCGTCCTGGATATCACGGAGAAGTCCCACGGCAACGCCGCCGGATTCGGCCTCGCTGACATGACGACACGCCGCCTGATAGAGCGAATCGACTTCCCGACGACTATGACCAACCACAGAACCAGCGGCGAAGGCGGCGTCTATCGCGGTAAGCTTCCCATCGTGCTCGAGAACGCGGAGGAGTGCGTCAAGGCCGCAATCGGCTCCTGCGGCCGCGGAATCCCCGATCAGGTCCGCCTAGCCCGGATTCGGAACACGGAAGTGCTTGAGCAGTTCGAAGTATCCTCCGCCCTCATGTCCGACGTACAGGCGGATTCCTCGCTCGAAATCCTTTCCGGCCCTCGAATGATTGATCTCTCGGGCCCGCTGCCGGTGGAACGCCGTTAATGAGCGTTACAATTCGACGCGCTCGCCGCGAAGATGCGCCGGTCCTCTTTGAGCTTATTACAGCATTGGCTCACTACGAGAAACTCGAGCCGCCGGATGACGAGGCAAAAGCCCGGATGCTGGACCATGGTTGGGGCGATTCACCCAGATTTGAAGCCTGGCTCGCGGAATCAGACGGACATCCCGTCGGCTATGCCATCACGTTCGAAACCTACTCAACCTTCCTGGCCCGCCCCACGCTCTACCTCGAAGACATCTTCGTCCTCCCCGAACACCGACGAGCTGGCATAGGATTTGAAGTGTTCCAAAAGCTCGCCGCCGAAGCCCACACCCGCGGCTGCGGCCGCATGGAATGGGCCTGCCTCGATTGGAACGAACCCGGCCTCAACTTCTACCGCAAGATCGGCGCGCAGCCGCTCACCAACTGGCGCTACTTCCGCCTGGACCGGGACCAAATGCTCCTATCTGAATCCGGCCATTGACGTCCTTCTGAGCCCAGACGTGCGTGGCAGGCACCGGTCAGTTAAAGAAACGTAGCTTCAACCGTCATCCTGAGCCGCCGTTGCGAAGGATCCGTTTTTGACGTCAAGAACGATCCGGTAATCGGAATCCCCTGAATCCTGCCAGAATTGCAACATGCGAGACGCAATAATCGTAGGCGCTGGCCCAGCGGGTTCAGTTACCGCCATGCTGCTGACAAGGGAAGGCTTTGACGTCCTCCTCCTGGACCGCGCGACGTTTCCGCGCGACAAACCTTGTGGAGAATTCATAACCCCCGGCTGCGTCCCCATCCTTAGGAGCCTGGGCGTCTGGAACGACCTACTTACCCTTGGCCTGCACCCCATACCCTCCGCTGTCTTGCACGCCCCTGGCGGCGATTCCGCACAATACTCCCCAGCGGACGGGCCGGCAGGCTGGTCAATGCGTAGAACCGAGTTAGACGCGGCCCTCGTACGCTATTCAAAGGACGCTGGCGCGGAAGTTCGCGAGGGCGTGGCCGTCCGCTCTTTAATTCGTGAGAACGGCGCCGTGAAAGGCGTCGAAGTGCGAGAAGGGGATTCGGATTCCGCGATCCGCTGCCGCCTCGTGATTGGAGCGGACGGGGCTCATTCGTTAGTAGCGCGGGAGTTGGGTCTGGTTCGTCCGATAAGACGGCTGCAGCGGCTGGCTGTCGTCTCACACTGGCGGGGAATCGGCGGCGAGGCAATTGAGATGCGTTCGAGGCGCGACTCGGTCTGCGGATTCGGCCCTCTTTCGGCGGATTCCACCAACATTTCAATCGTGGTTCGCACGGAGGAAGCTGCCTCGCTTGCCGGGCGAGCGCGGGAGTTCCTGGAGGAAACAATTGCCGCAAGATTTCCCGATCTCCACGGCAGCCTGGAATCTGCTGAGCTCGAAGATGCCGTAAGGACCGTCGGCTGTTTCGGCCACACCACGAGATCTTCGACAACGAATGGCGCAATGCTGGTTGGCGACGCCGCGTGCTTCATCGATCCGTTTACCGGCGAGGGAATCTACTTCGCGCTCCGCGGGGCGGAGCTGGCCGCATCGATCGCTGCAGACGCTCTGAGATCGAACGACACCAGCCTGAGTAGGCTCGCGGAATACGAACCTCTGCGAATCGAACTGCGGAATCGGTATCGGCTCTGTGACGTCGTACAGGCGGTGGTGCGAACACCCGCGCTGATGAACCGGGCGGTCGCGGCGATGAATCGGAATCCCAACATAACGGATAGTTTGATGGGCGTATTGGGAGATATCCGACCTGCTGCAGATGCTCTCGATCCCCGACTGATCGCCGGCCTCCTGGCGCCCGCTTGACCATGCAATCAGTCAACCAGATCCGAATCAACGGCGACCCGGACCGCATCTTCGCTCTGGCCGCAAACATCCAGGATTGGCCGCGGATTCTGCCACACTATCGCTACGTCGTAATCGAGGAGCAAGCGGACCGGCACAAAGTAGCTCGAATGGGCGCGAGCCGCGACGGGTTCCCGGTGAAGTGGCGCGCTCGCCAGGAACTGCTGCCGGAGGAGCGGCGTATTCGCTTCCAACACGTCGGCGGAATCACGCGCGGGATGGACGTAGAATGGCGAATCGAGCCCGAGCGGGATTCCGTCCTCGTCACCATCCACCATGATTTGAGTTATCCGGTTCCGCTGATTGGACCATTCTTTGCGGAATTCATCGTCGGCCGGCTGTTCGTCCACAACATCGCGGGAAAGACTCTCAAGTGCATCAAGCAGATCGTGGAATCCGAGGCGCGGACAGCCGCCGAGTCGTCGTCACCGGCATCGGCGCGATAACTCCTATCGGAAGCGGGGTTAAGGAACTCTGGAACGGCGTCCTTGCAGCGAGATCGGCCGTTCGTCTTATCACGCGCTTCGACCCCTCACCGTTCAACTCCCACATTGCCGCCGAGGTGAACGACTTTGACCCGGCCGCGTATCTGGAACCACGCGCGGTTCGCCGCCTGGACCGTTGCTCCCAGTTCGCGGTCGCAGCTTCCAAAACGGCGGTCGTGGATTCCGGCCTGGACCTTGAAAACGAAGACCGCACGCGAATCGGGGTCTGTATCGGCAGCGCGCTCGGAGGAGCGGCGTTCGGCGAAGATCAACACAATCGTTACAACGAGAGCGGTCCGCGTGGAGTTTCAGCCGCCCTTGCCCTTCAGATGTTCGTCGGCGCGGGGAGCTGTAACACGGCCATCGAGCTCGGCCTGACCGGCTATTCCACCTCCAACGCGGATTCCTGCGCCTCGGGCCCCATCGCCCTCGGCAACGCCCTCCGCGCCATCCAGCGAGGAGACGCCGACGTCATGCTCGCAGGCGGATCTGAAGCTCCCCTTGCTCCACTCTGCTTCGGCGCTTTTGCCCTCATCCGCGCCCTCTCCACCCGCAATGACGAGCCTGGGCGCGCCTGTCGCCCCTTCGACCGAGACCGGGACGGATTCGTGATGGGTGAAGGGGCTGCCGTTCTGGTGCTGGAGGAATGGGAGCATGCTCAAAAACGAGGAGCGCGCGCCTATGCGGAACTGGCCGGCTACGCCAACACCAACGACGGCCACCACATGACCGCTCCCCGCCCGGACGCGGAATCCGCCGCGCGCGCCATCACCTTCGCCCTGGACGACGCCTGCCTTCCGTCGGAATCGATCGACTACCTAAACGCCCACGGTTCTTCAACTCCGCTCAACGACACCACCGAGACCTTGGCCATCAAAAAAGCGCTCGGCGGCCACGCCTACCGAACGCCCATCAGTTCCACCAAATCCCTTCACGCCCACCCCCTCGGCGCCACTGGCGCCATCGAGGCCGCCATCTGCTGCCTAGCCCTCCGGAATCAATGTATTCCCGCCACCGCCAACCTCGACAACCCCGACCCCGCCTGTGATCTCGACTACGTCCCCCACGAACCCCGCCCCGCCCCCCTCCGCCACATCCTCTCGAACTACATAGGCTTAGGCGGAATAAACGCCTGTTTGGTTTTTAACCCACCTTACCCCAGGAAGCGCGCCGGTCAATAGCCAGATTCTATTGTTGGCCGTCAATTGGATGG
>JBKJZI010000266.1:0-5998 GCA_046715155.1 Chthonomonadales bacterium | reverse complement strand
AGCGTGTGCCGTTTGGCGTGGAGGGGCGGGCGGGCCCAGTCGAGGCCCAGTTTGGCGAGGCGGGCGTGGATTCGGCGCAGATCCCAGAGATATATAGTGCCACACTCGGTGCCCGTGGCGAGATAAGCCCCATCCGGACTGAACTGGGGGTAGGGAGACACGAGGTTCTCCCCCGGACACTCCAGGCGCGCCAGCAGCGCGCCGCTGTCGGAATCAAAGAGGTGTACGGCGCTTTGGGAATAGCCCAGCGCCACCTGGTCGGCGTCGCTGGAAAAAACGATGGGCCCCGGCAAACCCATACCTGCCGCGCGCGGAATCTCTCGCTCCAGGATCCAGCTTCCAACCTGCCAGAACTGAAATCGGTGCGCGTTTCCCGTGACGAGCCATCGGCCGTCCGGACTGAACGCCACGTTCGTAAGCGTACCCGTGGGGAGCTCTTTCACGCATCGGCGGGAACCAATCTGCCAGATCCTGACGTTTCTGGCGTCATGCCCGCTCGAAGCCGCCCATTGTCTATCCGGACTCACGGCTGCTTGCGAAGCATTCGGATGGGGCTGGCGAATGATCTGGGTTGTCAGGGCGGGAAGGTCGAATATCGACAATGAGTTTTCGTCAGCAGTTACAAGCCGGCTTCCATCCGCGCTGCACCGAATGAGCTTCATCTTCTCGGCGCTTCGGGCGGCAAATGGCCGACCGATACGCACCCGGTTGAGGTCCGTATCGACGCGCACGCGGCTCACGGATATTTCGTTCTTAACCCCGTCCCAACGGACCATGCAGGATCTGTCCGGAGTAAAGACGGCCTGGCTGGACGATCCGGTGGGAAGGTACGCTTGCTCGCGGCCATTCTCGATGTCCCAAAATCGAAGGCCATCCTCGCCGCCCGTAACCATGAGAGACGAGCCCTTCAGGAAGTCAACGCTGTGGCTGCCGACGCCCGTAGCATGGGCAAAGACCCGGCATTCGAGTCCGGCGTCGACCTCGTATTCCTGGATTTGACCATTGCCGGCCAGGTAGAGACGCCGCCCGTCGTCGCTGAACCGATACGCGAAGCCGCCGATCGGGATGCTGAGGACTTCCTGCCCGGTGGCGACGTCCCATATCCGAAGCGTCGCATCATACCCGCTGGCCGCCAGCAGCCGGCCCTCCCGGAGGAAGGTCAGCTTCTCCGGATACGAAAGGTGACCCCCCATCTGAGAAATCACGCGTCTCTCGGGGATGCTCCAGACAATGAGGCCAAAGTCGCCGGTGGCGGCGGCGACCGTGGCGCTGTCCGGGCTCCACGCGACCTGGATCAAGCCCGCTTTGGCCTCGAACGAGAACCTGGATTTTCCCGCGAGGTCAATGATCCGGAGCTCGCTGGATTTTGAAGTGTAGTGCGCCAGCCACCGCCCATCGGGGCTGGGGCGTAGCCTGGCGCGCGGGCTTCCGGTTCCCTGCGCGATCCGCGTCTGCGATCCGGTCAGGAGATTCCGGCGCACGATAGCGCCGTCATCTGAGATCGCGAGCAGGCTGCGATCATCGCGGTCGAGGACCCAACTACGAATATCTGTCAGCCGCTGGTTGAGAGCGATCTTGCGGCGATGCAGGTCCCATATGCGCATGCGGACTGCGGATCTGTCGAATACGGCAAGGAATCGGCCCCCTCGACTGAATTCGATTCTGGCAACTGGCCCGCTCGATCCTGTGAACCGCCATAGAATGTTACCGGCCCTCAAATCCCAGATGGAGAGGCTACCGGCGTTGTCGATGGAGGCCGCGTGCCGGGCCTGATCATCGATCGCCAGATGGATGCCGCCGAGTCCGACCTTTCGGGCGCGCATTAGACGCAGGTCGATCGGTAGGGACATGCTTGCGATGGCTTCGTCCCGCAGCCGCATCCGGAATTCGGCCGTCGCCGGGTATCTCGCCGCTTTCTCCAGGGCGGCCAGGCTGTCAAACTTCTGGCCGATGCGGCCGCTCCACCGAACGGCTTGCGCCTGGGCAAGGTAGGAGTCGCGCAGCCGTTCGGAAGTCTCCTTACGCGCCTTCTCCGCTTCCGCCTGCCTGCCCGTTGCAATACGCTTCTGACGCTCAGCCTCTCGCCTCCGGTCTTCGGCTCTTTTCAGCGCTACGCCCAGGTTGGTTTCGGCCGCATAGGCTTTGCGGGCCTCTTTGAGGGCGAGCTTGCGCGCGGCGTCCGCCTGTTTCAACGCGGATTCCATCCGGCCCGTCGCGCGGCGTGCGCTCTCAGCTTCACGTCTGGCGGTCACGCCCAACGCGGCGAGCGCGATGATCACTGCCCCAAAAAGAGCGGTCGCCCGCAGTACGCCTGTCCGGAAGGCGGTCCGCTGCCGACGGAGTTCCGCGTCCGGCATGTTGGCCGCCACCCACGCCTGATCGAACACGCGGGCGTAGATTCGATTGCGAACCAACAGCCGGCCTTCCTCGGAACGCGTGATTCCGGATAAGCGCAGGACGGAAATGAGCGGGTCAGCCTCGTCGTCGCGAACGTAGCGGCGCCGGTGTATCTGAGTGTAGAGCGCGAGGAGTCGCGGGGTGTCCACCTCGCTTCGGAGCATGCGGTCTCGCACGAACAACAGATTGTCGTTCTGAACGCGGGCTTGAGCGGACACCAGGAGCTCCGCGCAGATCTTGTCGACCAGCTCTGATCCTTGAGCGCAAGTTTGCGGGTCGGAATACGGACGCTGACCATGCGCGGCGACGGCATGGCACATCCGCTGGGTCAGGTATGGGTGGCCGCCGGTCCAGTAGAGGATACGATCCAGCAGGCATTGGGTCGTCGGGTCGTTGAATTGTTGGGTCGTTGGGAGAGCATCGTCCTCGACCTGGTAATCGGCTGTTGGGCGCTGGAAAGCGCTTACAAGGCCCATTGCCAGTGGATCGGCTTCGTCACGACTGAAATCGGTAAGATCGATTCTGAGGCCGATGTTGAACGGAGTCGTGCGGGTATCACGGATGAGGTCGCTGGGCGAGGCGACGCCGAGGAGGCAGAAGGTCAGTCTCTCCAACGCGGAGCATTCGGCGCGGCGGTTATAGAACTCGCGAATGCCCGCGAAGAATTCGTCAGCCGCAAAGGGCAGGGAGCGCACCGAGTCGATCTCATCCAGGAAGAGGACGATCGGGCCGGTGAACCGATTCAAGACTACCTGTTCCAGCGCGAGCATCCATCGCTGGAGCGGATGGAGTCGGCGGCGTGAGAGCCAGAAGGCGTCCAGTTCTTCTTCGAGTCCCAATTGACGCCCGAGCGCGTTTTGCAATCCGTCATACCACTGTTCGCGCGTCAAGTCCTGACCGATGGCCGTAAGGTCCAGAACGGCGCACGTCACTCCCTTCTGCCGAAGGCGGCCGGCAGTCCGGACCATCAGGCTGGATTTTCCCATCTGGCGGGACGTGAGGACGTAGCAAAAGCGACCCTGCAGCAGCCCTTCGAACAGTTCCGAGTCGGCGCGGCGATTCACATAGGAAGGCGCGTCGCGCGGGAGCGTTCCGCCGGCGACATAAAAGCCGTTGGTTCCCGAATTCATAGGAGGCGGCGCTCCAGGAATGATCGATAAAGGCTGCAGCGTGGGTGCGCCTCGACGTCGGATTCGCCGGCAATGAGTCCGGCGCTTTGAAGCCGGTAGAAGCTGTCTGGGGAGGGACAACCGTGTCCACGAAGTACTTCCCGCATGGCGTCACAGAGCGATTCGTCTTGTCGAAGAGACTTATACATGCGGCTGAGATGGTCGCCAAACACGCTGTCTTCTCGTACCGCTTTCGCCAGGAACCTGTCCAGAGTCTCCGAGCCGTGTGCCAGCGCGTGGAGGCCGCGGCGTACGAGGTAGGGGTGACCGCCAACGAGCTCGACAAACCGCCCGATCTCATTCTCTGTTTGGAGGGGCGATCCGTATCTCTGGTTGAGGTCGGCTACTTCGCTGAGTGTAAAATCTTCCAGCGCAAGGCGGGTCCCGACGTTGAAAGGGGACTGGTTGAGATCCGATATGAAGAGGTGCGCTTCCGTCGCGTACGCGATCGCGAGGGTGAGTCGCGACCACGGCCCATCCGGATCCAGAGAGCGTTCATTGTGCCATGCACGGAACAGCCCGAACACGCTCTTGGAGTAGGGGAATCCGAACAACCGGTCGATTTCGTCGAGGCCCCAAATGATGGGCGCCTCCGCGTTTGCAAGAACGTCGCGGCGCATGAACCGCTCAAAGTTTACGTTCCAGCCCCTGCTCTCGTTCCAGACGTCCGTAACCGAAATGTTTAGTGACAGTTGGTCAGAGATCGATTCAGCTAGCGTGCGGAACAGCGTTTCTGCGGATTCGAGCTGCGAATCCGTTAGCTTTTGCAAGTCGGTCAGTATAATGCGCGCCCCGTCTTGCCTGGCCTGATACAGGCCGCGCGCAAGCAGAGATGTCTTGCCGATCTGTCGCGCGCCTTTTACGAGGACCACGCTGTCGTTGCGTGAGATCGCCCGATGAAACTCGGAATCGATCGACCGTACGACATAAAGCGGGGAATCCAGAGGTACCGCGCCGCCCTCGGGTTCGAGGAGGGCAGCACCGGTGGACATTGGCGCCGCCATTGCGGCTGCGCTCGGTGATTCCGATCGAGACCCTCGAAGCCCGATTGCGAGGGCTTTCGTGGCGTCAGACGGGGCGACCCCGAGTTGTTCGCGAAGGACACGTTCCAGGTCATGGTACTTGCGAAGCGCGTCACCCACTCTTCCGTCGGCAGCATACAATCGGATGAGAGCGGCGTATCCTTCCTCACGGAGGGGGTCGGCTCGCACGGCCAGCCGCGCATATTCCGTCGCCTCCGAGACGCGTCCGGCAGTCTCCAGCAAGTCGGCCGCCTGATTCAGACACTCGTACATCACTTCCGCCAGGCATTCACGCTCCGAGGCGATCCATGCATCGTAATACCCTGGCATCAGTTCGCCGCGGTAAAGGTCGATTGCGTCGCGCAAATGACACAATCGGAGTGATGGATCGTCAGTGCGTGCCGCTGATTCCGTGCTCGTGACGAATTGCTTGACGTCCGTGGTAATCGTATCGGGGCTTAGCCCGACTTCTGAGCGATCGGCAAGTAGAATCGAGCCGGGACTTACCCCTTCCGGCCCCAGGAGTCTTCGAATAGCAGCGAGCGCTTGCCGCAGTCGATCCCTCGTCGCCACCGGGTCTTCATCCGGCCAAAGCATCTCGGCAAGCACTTCGCGAGGGTGCATTCGGTCTCGGTAGTATGCCAGGTACGCGAGTAGGGAAACCGCCTTTCGGCTCTCAAAATGCGAAACCACGCGGCTTCCGCAGGTGGCCCTTATACCTCCAAATAGCTCGATCCGCCACATCGCTTTTTCAGGTGCGTTGTACTTAGTCTCCGACAACATACCCGATTATAGGACTCGAACCGGAAGCCAGCGTGAAAACAGCGTGAAGTCTGCGTGAACCCCGACTTACTCATGACCTTCCTCCTTAATCAGAATCCCAAACTAAGACCCCCGCCCTCGCCCCGTTTCACCATAACCCGATACGCGAGACCCGTTACCCGCTCTTTAGTACAATTCCGGCCATCCCACCGAAATCCGTAGCGTCCCCAACGCCCAACTCCGCCGCAACATAGAAAAGATCGCGGACGACGTGGTGAACAAGAAGTCGATCTGGCAGTTGTCGGAGTAGTTCCTGCGGATTCGGGAAATGGAACCACGGGGGACACGGGGGACACGGGGCGGATTCCGGAATCCCGGGCAGGCTGACGCGCCGCGGCCGGTAAAGGCCGGGGCTGACAGGACGCTCATTTTCGGCGCGGTGAAAAAAATCTCGAAACCACGAATGTTCACGAATGGACCACGAATGGGATTCCGGGATTCGCACGCTCGGATTCCAGGGGCTTGCGAAGGGCCGCCCGCATTTCCAGGGGTTTGCGAAGGGCCGCACCCCTTGTATGATTTGTTCCGGTGGTGGGTAATTGGTTGGTGAGAGCCGGCACCCCTGACCGCTCAGACGGTCATAGCCAG
>JBKJZI010000265.1:0-7427 GCA_046715155.1 Chthonomonadales bacterium | reverse complement strand
GAGTAATGGAGTGTTGGAGTATTTGGCCACATCACTCCAGCACTCCATAGCTCCATGACTTTGTCTCACAGACGTTTCAGATATCCATGGCTGGTGTGCATGAATCCGGCTTCTATTAATGCGGCAGCCATAGAGGTATCTCTGGCCGGTTCGCCGTCGACTTCGGTGACGAAGACCGCGCGGCGTTTACCTGTTGTTACTTCGGCCGCGAGGACGCGGGCGATCTCGTAGCGGATATCTTCCGGTGCACGTTCCGGCACGGAATCCGTGAATGTGAGCAGGTGGCGTTCACCCCGGCCGATCCATCCGGCGAGCGAGCCGTCGACCAGGATCACCACCGCGCCCGCCTGGCGTATCGGCCTCCGGCCATCCGATCGCTCCGGCCAGGGGAGGGCCGCCCCATACGGGTTTGCCGGGTCGGTCGCGGAGATCAAGACGGATTCGATTCTATCGGGTGGGTCCCGCAATGCCCGTAAACGGTCAAGCGCGCCGGCAAGCGCAAATTGGGTAGCGCCCAAACCGGCGACGAAATACCCACGACGAACCCGGCCCGCTTCTTCCAGCGCCTTCAGCACTCCATAGACCGAGCTGAATCCGCCTTCGATCCCTTCTGCCTGCACTGCCTCGCGCGTGAGAACGCCGTATCGCTCCAGCAGCTGGGATGCACGCGCGGTAATCCTCTCGGTCGGTGTTGCTTCGCCAAATACGACCTGGCTAACGAGCGACCATCTTCCGGCCGCTTCCTGGGCCAGGACGCGAGGAACGGCGGTTAGCGCCGTATGCGATATTCGGCGGGCGCGGCGGTCGAGGAGCGTCGGGCGGCGGCGCGGGAAGGATTCCGCGCGTTCGCGTATCTGATGACGGCCGGCCCGCCGACGCGGACTCATATAGGAGCGAAGCGGCTGGAAGGTGTCGTTAGTAACTTCTCCAGCCCAAACAAGGTCCCACAGCGCTTCCAATACTTCCGGCCCGAATCCGCCACTCGCCTGCAGAATCTGCGGGAAGAAGGAAGCGCCGCGGTTCGACAGATGCTCGCGGATTCGCTCGTGGAGTGGGTCGTTGGGTCGTTGGGTCGTTGGGTCGTTGGGTTTGGACGGCGGACGGAGGACGGAGGACGGCTGGGCGGATTCCGTGGTCGGTCGTCGGTCGTCGGTCGTCAAAAGCAGCGGGGCGTGTTCCGTTAGGAAGAGGCTGATGCGGCCGTCATGTTGGCCGAGGGATTCGCAGCCGACCCAGACTATCGAGCCCGACGCGGCAAGGGCGTCCAAGTCGCGGATATCGTAGCCCGGAATCCGCGACGGCAGAATTCGCGTTTCCAGCTCGGACATCGGGATCGAAGCGCCCTGAAGCTGTTCGATGACTTCTACGAGCCGGTCCGCGGACGACCGCCGACCGATTGCGGATTGCGGGTTGCGGATTGCGGATTGGGGATTCGTCCCATCACTGGTTCGGATTCCGTGCCAGGCAAGATAGAACCTGCCGAGAGTGGGCTGTTCGACGGGCTCGACTTCGTGGCGGAGGCGGGCGAGGGACTTCTGGCGGATGGCGCGGAGAACTCCGGCTTCGCACCACTCGCGGCCTGAGCCGCCAGGGCGAAACTCGCCTTCCACGACGCGGCCGGCGGATTCCATGCGCTTGAGCTCGACCAGGATGGGACCGATTCCGAGGCCGTAACGGGTGGCGATTTCTTCGACGTGGAAAGGGCCGTGGGTGCGGGCATAGCGGGCTACGAGGTCGCCAAGCGGGTCTCGCGTGTATTCGAGAAAAGCGGCGGGGAGGCCGGGCGGCGGCGGGATTCCGAGTGAATCGCGGTAACGGCCTACGTCTTCCGCGGCGATATAGCGCTGCTCATCCTCGATAGTCAGTATAACGATTCGGCGCTCAGATTCCAAATTTACCAGCCATTCCCGGGCGGATTCCGCGGAAGTCACGCGCGCCATAACTTCCTGGGGGCTGAGGTCGCCGAGGCGGATGAAGAGATCGTGAAGGCCGTCCGCGTGCTTGGCGGCTCGCTCGGGTGTGAGATGCTGGAGATATTGCTCCAGATCATGGAGGCTGTCCTCGTCCAATAGCTGGCGGAGCTCGACCTCGCCCAGGAGCTCGCGGAGCTGCGCGGGATCGACGATGAGCGCCTGGGCACGGCGTTCAGCCATCGGCGCGTCGCCTTCATACATGAAGTTGGCGATGTAGCTGTACATCAGTGAGGCGGCGAAGGGTGAAGGGACGCGGGTGGTGACCTGGACTACTTTGATGTCACGGCTCCGCAGGTCGCGCAGCAGCTCGGTGAAGGCCGGCATGTCGAAGACGTCTTTCAAGCACTCGCGGAAAGTCTCAAGGATAATGGGGAAAGACCCGTATTTGGAGGTCGCGCGGAGAAGGTCGGCGGCGCGCTTGCGCTGCTGCCAGAGTGGCGCCCGCTGGCCGGGATGCTTCCGCGGCAGCAGGAGAGCGCGGGACGCGGCTTCTCGGAATCTGGACGCAAAGAGGGCATTGGGGACCGCGCTCTGTCCGGCCGGTCTCGCGGAGCCTCCCGCCCCTAGTTGTCGGATCACCAGGTCTTCCACTTCGTCCGGATCCGGAATCAGCGAATCAAGCGATGGCGGCTCGTCGGATTCGGGGTAGCGGACCACGATTCCGTCGTCGGTCCAGAGGATATCGATGTCGTAATCGGTTGCTTCCCTCATCATCGCTGCGATGGACATTGCCCAGGGCGCGTGGACCTTACCGCCGAAGGGGCTGAGGATGCAGACGCGCCAGTCGCCCAGCTCGTCCATGTAGCTCTCTACCACGATGGTACGGTCATCCGGCAGGGCGCTCCCTGAGCTCGCCTGTTCTTCGAGGTACTGGAGGAGATTCCTTGCGGCGGTTTCGTTTAGAGAATGACGGGACATCAGCAGGTTGGCGGCCGCATTCTCAGGCAGGTCGCGCAATGAACGGGTGAGCGCGCCGATGGCGCGGCCGAATTCCAGCGGGCGGTCGGCCGACTCACCGTGCCAGAAGGGCATCTTCCCGGGTACGCCTGGGGCCGGGGATACTATGACCCGCTCGTGCGTGATCTCCTCGACCCGCCAGGAGCTTGCGCCGAGCAGGAATACTTCGCCGACGCGGGTCTCGAGCACCATCTCCTCGTCAAGCTCGCCGACCCGGCCCTGTCCCTTTTCAGCGCCCAGCAAGAAGACTCCGTAGAGACCGCGGTTCGGAATAGTACCGGCCTCCGTAATGGCGACTCGCTTCGCGCCTTCGCGGGCGTGAAGCACTCCATTCAAGCGATCCCAGGTGATGCGGGGTCGAAGTTCCGCAAAGTCATCGGAGGGATACCGCCCGGATAGCATGTCCAGGACTTCTTCCAACATAGAGCGCGGCAGGTCGGCAAAGGGAGCAGCGCGGCGGATGACCCGTTCGACCTCGACCACGCTCCAATCATCCGTGCTCACCATTGCGGTGATCTGCTGCGCCAGCACGTCGAGCGGATTCCGCGGGTAACGCATGTGCTCTACCGCGCCGGCCATCATCCGCTCGGTCAGCGCGGCGCAGGAAAGGAGGTCCCCACGATACTTCGGCAGGATGATCCCCTTGCTTGGGACGCCGATGTGGTGGCCGGCGCGCCCGATCCGCTGCATGCCGCTGGCAATGCTCGGCGGGCACTCCACCTGAATGACCAGGTCTATGGCACCCATGTCGATTCCGAGCTCCAGTGAAGAGGTCGCGACCATTGCGGGGAGCCGTCCGGCTTTCAGCTCGTCCTCTATGAGAATCCTCTGCTCCCGTGCCAGGGATCCATGGTGCGCCCGGACAATCTCCTCGCCCGCGAGCTCGTTTAACGAAGACGCCAACCTCTCTGCCAATCGCCGGCTGTTGACGAAGATAAGAGTGGACCGATGCTTCTTAATGAGCTCTAGAATCAACGGGTGGATGGCGGGCCAGATGCTGGTTCGGACCTCCCCGTGTGCCGCATTCCCGCTCGGAATCTCGAGAACTTGACCCAGTTTCGCCATGTCCTCTACCGGCACTTCCACCAGCAGGTCCAGCTCTTTCGAGGACCCTGCGTCGACAATACGAACGGGTCTCGGGTCTCGGGTCTCGGGTCTCGGGGCGGAATCATCTTCGTCCTCGATCTCGTCCTCGTCGTCGTGCTGAGTCGTTATAAGTTCAAGGCCGACAGTTACGTCGTCTTCGGATTCTTCCCGACGACCCAACGATCCATCGACCCAACGACCCTCGAAGCCACCAAGAAATCGGGCAACCTCATCCAGGGGGCGCTGTGTGGCGGAAAGGCCGATGCGCTGGAACGGGCCGGCGATCTCTACGAGGCGTTCGAGCGAGAGGGAGAGGTGAGCGCCGCGCTTTGTACCGACGATGGCGTGGATCTCATCGATGATGACCGTCTCTACAGAGCGAAGGGCCTCGCGGGCCTGGCTGGTGAGGAGAAGGTAGAGCGATTCCGGCGTAGTGATGAGAATGTCGGACGGATTCCGCTGAAACTGCGCGCGGTCGCGGGTCGGCGTATCGCCGGTTCGCACGGCCACTTCCGGATGGTGTACTTCAACACCCATCCTCTCTGCGTACCGGGTGACCCCGACCAAAGGCGCGCGCAGGTTCTTCTCTACGTCCACCGCAAGCGCTTTCAGTGGCGAGATGTAGAGGATTCGGCATCGCTCTTTCTTTTCCGGGACCGGATTGAACATTAGCCGGTTGATAGCGACCAGGAATGCAGCCAGCGTCTTGCCGGAACCGGTCGGGGCAAGGATCAGGGTGTGCTCGCCGGTTGCGATGGCCGCCCATCCTTCTTCCTGCGCGCGGGTGGGCGATGGGAACGAGGCTGAGAACCATGCGCGCACGGGCTCATGGAATCCGGCAAGCGCGGAATCTGCTTTCGTTCTATCGACTTTCGTGGTGTCGTTTCCGGTCTTCAATGTATTTTACAAAACGAACCCAATTTCATCGCTACCGCTAGACATACGTTCGCTGGATTATACCGTATAAATGTATACGCTGCAAGTCCTCTTAGAGCTTATGGCCGGCTGCACGGTGAAAGGAAGACTCGGGTCAGCGGCGAAAGGCCTAGTGAAGCCTCACCCGTGAAGGTTTCGCTTCTATGAGGAGAAGTACTATGGACTTAGACTTTCTGCTGAACAAGGTTAAGGACGCTGTTTTCGACGATAAAGAGACGCCCTATCAGCGCGGCGATTCACACGGCTTGATCGAGAAAATCGAAGGGCTCTTCCGCCAGAATCGGGCGGCGGGCACGATGGAGAATCCCGCTCCCGCGAGTGAAGACCCGCTGGGAGACCCGGCGGATCAAGTAGCGGGAGGCTATTCCCAGGCAGATTACCCCGCCTCACAGACTGGCCAGTATCCTAACCTGAAATCCGCGCGGGAAGACCCGTTGGGCGACCCCGCGGACCAGGAACGGACCGCATAAGCACACAGGGAGGTACCGCAATGTTGGGAATATTCTGGATGATTATCGTCGGAGCGCTCGTGGGTGTTATCGCAAAGCTGATTCATCCCGGAAAAGAGAACCTCGGGATGCTTGCTACGATCGGATTCGGAATTGGAGGCTCGTTGATAGCGACCCTGTTGGGGAAAGTCCTGGGATTCTATGAGCCGGGAGAATCCGCGGGCTTCATTGGGGCAATCATTGGAGCGGTGATCCTGCTGTTCGCTTACACCAAGTTGGCGCCCAATCTCAAAACGCCCCAAGCGTGACCGCCATTCATGCCGGCGGTTCTCCCACTAGCGCACGGTATTGCGCTTCGACGTCGGACAACGTATTGATATCCGCCGGCCGTTTGTCGTCGCGTACCCGAACGATGCGGGGGAAGCGGAGGGCGTATCCGGATCTGTGGCGCTTCGACTCCTGGATTCCGTTAAACTCCACTTCCAGTACGATCTCCGCGCGCACTGAGCGATATCGGCCGAAGTCCTGAACGGTGATCTCCTTCAGCCGCTCGGTCAATTCCAGAATCGCCGCGTCGGTCAGCCCGCCGTACGCTTTTCCAATGTTCACCAAAGGGAGTGTTGAGTCGTCAGTGGTCGGTCGTCGGTCGTCGAGGACTGCGAACGTGTAGTCGGAAAGAACGCTGCGGCGTTTGCCGTGTCCCCATTCGGCGCCCACGATTACCACGTCAAGGGTGTCCAGCGGCTTTTTCACTTTCAGCCACATGAATCCGCGGCGGCCGGAGCGGTAAGGGGATTCAGGGTCTTTGCACATAAGGCCCTCGTTACCGCGAAGCTCCCGAGCTTCCTTGAAAAGGCGCTCGATCTCTTCGGAGGAACCCGCCGCGACGTTAGGGGTGATATGCTGGCCGTGCGGGAGACCCATCGCCTCCAACAGTCTCTTGCGCTCCCGTAACGGAAGGTCCAGCAAGCTGCCAGCGCCGCAAGCTAACAGATCGAAAGCGACCATAGCGGTTGGGTGCGCCTTGACGATCACGGGTGATGGCGCAACCCGACCCAGGCGCTGTTGGAGACGAGCAAATGGGAGTGACCGGCCCTCATGGAGGGCCATCAGTTCGCCATCCAGCGCGTAGCTGCCGTCTCCGGCCGCGAAAGCGTCGACGACCTCCGGGAACTGGCGCGTGATGTCCTTTCGGTCCCGCGAGTATAGACGGACTTCGGATTCCACCTTGTGGAGCTGGCATCGGATTCCGTCGTACTTGTCCTCCACCCAAACCGGTGTTCCGAGCCGTTTGATGGCGTCTTCCGGACCTTCGACCGGGTGGGCGAGCATCGGATCGACGGGGGTGAAGTACGTGAATCCGCCCTCCTCCAGCGTGCCGTGTCTGGCTTCCAGCGCCACGGCGCCAATATCTGCGCGATGGCGATTTGCGGCCCGCACACTATCGAGAGCGAGGTCGAAGGCGTGGGCTACGGCATCCTCGATGGTGCCTTCCTGAGCGCCGATGCGCGGCTCGCTCAGCATCACCTTGACAAAGGCGCGGATCTCTTCGGCGTTCATTCGGCGGAATGAGTCCGCCAGTAGGGGCACCTTTGCGGTCGGACCTTTCGCGCGACTGAGGTTGTCGAAGATTTCCGCCACCTCCGCCAAAGTCAGCGGGACGCCCACGGGCTCTTCGCCTTGCCATACGTCCCAGGCCGTGTCCCCGGGGTCCGAATGGCGGAGCCAGGCTGCGTGCAGCTCTAGGTCGGTGAGGGTAGGGTGCGCGTTCAGCAACGCCGTGGTGAAGGCGGCTCCGCCGAGCGAAAGCTTCCTGGAATCGCATCGCGCAAACGTCCGACCGCAAAGAAAGCGCGCGCCATGGGGCAGAGCCTCGTCATCCAGCGAGCGAAGGTACTCGACCAGAATCCGCCGCTTCTCTAAACGTTTCGTTGTCGCCCGCACATCCGCGAGGACCTCCGCAAGCCGCGCCAGCGAATCCGGATTCATCAACCTCCCCCAACCCCCTCCTTCGTAAGGAGGGGGC
>JBKJZI010000264.1:0-5548 GCA_046715155.1 Chthonomonadales bacterium | reverse complement strand
TTCCATACCTCCACACTTCCACACTTCCACAGCCTACTTCCCCCGTCCTTCCCACCATTGGGCGAGCGCCATGCACTCCGCCGCGGCTTTCTCTTCTCGTAGTTTCCGCAGCTCCGCGGCAAGTCGGCGGTAGTGGGCGGGATTCCGAGGAGCGAGATCGACCGCATGCTGAAACGCCTGTTTCGCTCGGGTGGAATCGCCTGCGATACTGAGCGCTTCGCCGAGCTGCGCGAAGGCGGCGGAATCGGTCGGCCCGGCCGCCGCGGCGCGACCGGCGCACTCCACGGCCTTCCGGATTGCGGATTCCGAACCTGAGCGCTTCAAGTTCAGGCGCGCGAGGCCGAGCCAGGAAGCGGAATCACCCGGAGCAGCCTCGACAGCCTTCTCATAGAGATCGATTGCCAGCTTCAGATCTCCCTTCCGTTCCGCGGACGCACCGAGCTCGGAGTAGACCGTTCCGGCAAGGTTCGGGTCCTTCGCCATCGCCTGGCGGAGATGCCGCTCGCGGTTCGCCGCATCGCCGAGCATTAGGTACGCGTTAGCGATCCTCAAATAGTCCGGGGCGCGTTGGGTGAAGGCGGCTTCCCTGGCGGCGTGCAGAAACTCCCGCGGCTTGCCGAGCACGCGGTACATCTCGGCCACTCCGTCCAACCCGCGCTTCCTCCACTCGGATTCCGGTTGTCTCGACAATTCTCGATATCGTTCGAGCGCATCCTTATGCTTCCGGGCGGCGGCCGCCGCCGTGGCGCGGCAGTAGAGCGCCTGAGTCTTGCTGCCCGCCTGTTCCCAGGTCGCCGCGGCCCGGCTGAAGGCTTCGACGCGATTCGACGTGTTCACACCAGCGCGAGTGTAGACTGCGGCAGCCGCCTCGAACTCCCTTCTGCCCGCCAGAACTTCCCCTGCGCGAAAATAAGTTTCCGGGCGACGCGACTTCAACTCCATCGCTGCGAGCCAGCGTTCCAATGCGGCATCTTTGCGCGCGTCCAGCCCGGCAAGAGCATCGCCATGCAGCTCGCGAGCTTGCGCGGATTCGGGCATCAGCTCGGAAGCGCGCGTCAATCGCTCCACGGCTTTCTCAACCTGGCCGCGAGCGAGAAGATTCTGGCCCGAGACCATGTAGGCATCCGGCGCCCTGGGCTCCACGCCCAAAGCTGCTTCGGCGAGCTTGCCGGCTGTCTCAGAATCGCCCATCGCGTTTAGCGCCCGCATCAGGAGCAATACCTCCCGCGCTTCACCGCCCTTAATTCGGGTTTCGGAAAGATAGCCGGCGCGCGCCGCAAATGATCTCAAGAGCGCTGAACCGGACTTTCGATCTCCCTGTACCGCGAGGATTGAAGCAAGGCCCACGGTTAGGTGTGGGTCTTTAGGATTTCTCTCGACTGCCGGCCCAAGCTCCCTCTGGGCTTCGTCGAATCGGTCCAGACGCGCCAGGCTGCGCCCTAAGGCGGCGATCGTTTCGGGGGAATCTTCACCGTGGGACCGCGCCAGCTTCAGCTCCTCCAGAGCAGCCATATAGTGCGCGTTCTGTAGGTGCAGCAATCCGAGCTGAAGTCTTGCCTGCACGTCACGCGGGTTGGCGGCAATTCTGGAAACGAACGCGCGCACCTTAGCCTGGGGATCGGGCTCTCCCGGAGGCGGAGATAAATGCCTTCGCGGCAATAGTAGAATCACAACCGCAGCCGAAGCCGCCGTCAGTCCGAGGACTGCCGCAAGGATCATGAACCGCCGTCGCCAGGCGGGCGAATTTGCGGACGGATTGCTCAAATCTGAAACCCGGATTCTAAGACGCTGTGTAACCGATGGACCGCTCGCCCGTTTATATGAATGCAACGGGACAAACAGTCGCTCGTTCAGTATTCTGGTGACAGGGAAGTAAAGGTCTGCAGGAGACCAGTCGCTCCTTGGTTACCTCTAACTCATCCGTGGTATAATAGCAAAACCCCCGAGGCTCGCAGGCGACGGCGGTGGTTGCTGCCCATCTTTATGGGCGGAAGGAGGCCTGTGTAGCCGATTCATCTCCTTGTGATGCGCCTTTCCGGCGCGTGCCCCCTGTACTTATCTACCTTAAACGTTTACGGAGGTTCTAGGATGTCTGTGTCAAAGCGTGCATTCACGCTCATCGAACTACTCGTTGTGATTGCGATTATCGCCATTCTGGCTGCAATCCTCTTCCCGGTCTTCGCGCAAGCGCGCGAAAAGGCCCGCCAGACGGCTTGTCTTTCCAACAGCAAGCAGCTCACCACTTCGATCGCCATGTATGTACAGGACTACGACGAGGTCATGCCCCTGGCCATCGAGTGGAACAGCTGGATGATCTGGACCGAGCGCATCCAGCCCTACATGAAGAACTGGGACATTATGTACTGCCCGACTGGTGCTGGCGGTGGTCGGCTGCCCCTCTCCTGGGACCTCCCACAGTTCCGGTGGTCCAAGAACTGGGCTTACTTCGTGCAGTACGGGTACAACGCCACCTACCTCAACCGCGCCGAAGGGACTTGCGCCAACATCCAGATCGCCGGCAACGCGTTCGGTCCACCGACCGGCCTCGCGGCGATCAACCAACCGGCACAGACTGTGCTACTGGCTGAAACCGGCCAGGACGCTATGCCGGACATTCGGGACCAACTGGGTACGAACATTGTCTATGCCCCGGCCGGTTGGACCGCCCCTGACTGCTGCACCTACGGCGACTGGGGTCCGTTCAACGGCGACCTATGGTATTCCCTCAACGGAACCACCACCAGGACTCGGATGGGATTCTTCCGCCCGCGTCACGCTGAGGGTGGCAACGTTACCTTTACGGACGGCCACGCGAAGTTCATGCGGCCCGGCCAGCTCGCCGCCGGAACCGACTGGAACATCAACAAGAACCCGGGTCAGATCTTCATTACGGATCGCACCCAGTATCTGTGGGACCTGGAGTAATGCGAAGCCGGGTTCTTAGATCGGTACTGCTTGGATCGATGGTGGCGTCTATGGCGGTGATGATCGGCTGCGGGCCGAAGAAGACGGAGCTGGACATGGCGGCGCCGCCACCCAGCAACCCCAACGCGCAGCCGGAAGTCTCACCGATGAAGGGCCGCCCGATGGCGCCCCCCACCATGGGTGGAGGACCCCAAACCAAGTAGCGGCTGGCATTGACCCGAACTTCAGCCGTAACCGTAACACCGGGCGGAGGAGCGCAAGCTCCTCCGCTCCATTTTCTTTTCGTCCGAAGAACCTCGACCGACCCGGTAACCTTCCGCCGTGTGCGAGGGTCTATAAATGCGACTGACCGACCGCAATCTGCTGCCCAGAACTCTACCTCAGACGAACATCTACGGAGGACCAACCTTGTCCTTAAGCAAGCGCGGATTCACCCTGATCGAGCTCCTCGTCGTTATCGCGATCATCGCGATTCTGGCCGCTATCTTGTTCCCGGTTTTTGCGCAGGCGCGCGAGAAGGCCCGGGCGATATCCTGTCTTTCGAACATAAAACAGGCCAACACGGCCTGGCAGATGTACCTGCAGGACTATGATGAGGTGATGGCGCCGTTTTGGGTCACGAACACCGGCACTCCCGCTCAGTGGTGGTGGCCCAAGCTGCACGAACCGTACATCAAGCACTGGTCCATATTCCGCTGTCCCAGCGCGCCGGACCCACTCTCAGTCTGGGGATCGGGCCAGTTCTCCTGGTGGGGCAACCAGATGATATGGCCGAACATCGGCTACAACTACCTGGGCCTTAGCACCTGGTGGGACTGCGATTACACCATCGGCGTATCGCTGGCGTCCGTGAGCCGGCCGGCGTCGACCATCAGCCTTACGGATTCTTCACTTCAGTTAGGCAATCAGCCGAGCAGCTCGAATCCGGGGTATGCGACCGTGCAGGCGCCCGCGCAGTTCGCCGCCGTATTCCCCGCGCCGCACACCTGTACCTGGGTGAATGGCTCGCGAGTCGGCGGCTGGGACTGGACGATTCCAGGGCCAAAGCCAAACCACATCGGCTGGACTCTGGACCGCCACCACGAGGTCGTCAATGTCGGATGGGTGGACGGACACGCGAAGGCCCTGAAGTCCGGAGCTATGTACGCCGGCACGAACTTTGGTCCCGGCGTAGATCAGCTCTCCGTCCGCCTGACCAATCCGGAGATATACCTCTGGGGCGAGCACAACGCGGTCTTCGGGCAGGTGCCGTGATCCGCGTGCGAATGATGTTGGCGCTGGCTGCGGTGAGCGGAATCGTGGCTGCCGGTTGTAATAGGAATGAGGAAGTATCGGAAGGTCCTGACGTTAGCGCTGAAGTAGCGGTTGGATCGCAGAAACAATCGGGCGGCAGTGTCGCCCCCGTCACTCCCACGGCCGCCCCTCCTGGCGTGCAGACCGGCGTGCTGCCCGGCGGCCGTCGATAGAGATAACGCGACAACACCCTCTTGTTTGTCTACTTGACAGTTGCTACACACTGCTCTTATACTGGCAGGAGTACTCGACCGCTCGCGGCCGCAGTATACTCGATACTCGCCGACGCGCGCGGGGCAGCCCAATTTGGACTGCGAAAGGAGGAATCTCGAACCGGATCGTAAAAGTCGAGGCTTCGGCCATAAACTGAGAACTACTTTTCGTCCCATTACTGTTGGAGGATTAGCATGTCTGACAAGAAGCGTGCATTTACGCTCATCGAATTGCTCGTAGTGATCGCCATTATCGCCATTCTGGCGGCGATCCTCTTCCCCGTGTTCGCGCAGGCCCGAGCCTCGGCGCGGACCATCAGTTGTCTTAGCAATACCAAGCAGTACTCTCTGGGCGTGCTAATGTATGCTCAGGATTATGACGAAGTCATTCCCCAGCTCGACAATAACGGAATTAGCTGGCTTGAACCTAACGGGCTAACGCCGGACTGGGGCGACGCTACCCTGTCGCCGCTTGGGCTGCAGGCGTCCAAGGTAATGTTCTCCAATGTCGTAGTTCCCTACATCAAGAACCACGAGATAGGGTACTGCCCCGAACTCGGCCGGACCAACTGGCCGTCGGCCGTAGGCGCAGCCGCTTCGTCCGGCATCGTTTATGGAGGCCCTTACGATCCGCAGAAGGTGGATGTCTACTACGGGGTGGTAGGGCAGATGGCCATCAACATCCGGATCATCCGCCTCTGGAGTAGGGTTGGCGGCAACCTGGCTGCCATGCCTCGACCGGCTGAAACGGTAATGTTGGCGGGTGATAGCGTGTGGGATTACGACAGTTCTATGTCGTTGTCGGTAGGAAATACGGGCGTCTGGCCCAGTTATCCCGGAACTCCATGTACGCCGGACGTGAATTCGGATACCGGGTGGGTGTGGTATGCCCACCGGGGAGAAGGCCGCCGGGGTAAAGCGGCCAGTGTATCGGGTCTGGCGAACATTGCCTGGGTCGACGGTCACGCGAAAGCGATGAAGAGAAACAACCTTGAGCGCTGCGAGTTCAATCCCGCGTTGAACGCGTGGGGCTATACGCTCTGGGAGCCTCGTATCCAGCAGTAGCAGTCTCGGGGCCTACCCCAGTTTTATCGACCCACGATGACTGAGTTGGGCCC
>JBKJZI010000263.1:0-31868 GCA_046715155.1 Chthonomonadales bacterium | reverse complement strand
GTCGATTGGCATCGAGCTTAAGCAGTATCAAGCCTTCCGCGGCAATGATTGGTATGTCGCCTTCGGCCGGAATCTGGAGGACCTGCGCCAGATCGAGATACTTTTGCGGAATCGGCATGAAATCAATGACGCCTATTCTCACAATTGCACCCAACTCTTCGCGAAACTGGAGAACGGGCGTCATTCTGACAAACGCCTCCGGACCGACGAGATAGTCCACGTCCTTTGTCGCGCGCGGATGCCCATGCATGCCTACTGCCAGTCCGCCGATTAGGGCGTGGGGGATTCCGAGACTCGTTAAGGTCTTTGAGGATTCGATAGCGTCGAGCAGAATGTCCGCCGAAACGACCTCCGCAAGCGGCTCGAGTGAATCCGCCATCGTCAATCGCCCGTAAGAATCGGAGTTCCATCCGGCAGAGTGATGACTTTTGGCGTTCTGTTCACCTTCCGGTTCGACAACGCTGCCTGGGCTCGGAGTCGGGTCAAAAGCTCCTCGGAAACAGGAACCATGAGCGTGGTGGGAGGCCCACCCTTTGACTTTTGAAGCGGCAATGCTCCTCCGGGCGTGATGATGAATCCATCTGGATCCTCTATCGGCCGGACGCTTTTTCGAATGTCGTTCAGATTTGTGACCGTTTGGGCGTCGAAGCGGGCCTGCATCTCGAGGAACCAAACGGCCGGAACCTGGAAGTAGAACGCTAGCCGGTGGGCCATATCCAGCGAGAGGCGGCGGCCTTTGATTAGCTCAGAGACACGGCGCACAGACACGCCGATACTCTGCGCCAGGTCGGAGGTAGAGATGCCGAGCGGTTCGAGAAACCGCTGCTTGAGAATTAACCCCGGATGTTCTGCAGTCTCATTCGGTCCCATGTCTCTCCACCTCGCCGAGTAACCGCCGATGCTCACGGGTATTATACTCCCGGCGGAACTGCCCGCCCGGACACTCTCAAAGACGCCATGGATTCCCTGGACAAATTCCTTTACGATGAGCTGACCTGGCCGGAGATCAATGAGGCGGCGCTGGCGCGGAAGATTCTGCTGCTGCCCATCGGAAGCACTGAGCAGCATGGGCATCATCTGCCGCTGGATGTGGATAACTTCCTGGCGCGGTCGGTATGCCTGACAGCGGCGCGGCGCGCGCCACATGAAATCCTCGTAATGCCGACGATCCCATACGGCTACAACGAGCACGCCCAGGACTTTCCCGGCACCATCCACGTCACCTACCATCACTTCATCGAATACTGCCTCGACGTGGTGAAGAGCGTCGCGTACGCCGGATTTGACCGCATCGTCATCGTCGACGGCCACGGTTCGAACGAGCACCTCTGCGAATTCATCGCCCGCCGCGCAACGCTCGAGACCGATGCCCTGGTCGCCTCCACCATGTGGACCAACCTCGCCGTGGAAGCGTATAACGGAATCCGCGAATCCGGCCCCGGCGGCGCCGCCCACGCCTGCGAGCTGGAGACCTCCGCCTACCTCTACCTGGAAGAATCCCGCGTCCAGATGGACAAGGCGCAAGACCACTACGGCGGCGCATCCGGCAAACAGGGCTCGAAGTTCCTCTCCGTCGACCTCGCCAAACCATTGCCTCCCGTCAAACTCGTCCAGTGGACCAGCTCCGCCACCCCCACCGGCGTCTCCGGCGCCCCCACTCTCGCCAGCAAAGAAAAAGGCCGCGCCATCGTAGAAAGCGCCGCCGAAAACCTCCTCGCCTTCACCCGCGAATTCCGCTCAATGGAAAAGGGCGAGCGTGTAGACCATCGGGCCAAAAACCCCACCCTTCCAACTCTGCCAAATCATGACTAGAGCGCGAAGGAGAGGGAATGAGGGGGCTGGCCGTTGACGTCATTCTGAACGGAGTGAAGAATCCGGCCCGTACCCCTCGTATCGCAAGCCGCCGGATTTCTTCACTGCATTCAGGATAACGTCCAATACCTCACGGCCTGCGCGGCGGCATCGTGACCTGGTTTACCGGCTCTGCCTTACCGTGGTGGCAGGTGAAGCACGTAATCTTGTTCTCCAGCACCTTGTGCCGCTTGTTCAGGTCCTGAACCATCACCATCATCTGCCGCGCCACGTTCTTATACTTCTTGGTGTCCTTCTCGAACCCGGTTGGCTGCCCGCCCGGCGTTCGCTTCAAGTCATGGCAGAAATCGCACTTCACCCCCAGCGAGGCGCTGACTTTCTGCATAACCGGAATCATCTGGTTCGCCGGAAGGTCTTTGAGGATCTTGATGTTCTTGAAGTACTTGGAGGACTTAACGCCTGCCGGTGGAGGCTGATTCTGCGGTGACCCGTGTCCGCTGAGAGTAGTGGCGCCGAGCAATAGAATGCCGGAAAGCACGAGCGTTCCGGCTGCGAGGTAGTACTGACATCGGACCATCATGCGCTCCTGAATCAGGCGTTGAAATCGCGCCTAAGTTGATGGCGCACCATTCGCGACAGGTTGCCCATCTCCTGCGACAAACTTTTCCCTGCGGAGACCTTCTCCGTTTCGGAGGCTGAAAGGGAAGGCCCGGCGGACAATTCCACCGGGCCTGGATTACAAGATCCTACTCGCTCTCTTAACCAGCCTTCGGGGTCGGGTAGAGACTTGCGGGGGAGAGGATGACTGGGAAGCGGTAGCGGTAGATGCGGGAGATGAGCTCCGGCGGTTCGGGGACGATGATGTCGCCCCACCGCTCCGTGTCCTGCCGGCGCGCCTGCTCCAGGTCCAGGGTCATCTGCGCGGTCTTGTCCGCCATGTTCGCCCACAGAGCCCGCGATACGAGCAGGTCCGGCGCGCGGCGGTCCTTCTCGAGCTGCATGAGCTGATTGATGATCGGCTCCGCCTCCTGCGGGCGCTTCTGGCCGAGCAGGCTGAGAACGGACCCCATCAACGCATACGTGTTGTTCGGGTCGCGCTTTAGCGCCAGGTCGAAGTACAGGTCCGCCGCCTGGTACCGTCGGGCCGTAGCCATTCCGCCCATCGTCTGGTACCCGCGCACGGCATACGCCTCGGGCAGGCTCGGGTCAAATTCGAGCGCCTTCACTACTGATTTGTCCGCATCGATCGGGTCGGTGAGCGTATAGGCGCGCAGAATCAGCACGTCCGGCACGTCGGGAGCCACCGCCGCGGCCTTCGCGGCAAGCTCCATTGCGCGCCGTCGATTCCCAAGTCCGACTTCGGCATATCCAGCCACGATTAGCGCGGGCACGACGTTGTTGTCCACGCCCTCCTGCACCGCCTCTTTGGCTTTGGCGAAGTCTCTGTCCCGAAGGAATAGATAACCCTCCAGGGCTCGCGTCACTTCGTCGGCCCGTTTGGTGCGCTTGAGACCGTTCACCTGGTAGCGAGCGTCCTTGTCTCGGCCCCCGCTTATGTAGGCTGCGATCAACCGGTGAACGCACTCCAGCGGCGCATCGTCCTTGAGACCGCACTTCTGGTATTCCTTGATGGCGGCCGGCCAGTCGCGCATCGCGAACGCAATGTCTCCGCGCTGAATCGCCCCCTCTTCGCCCGTTCCGGAAGCAGCCAAGATAGCCTGCTTGGCTGCCAGCAGCTTGGTATAGGCGGTGGCCGCCTTGCCGGACCACTGCGCGAACTCCACGCTGGAATCGCCTGTGCCCGCGCGTGCCACGTAGAGAGCCACCAGGTCTGTTCGGGTCTCGATGTCAGTGTCCGGGATGTTGGCGGCTTCGAGCACGGCGATCGCTTGCGAAAGCTCCCGCTTCTGCCGGTGGATCTGGGCGAGAGCGCGGGCGGCCCTCATATTCGTCGGCGCAATCTTGAGCGCCCGGCGCGCGTGTTTCGCCGCCTTTTCAATGTCCTGGTCCTTTAGCGCCGCCATCGCCTGGTCCGAATGATAGTCAGGCCCTTTACTCAGCTCGTTGTCCACTTGCACGGTGATGTTCGCCGACATCTTGCCCTTGGCATCGAATGCCGTCGCCGTCAGCTTATGAGTACCTTCGGTCAATTCGAGGGTATCGAGGTCCAGCGTGTAAGGCGTGCTGCTGTCCGTATTCACCAGCTTTTCATCCACGTAGAACTCGACCTTTTGAACGTCGACGTTGCTGGTGACACGCGCCACGATGGTCGTGACGTCGCTAAGCTTCGCGCCTTCCTTCAGGTCGAACCGAACGGTAGGCGCAGCGAGAACCGGAATTGAAAGCGCCAGGAATCCACCGGCCGCGATCAGCCGCGCCAGGGATTGAAGAATGCGGGTGTGCATCTCTAACTCGAACCTTTCCTGGGCCCCCCCCTTAAAGGCGAGCCGGTGCGGTAAACCGTCGTCTAGTATTGTCTAAGTGAAAATGTGCAGAATTCAGAGCAGATTCTGATGAGCAAACGTCACCGGGGAGCGCGTAGAGCAGGATCTCCGTCCCTGCTAGTCCTTCAGCACGATGAACACCCGAATTCCACACTCAACAAAGCTCCGCGGAATCTCCGCGCCATCCGTGACATCCGCGGTAGAATCCCTCAGATCGCAGGGCGCAGCCGCACTCGAACGGGCAGCTTGCCCGAAAGGTAGCCGAAGTGCGCTGCGAGCTTACCGAGCTGTTCAGGCTTACCCCACTGAACGTCGAACGTCGCCCGTGCCGCCTCACCGGGCCGAACCGACCCAAACGTTGCAAACTCATTCGGCGATACCTTCAGCGCGCCCTCTCCGAGCGCCCCTATTTTAACAAAGTTTATGGTCCGGCTGCCGGAATTCGTTACCGACACCGTCACTTTGCAGGCTCCGGAAGAGGACACCGGGTGCATCACGGTCTCCGGCGCCAGACCCAAACACGCCACGCTAAGCTCGGAGAGCGCCTCATCCAACAAATCCAGCTTCGTCGCGAGGCTGTCCCCAGTCTCCTTATCAATGCGCCCCTGACCGGTAAAGTTACGGCACAGCGCCTGGGTGTGCGCTGTCGTCAGTATCGCTCGATGTACGTGCTTAAGCACGTCGTATCGGTTATCCGATCGGATTCCGCGCGCAACTATGGCGATATTGGAACCGCATTCGCTGAAAGGTACCATCAGCCACCCGTACTGCGCGCCGTTGCCCGCCTTGAACCCCTTTATTCGATGCTGCGCTCCTCGGAAAGCGCTCAACGCCTGCTGAGAACGATTGACAAACCGGTACACCGCGATTGCATGGGCTGGAACCGCTCCGACCTTTCGCACGGTTGCGGCCTTATCGAGCAATGTCCCTTGAAGCCGTTCAACACCCAAAACCTGCGCCCCGTTCTCGGGCTCCAGAACGATCCTCTCGATAGTATAGACCCCCCGCAAGAGCCGTGCGTTCACGCGGACGTCGGCCAGCCCATCTGTGTGATTCGTCACACAAAGCGCCGCGCCTTCCGGCGTGCGAACCGCAAACGCGGGGACATCTGATTCCGTGGAAGTGGACTTGAGTCGCTTCCCTTCGAAGGCGACCCACTTCTTCCAAGGGGCTGGAAGACCCTCGGACGGAGTCGGGATTCCACAAGCGGAGTAAACGGAGGCCGGCTCCTTTTCAACCTTCTCGATGTCAAAGGTGATTCTTACGGGGCCGGATAGCTTCTTCGGAGGAGTCGGCTGCTCAATCTGAGGTGGAGTATCCTGGGCAAGGGTAGCCGCGCCGCTGCGCTTCTGCCAAACCAATCCCACGCTTAAAACGTACAGCGCGAGGGCGAATAACGCCAGCCGGTCAATGACCGGGCTGCGTCCTAACAAAACTCAGTCCCCACAGCCGCCGGCGTGGTGAGTATCCTGCGCGTTCGGCGCTCGAACTCTTCGCGGTCCAGCATTACGCGCCGGCCGCATCCCTCGCACTGGAGGCCGATATCCGCGCCGGTGCGGGTCACCGTCCACTCATGGCTCCCGCACGGGTGGGCCTTGCGCAGCTCCACCCGGTCACCCGGCGCAATAGGAATCAAGTTCATAGAAAAGTCTCCGGCGACCATTATAACATACGCGCGGGTAGCGAAAAGTACTGCTTATTGCGTATTGAATAGTGCGTGAGCGTGAAAACCGGGGTTTGTGCCAGGAGTGCAGCTAGGCTTAATCAACATGAGTCTAGATTTCTCTAGAGAGATATATCGCGGGCGTGGTATAGGGCTGCAGGTATTGAGCCGGTCGCTTATCCGCGACTGCTCGCATACGGAACCATATGCGGTCGTTTCGATTACGAATCCGGATCTTCCACATCCGGCCCTTAGGGAGGACGAGCCTTGCCGCGGGGCGCTTCGGCTTCATTTCTCCGACCTCGAGACGCTGATAAGCCCGTTCATACGATTGCCGGAATCCGCACGGCTTTTTTTGATTCGGATATGGCGAGGCAGGTCGCAACCTTCGTTCGGCAGAAGAAGGAATCCGGTGTTTCGCTGTTCGTCATTCAGTGCGATGCCGGCGTCTCGCGCTCCGCCGCCACCGCTAGCGCACTCAGCCTGTATTTCAGTGGAGATGACACGTTTTTCCGAGACCATTTCGTACCGAATCCGCTCGTCCGGGCATTGATGTTGCAGGCCCTGCGCGAAGGGTCGGAATAAGGATTCCGGGGACGAGTGGCGGAATCTATGGGTGAGGAGACAGGCGATGTTTTCAAAAGTGTTGTTGTGTTCAGATGGATCCGAGCAGTCGCTCAAAGCCGCTGGCGTCGCGGCCGAGATTTCCAAAGGATTCGCCGCCCACATTACTGCCCTCCACGTCTTCCAGGTCCCGGTGGCCCCCGTTGCCGCGGTAGGCGCAGTTGGCCTCGACTCCGCGATGCTGGAACCTCCTAATGAGGGCGTGCAGGAAGCAGTCGTCAAGCGGACGACCGCGGCGCTCGAGAGCGTCGGAGCCGCCTACACCGTCCGCCGTGAGATCGGATTCTCTCCGGCCGAAGTCATCCTGCGGGTTGCCAATGAAGAAAAAACCGAGCTCATAGTCCTGGGCAACCACGGCGCGGGCGCGGTAGAACGCTTCCTCCTCGGCAGCATCTCCGACCGCATAGCCCACCACGCCCACTGCGCCGTCCTAATCGTGAAGTAGACATTACAGTCCGTCCGACCGGTCCGACGAGTCCGACAAGTCCGAACGATCACCTGAATGCCTGAACGCCTACCCAACCCCGGATTCCACCGAAGCCTGCAGCCGCTCTAGCGGAAAGGGCGGCGCGGATATAGCGCGAACCGCCAGCGAAACGAGCGCCAGCTCGTTGTCGTCCCCGGCAATTCGGTTAGATTCCAGCTCCCCGCACGTCCGGCAGCGGTGAATTATCGCCCAGTCGCCTCCCGGGCGAACCCAGACGGCGATCGGCTCCATCGCGCCATGGCACGCCGATTCCCTATCCCCCGGAATCTCGTCCACATGGCGGCTCCACAAGCACCATGGGCAGTGATTCCGATGCTCGGTCCCGCACGCGTCCGCGGCGACTGGCCGCGAACATCGGATGCAGTGGAACCAGTTCGGCGCATTGCTGCGCCTCCCTCGGTTCCGCGTCTTCTCTCTCAACGGAGTCTCTCCTCGATTTGGTGAGTGGTGAGTAGGTGAGTACGTGAGTAAGTCAAGGGTGGACGACCTACTCACCTACTCACCTACTCACTCATCAGCCGGGAGCGCCCGGAGAAAACAGGCGTCAAAAAGGCCCATCCCGGACGATCCTTCGTCGAAACGTCAAAACGGGCCGCGGGCGTAACCGCCCACAGCCCGAGACAGACGAAGAATCCGGATGGGCCGCTGCGAATAGTCAGGGCCGCTTCTGCGGATTCCGCAAGAGCTCGAAGATGTGGAGTGGTTCTAAGCCGCGGTCACGTAAACTTCAACCGTGACGGCAGTAGACATAAAGGACTCCTCCTGAGTGCCGGCGATTCCGGCTGCGACATTATTGCAGAAACCCCACGCCGAGTCAAGAATCAATTATCCGGGTCTTCATTCCGGACCGATGGTATAATTCTCTGACCTTCCGAAACGCTCGCCGACAACCCGCAAACCCTTGGTAGAAACCTCCTCGAAACCATCTCCCGCCATGCTTCAATGGCTCAAAGCCTTGCTCCAGAGGAGAGGCGTTCAGCAGTTCGTCAAGTTCTGCCTCATCGGCCTCACCAGCATGGCCTGGGACGTGGGCATCGCCAAGTTCCTCACCTACGGCCTCGGATGGCATTGGATACTCGCCCAGCTTATCTCGTTCTCCGTGGCCGTAACCAACGGATTCACTTGGAACAGCCTCTGGACTTTCCGAGGCCTGAACCCCAGCCGGAAGCGGGTCCAGTACGCCAAATTCGTCGTCGTAAACATCATCGGCCTCGCCCTGAACCTGGCCATCATGAAGGTCGTCTTCTTCCTCTTAACCGGCAATATCATCAACCCGACGAATCCCGCCGAGGCGCACTGGAATATCGCCAAAGCCGCTGCGATCGTAATAGTCGCGTTCTGGAACTTCTTCGCCAACAAATACTGGACCTTCCGCCCGCCCGACCCCGAATCTTAATCTTTCTCTTACTCTTAATCTTAATCGCCGTTCGCTTGCCAAAACCCGAGGAACCGTCTAAAATCGGACTGTGCGAGTGAGGCGAACGTGAGGACCATCTCGACGCGGTCAACCTTCTGGGCATTTGGCGTGGCGGCAGCATTGGGACTGTCCGCGGCCTACACCCGCGCCGGCTCCGAAGGCACTCTCATCCCCGCCGCCACACCCGTCCCCGGAACCAAGGGCCGAACCGGGCAATTCTTCTGGATCGACGACCGCAAGCTGATCACCCTGCAGAACAATTCCGGTACGTATCGTCCCTTCGAGGTCAACGCCGATTCCGGCGAAGCCACCGCCCTCCCCTCGATTCCAACCCCGTACACACAGACCGAGCTCCGCGGCTCCTGGCGTCTCTCTCCCGACGGTTCCCGTCTCCTATGGGGCCAGCAAGACGGCCCTAGATTCCGTTGGATAACTCACCACCTTAAGACCGGGCGGTCGTTCCCGCAGAAGTACCAGCCGTTCGATCCGTACCGCCGCCCGACCGCTGCCTGGGTCGGAAGTGACAACGAGTGGGCTGAGATTACATCGCAGGGGTCATACTACGTTGCGGAAGTGCATCCGCTTAACGCCGTGGCGCGCCCCCTTACCGGTATCTCAGACCCGGTCCAGATTCTCCACTCGGATTCCCCTCGCAAAGTCACCGTGGCGATACGCCGCCCAATGACCTATTGGCGGGGAGAGATTGCACAGCTTGACCTTCACACCGGCAAGGTGAAGAAGCGCACGATCCCGATCCCGCCGCATATGGCCGCCATGGGCCTGGGCCTCTCACCCGACTCCACCCGCCTCGCCCTCACCCTCTGGAGCCAGGAACCCTCGTCCGGATTCCGCCTCCTCGGCCCCCTCTTGACCGGCTTCGGAATCCGCGACCAGCGCCTCGGCTCCCTCCAGGTAATCGACGCCAACGACACCGCCCCGCGGGAAGTCGGAACCGTCCAGTGGACCGGCGATCGACGCCGCGGCCGTCGCGGAGGACCCTGGCTCCTAAAGTGGACCCCCGACTCCCGCCGCATCTCCTTCGCCTACCGCGACCAGATATACACCATCCCCGCCCCCTAACTCTAAGACGTACTCCGCTTTTTGACGTCAGTCTGAGACAGCCTCACCGTCGAAGAATCCGGCGATCTTATCCACGCGCGTTTAACGGTAACTCCAAGCAATGAACCCATCAACACCCGTCATCCTGAGACAGCATTTTCGTCGAAGGATCTGCTTTACCGCCGCCTGCAATCCCACAAGTACAATAATCGCATGCCCGAACTAGCTACAAACCGTAACGACCTTGCCGACATGCTCCGCAAAGGCCTCGGCCGCGCCGTACTGCTAGCGCGGAATCACTACCACATAGCCTTCCGAGAACCGATCCTCCATGCCTGCCGCCACAATCTCGCGTACGACCGACAATGTGAGGAACTCCGTGACCAGTACCTCTACGACCTGATTCAGGCGACCGGGGACGTCGACTACTATCGCCATGGAATCATCCACTCGCTCCTGCATCCCGGCGACGAGGAGAGCCCGTCCCAGATCGCCGGCATCGCCTACCGTCTGGCGAAGAACGGCGATGAATCCATCAAAGCTGCGATGTGGCAAGGATTCCGCGGAAATGCGCTCAGGATTGACTTCTCCGGCGACGAAGAGCTAATCCGCCTCGACGGATTCACTGCCATCCAGGAGGTTATCCGGATTCAACGCGAAACGGGCTACGAAGCCGAAGATTACGAATTCGACGACTGGTATCAAGCGCTGGAAGAGCGGGAGGGGAAGGACGCTGCATTCGCGTGGATTAACGAGGAGATAGACAGAGACAGTGGAATTCGCGATGCCTGGGATAGAGTCCTCGGATGCCGCGCTCTCTACCAGAAAGCCCGCGGGAAAAGAGCCCGCCCGAAATATGAATCTTACGACACGCTCATGGACTGTCTTCGCCAAGACGCCAAGATAAGCCGAATTCGACTGGCCAGTTGGGGGGAGCGGGCGACGGATGAGGATTTAGTGCGGGCTGCTACGGACCTGCTGGCCGAATTGGACATGGGGATGTTGCTCCATCGCCTTCGCATGTTTCGTAAGCGCGCATTTCCGCTTGATCACAGCAAGCTCGTGGACCTGGCGCGCGGCGATGGCGAGTCGGTCCCATACGCGGCGCTCGACGCGCTGGAGCAGATTCGCCACCCGGACGTCCGTCAGTTCGCCCTAGAGCTTCAAGCCGATCCTGACAAGTGGGTCTACGGTGTTAGCCTACTGCAGCGCAACTATGTGAAGAGTGATCACATCCTAATCGAACGGATGCTCGAGGTCCCAACGCCCCCACCAGGATCGGGGAGTGGGGGGCCGACCGTCGACCAATATCACTTCCTAGGAATGGCTGCCGGACATGTGTTCGAGGAGAATAAAACTCCGGACTCAGAGCGGTCGATGCTTCTCCTCTATGAGAATGGCCCTTGCAGCTTATGTCGCCGCCGGGCCGTCAAGCAGTTGAATGAGCTCGACCGAACTCCGGGTTGGATGAGGGAGGAGGGGCGTTGGGACGCCAACCTGAGAATCCGAGAGTTGGTAAGTCCCGGCACAGTCCTCGAGGCGGAATTGTCTGACTGAACCGCTGCTTCAGAAGGGCGTCACCCCGCGAACGGCGAAATCGAGCGACATGTCCGGTTCAACTTCGTCGTCCTCTACAACGCCTAACGCCCAGCGCTTGCTTTCCTCAGTCGCAACCTACGCTGCGCTCATCGCTCTTTCCCTGATCTTCCTCGCTCCGTTCCTCTGGATGGTCACCACGTCGCTGAAAACGGAATCTCAGGTCTTCACGGAAGATGTGCGGTGGATTCCGCGGCCGGTGGTCTGGTCGAACTACAAATCCGCCCTGGAGTCGTTCCCCTTCTTCCAGTACCTCGGCAACACGCTGCTGGTGTGCGTCTTCGTCACTGTCGGAACCGTCTTCTCCGCCACACTGCCGGCCTACGGATTCTCCCGCATCCGATGGAAGGGGAGGGACGCGCTCTTCTTTATTCTGCTCATGACCATCATGCTGCCCGGCCAGGTCACGATGCTCCCGGTCTTCCTCATCTTCCGGTGGCTCGGCTGGACCGGCACCTTCCTCCCGCTCATCGTCCCCGCCTTTCTCGGCGGCGCGTTCTCCATCTTCCTGCTGCGCCAGTTCTTCTTGACGATTCCGCAGGAGCTCTCCGACGCCGCGCGCATAGACGGCTGCTCGGAGCTCGGAATCCTCTCTAGAGTGATCGTCCCACTTTCCCGCCCCGCCATCGCCACCGTGGCGCTCTTCGCCTTCACCTACGCCTGGATGGACTTCATCAACCCGCTCATCTACCTCCACGACGAAAGCCAGTACACGCTCGCCCTCGGCCTCCAGTCCTTCCTGGGCCGCCACCAGAGCGAATGGACCCTCCTCATGGCCACCGCCACCGTCATGACCCTCCCCATGCTCCTCCTCTTCTTCTTCGCCCAGAGAACCTTCATCCGCGGAATCACCCTCACCGGCATGAAAGGTTAGCGGCCCAATCGGAGCTGCAGCGCTGCGGCCACTGATAGCCAGAGCAGAATCGCGGACACGGAGATCACCCCGGAAATCAAGTACCGTGCGGGTAAGGGCGCTTTCATTCGGAACACCTGGGTGTTGAGCGTCATCGCCAGCGCGCCGAGGCCTCCGCCGATAGCGCCGCCGACCAATATCAAAACCAGCGGAAAACCGGCCCAAATCCACTCATACCAGGTCAGCGGCTCCGCCAGCCGAATCCGCTGCTGGCCCACAACCAGAATCGGCATCGGGTCCGGAAAGCCGCCCTTGAAGTAAGCGACCTGCTGAGAACCATCCAGGCCCGGCAGTAAGTACTGTCCTCTTTTCGGTCCACTTGGAGCCGGATGTCCGTTCAGGAAGAGCTTGGATCCGCTGAAGATTCCCGGCGCGTCCACTTCGATTCGTCCCGCAATCCCCGGCACGTTCACGATTTTCCTCATTGCAGCCTGGTCCTCTCAACGGCGCCGCGCACCCGCTCAAACAACAGCCCGTGATACCGATCCGAGTCTACGGAAACAGCCACCTGGCAGGTGGTAACTTCGCCGAGCTCCGGCGCATTGAACACAACGGCGGCGGAATCCACGTCCACTGAGGCGAGTACATCTTGAAACTCCATCAAGTCCTGCCGAAACACGGCCGCCACCGCAAGCCCGTCGTGCATCGGCGAAAAGTCTTTCTTAATGAATTCGAACCAGACCCGATGCATACCCGAGAGAGATTCCGCGAGCGGCCCTCCGATTCCGGCAATCCCGTCCAGATCTGACCGGTCCATGCGCGTTTGCCGCGTCACGTTCAGCCCTATAAGCGTCACCGACAGCCCGAAGCGCAGCACACGGTCGACGGCCACCGGATCGCAGGCCACGTTATGCTCCGTCCGAGCGTTCTCCTCGCCGAACCCTTCGAACGTCGCCGCCATCGCGACAATCCGCGAAGCCATTCGGACCCGGTCCGGATATCGCTCGATCGCCACCGCCACGTTCGTCATCGCCCCTATCGTCACGATGGTCAGCGGATTCCCCAATTCCCGAGCATGGCGTGCGCAGCCGGCGATCATCTTTGCCGCGTCAAATGGAGCGAAGTCTCGTTCCGCGTCGATTCCGCTGAGATCGATTCCGCGCCCTTCCAGCCCAAGCCGGCCCCGAGTCTCACCTGGCGTCAGCGACCGCCCCTCGCCGACTGCGACCGGAACATCGTCACGACCGAGCAGCCGCAGAATCCGCTTCGCGATCCGTCCGCGCGTAAGCACGTCGTTATTCACAACCGTGACCGCGCGGAGATCAAGCTCCGGTGAGACCGCGGCAAGGATCAGCGCGTACACATCGTCTATGTCCGTCCCGATGTCCGTATCCAGCAGTATGGGTATTCCCAAACCGGTCCTCCGTGCGTAAAGTAGCAGGAAGTAGTAAACGCGCGCATAATATTAAGCACGCTCATACCCCTGAATTCTTTTATATTCCTAAGCGTATTAGACAACAGCCCTAGGAGACAACATGGCCCGAAGCGTAAGACCCGTCCGGCGCCGCGAAGGCCGCGGAATCGGCGAGATACTATCGGAATACTTCATCTATGTCGTTGCCTTTGTCGGCCTGGTCCTACTCGCGCGCTGGTATTTCTTCGTCCATCTCAAAACTCCAAATACGGCGCTGCTCAGCTTTCTCGGAGCGGTGAAGTCCGGCAACGTGGACAAACAGTACGAGCTCATATCCGCCAGCACGAAGAGATTGTGGCCCACCAAGCGCGATTATGACCGGAAATGCCCGATCGCTCACGGCCTCTCCGGAACGCTCGCGGATTACACCATCACAAAGATGACCGATTCCGGCGAGAAAGCTGAAGCGGATGTTTCGCTCTCCATTCGTAAGGAAGGGCAGGAGCTCTATCAGGCCGGCGCAAACCAGTTCAAAGACCACTACATACTGACTAAAGAGGGCGGCGCCTGGAAAATAGCCCTGGACGCCTCGACGATGCAGAGCGCGAGCGCCGCCACTGAACGCCGCGGATTCTAAACCACTCGATCACCGGACAGGAAATCTCCCATGCAGCAGTGCCCCAAATGCGGTTCCACCGCGCCGGACGACGCCACTCAGTGCTCGATATGCTTCGCCGCTCTCGGGGCCGACCAGTCGGCGCCGCCTCCAGCTCCCCCGGCCGTCGGAATCCCAGACGCTCCCCCGGCGGCGCTTCCCCTTCCAACAACCTCGCCTATGGGCGCCGATCCATCGCCACAGCACTTCGGGGCGGGAGTCGCGGTGCCGCGTGAAGAGGATTACATGCCCATCCCCGGCATTCCCGGGGTAGATAACATACCGAAGGACGCGCCGTCTCCGTACTCGCAGCCGAATCCGCCGGCGCCGATGGGACTCGGCGGGGCCCCCCAGCGAATGACCCTCGCCGGAGACATGATCGACGACTCTGCTCAATCATCGCTCGGACACCCTGGTACTGGAGCGCCGATGGCCGCCGGACCGCCGAGAGGCCCCTCCACCATGCGCCAAACGGCCCCGTCGACGACACCAGGAGCGCGGCGTGGAGGGAGCATTCACAGCCGCCCCGCCGCGATGGAGGGCCGCGAAGCCAAAGGCTTCCCCGTTGCGACGGTCCTTGTCATTCTCCTGCTCCTCGTAGGAGGAGGAAGCTTCGGCTATTGGTTCTGGCAAAAACAGCAAGCCCCAAAGCGCGCGGCGACTCAGTTCTTAGAAGCGTTCCAGAAGAAAGACTGGAAAACGTTCTATAACCTCATCGAGCTGCCCGCCGAGCAGAAGGCCCAGGTAACCGAAGAACAATTCGTAACGGGAATGGGCATGGTCGGCAATATGATCACCGTCAAGAAATATGAGATCGGCGAGGTTACAAAAGACGGAGATACAGCGAAGGTAAAGGCTACCGTCACCGTGAGTTCGACCGTTAGCCTCCCTGGGCTCCCGGCCGGCGAGAAAACGAACACCTCCGAGATGCCTTTCAAGAACTTCAACGGTAAGTGGAAGCTCGATGCTACTTCCGCACGGCCCGGAATTCCCGGATTAGGCGGAATGGGAGGGGGCGCCCCGGGTCAATAGACGGCCGGGACAAGTGATCCACGATGGACCAGACCATTCCGCAATACACTGCGCGTGATTCACTCGTCAGGCGCGAGCTTGCCATTATCGCGGCCGGAATCCTGCTGGTCCTCGGCGCCGTCTATCTGACCTGGCTGCTCGTCTTCCGCCAGAACGAGCCCGATGTCGTCGTCCGAAAGTTCGTCGAGGCGGACCGCGCGGGCCGATACGCCGAGCAGAATGCCCTCGTAGCCAACGCCTGGGACGCCACGATGATTCTAAACACCGTCCAGACGTTCAGAAAGCAGACCGGTCTCTCCCCCTTCGAACGCTACCGGATAGCCGACTCCTCCGTCAGCGGCAACAGCGCGCAGGTGAACGTGGAAGTCACCCTGAATCCGGCTCCAATGCCGGCGTTCCCTACGGCGCCCCAACTTCCTCAAACATTAGTAGTCCAGTTCCACCTGGTCCGACAGGGCGACGGCTGGAAGATCGACCCAACCCGCACCCTCGCGGGCCTCACCGGCGTCCTCATGGCCATCGGATTCCAGCAGCTCATCCCCAATCTCCAGAATCTCCTCCCCCCAAACCTGAATCCAACTCCCACGCAGCCACCGGTCGCCACCATTCCCCCAGCACAGAATCCGCCACCACCCTCATCTCCCTGATACCGCTTCACGCACCTTAATTCCGCGTAGAGCAGGATCTCCGTCACTGCTAGCCTGACTCTATCCGGAACAGACCTGGCCGCGATTCAACCCGTCCGCTTCGACTCCCCTTCAGGAAAACGGTGGGTCAGCAGGGACGGAGATCCTGCTCTACGCGATGAATTGTCGTCATAAGTTGTTTCGATTCCGAACCTAAGACTGTCATCAATGCAAAAGGGACAGCCACCCTCGGCTGCCCCTTAACGTCCAACTGTTCTTTCTCGATTACTGATCACTGATCACTGATTATCGGCGTTTACCCCGTCGTCCCATCGGCTACACCGCCTGATTCCCCCGCCCCGGTCCCGGATTCCGCCGGTGGGTCGGAAGGAGGGGGCGCACTCGTCTCCTCCACGGAGAGAGTCGATTCCGAGCTGGCCGGCGTCACTGCCTGCGTATTCGTACGCTGTTCACTTTGAGCGCGCCGGGTTCGCCGCGCCTTGCGAGTTGGGCGGTCATAGCGGGCGCCGGATGCCCGCACATAATTAGGGTCCGGCGTATCGAGCTCCACATACGCGGACTCGTACGGATAGAAGAGGCGCTTGATGACCTCCTCCGCCTCGTCGTCATTGCACGTCACGTAGCTTGGGCCTTCATGCGAGGGGAGCGTCTCGATGTTGATATTGTCCTTGGGAAGTCCGCGGGCGAAGTTCGCCAGCGCGAACAACTGGTCCTCGGTCAAGAACCCCTTCTTGAGCATGTCGTTCAGGCTGTCCACCACCTTCGGTAGGCGCATGAAGGTTGACGGCTGCTTTAACTTCGTGCGCACAGCCTCCAGGAAGGCGTGCTGCCGTTTGGAGCGGTGAAAGTCGCTGTCGCTCTTGCGTACTCGCACATAACCCATCGCCTGCTCGCCGTTGAGATGCTGGTATCCGGGGAAGAGATTCACGTGGAGCCGGCCCCAGTTGTCATCGTACTTCAGCCGCTTCTCCACGTTGAGGTCGATCCCGCCTATCGCATCCACGATCTTCTTGAATCCGTCGAAATTGATCACACAGTACGCGTCGATCGGGATACGGAAGACCTCGGAGATGGTCTGGACCGCCAGGTCGGGACCGCCGATGGCATGGGCCGCGTTGATCTTGCTGATGTAGCGGTGGCCCGGAATCCGAACCGCCGTGTCGCGCGGAATCGTCAGCGCGTCCACTCGCTTGTTGAAGAAATCCACCCGGGCGACGAGAATCGCGTCGCTCCGGCCGAAGGATGTTCGAATAATCTGGTTGCGGTTAGTGTAATCGTAATCCACACCCAGCACGAGGACGTTAACGTGCTGCCGCCCGGGGAACTGCTTCTCATACGTCCACACGCGGAGAGGATCCCGGTGAATGAAACCATCCCAGGCCATCTCAATTCCATGGCGCCGGATCATCCCGCCGAGGGTGTCGCTGCCCCAGTAAAAGTGGCCAAAAACCGCACCCACGACCATGGACATCAGGCAGCACGTGACGCCGAACACTATTCCTGCTGTGCGCCAGTGGTTCCGTGGCCGTGGTACCGTGGTAATGCGCGGCCGCACTCCGGACGCTTCCTGCGTCCGTTTATTCTCCGCGTCCTGCTGTTCGAATTCGCTCAAATCGCTTTCTCCCCGGCCAGCTTACGGTACCGTCGAGCCAACGCCCAACGCTGATTGCCTGTTCGCCCAAACATCCCGGCCGGGCAGTGTCTCACGAGCCCTTACTATAACACCGGGTCTGCGGCAGAGTCAAGGAATCATACGGTTCCAGACTGAAAGATTGTTCCATGCATGAGAAACTGATTTCACTTATTCGGTCAACCGGACGGTCATTTTACCGGCTCACGAGAAGCCCGCGGCTATAGCTTCCAGGGAGTTACAGCAGCGTCATTTGCGGCACGCAGCCTCTCTATATCTAGTGATTGGTCGTTTTGCTACACACAACATCTTGTGATTTTTTGGAGATTCTACTTGAATCCACTTGAATCGCGGATACCCCTGTGATATACTTGCGCGGTCGACTGCTGAACCACTTTGCCCCGGGAAATCGCGGTGTCGCGGTCCTGGTAGTTGCGGCGTAAAATCCTCTCACCCTGAAGGCGGAAATGTTGACGGATCACGCGCAATCGGGCGACCTGGTGCAGTCAGTAACCTTGCGCATCGCATGGGAGGAAGCCCTCCCACAGCTTGCCAAAAGAGTCTCCACCGCCGCGTTCGCAAGCTACATCCGACCCATCCGTCCCCTCTCTTTCGAGGACCAGGAAGTCACCCTGGGAGTCGAAAGCAACTTTGCCCGAGAATGGGTAGACAAGCGCTACAGCCGTCAAATCCTCAGCGCCCTTCAGTCCGCGCTCGGATGCGAAGTAAAGCTTCACCTTAGGATCCTCACGAAAAAGGAATTAACACTTTTTACTGAGCCGGATGAAGCGGTTGTCTGCGTACGTGACGATTCGCCGACGCCAAAAACTAAGCACAAACTGAGCGTTTCCAACAGACAAGTTGAGGACCGATCCCTACCGCTCAACGATAAATACACCTTCGACACATACATTATCGGCAAAAGCAACCGACTCGCGAATGCCGGCGCTGCCGCTGTTGCTGCTTCCCCCGGGTCCGTCTACAATCCGCTCTTCGTCTACGGCGGGCCGGGAGTGGGTAAAACGCATCTCCTCCACGCAATCGGCCACGCGGCCTTGGCGCAGGACCCAAAAGTCCGGGTCGCTTTTATAGACGGCGAAAACTTCACATACCACTACGTCACCGCGCTGCGCGAGCGCAAGATCGAAGAGTTTCGAAAGCACTTTCGCAATGTCGATATCTGGCTCGTGGATGACATCCAGTTCATCGCCGGAAAAGAACAGACTAAGGAAGAATTCTTCCACACCTTCAACGCCCTCCACCAAAGCGGAAAGCAGATTGTGATAGCCAGCGACCGCTGCCCTAAGGAGCTGCGCGCAATGGATGAGCGGCTGCGGTCCCGCTTCGAATGCGGCCTGATCGCCGACATCGCCCCGCCCGAGTTGGAGACCCGCATGGCGATCATCGAGCGCCGCTGCGCCGCCGAGCGCTGGAGTGTTTCGCAGGAGGTCGTATACGTCATCGCCTCCGGTATCCAGGGGAACATCCGGTCGATGGAAGGAGCGCTCACCAAGATCGTCGCCTACGCTTCCATAATGCGCTGTCCATTAACCGTGGACCTCGCCCACGAGGTTCTCGGCGACTTCATCATCGAGCGCCCGTCAACCGGCGCATCCCGCAAAAGCGTCACCATGGAAACCATCCTCTCGGCAGTAGCCGAGGAGTTTGAGACGAGCGTCGAATCCCTGCGCGGAGAGCGTCGGGATAAGGCCACCGTAACTGCCCGCCACGCCGCGATGTACCTCTGCCGCGACATAACAGGCAGCGCGCTCGCCCACATCGGCGCAGTCCTCGGCGGGCGCGACCACACTACCATCCAACGCGGAATCGCCCGAATAGACTCCCTTCTGCCCAACGACCCTGCGCTCAAGTCCCACATTGACCAGACCCGCGCCCGATTGGATCGCTAGTTGCGGCCCACCCAGTGACCGGAGTCTGAACGCACAACCGACGTGCATGACTCCGTGCGTAGTTTCTATGTGATGTGTACAGTCCGAAATCGCGCCCAAGACGCAGCATTCCGAGTCCGCGAACGCACTCAAGAACGGCGCTCCTGTGCGCCATTGCACACCCCTGTCCAGACCATCCTTTAGGCCCCTGTTGTCAGCTATTGGTCCGGCCCTTTCGATAGACGTTCACGTCACAACGCGGATTCCGCCACGGGCTTGTCGGACTTACGCACTCCGCGCGCCCTTTAATCACAACAATAATGATTCTTAATAGATGAGTCTTTTAGAATCCATAGAGTGCGGAACCGGATTCCCCTGAATACTTGATCACTCGATCACTCGATCACTTGCCGTTCCCGAATCCGGGTACTCTGAACCACGCCATGGTCATTCGCGAACTTAAACTCCGTACTTTCCGCAACTATGCTGAGCTTGATTTTAACCCGGCTCCCGGTCTCAACATCCTCGTCGGTGACAACGCCCAGGGCAAGAGTAATCTCCTGGAATCCATCTATCTCCTGACTACGACCAAAAGCCTGCGCGCAAGCCGCGACTCCGAAATGATCCAGCGCGGCGCCGAACAGGCCGTCGTATCCGCGGATGTCGTCCGATTGACGGAGGCCGATGTGGAGACGGAGGTTAGCATCCTGCCCTCTGACAAGAAGTCAGTCAAGATCAACGGCGTTCGGAGACCGCGAGTCATCGAGCTGCTCGGCCGCCTGAACTCGATCCACTTTTCGTCCCTCGACCTCGGAATCGTCTCCGGAGAGCCGGCGGTCCGAAGGCGCTACCTCAACCTCGAAATCTCCCAGATCAGCCCCAAGTACGTCTTCGACCTGGCCAGCTTTAAGAAGGCTCTCGAACAGCGGAATCGACTCCTGAAGGACCTCCGAGATCGACCCTATGCCGATAGTGGGCTGGACGTATGGAGCGAGCAGCTCGTCCGCTACGGCGCTCCGATGTTTGAGAAACGCCGGTTTTTCCTGGAGGGCCTGGCGCCGCTCGCCGATGAGGTCCATCGCGAGCTGACCGACGGAACGGAATCGCTTACCATAAACTACCTGCCGAGCGTACCTCTTACCGAAGGTGGCGCGGAATCCGCATTCCGCAGTCAACTGCAGAGCGTTGCTGCAGAGGAGATGCGCCGAGGAATGACGCTGGTAGGTCCGCAGCGCGACGACGTGCAGTTCCTGATCAACGGCGACGACGCCCGCCTCTACGGCTCCATGGGCCAGCAGCGAACCGTCGTCCTCAGCCTGAAACTCGCGCAGTTCCGCCTGATGCAGGACTATGTGGGCGAATCCCCGGTCACGCTCCTCGACGACGTTTTCTCCGATCTTGACGACCGCCGCCGCCAGCACCTCCTCCAATGGATGCGCGGCCGCTGCCAGACCTTCATAACCACCACGAATCTCCACGCCTTCCCAGCCGAAGTCGTCGCGGAGGCAGAAATCTACGACGTCTGCGAAGGAAAAATAACTAAGCGGGGAAAAGAACAATCAACGGATTCATCTGCTGGTCCGGTGTCCAAGCCCACCCGGATTCGAAAGCAAGCAGCAGAACCCGCACCTCTCTAAGACATCCGAGCTCGCAAATCCGAATGAAAATGGCACGAACCAGATCGGCCAATATCGCCTCAGCCATAGAAAACTTGCTCGGGGGTATGGAATCGTCCTCCCGAATCCGCGAGAACCTGGCCATGGCCTACTGGGACAAGATCGTCGGTCCCCAGGCCGCGGCGGCCACGGAGCCGGATTGTGTACGCGAGGGAGTACTGTTCGTTCGCACCAAGAGCTCCGTCTGGTCCCACGAGCTCACCTTTCTAAAGGCCGCCGTCATCACAAGGCTAAACCAGCGCATCGGCAAGCAGGTCATCAGAGACATCATCTTCCGAGCGCAGGGAGTCAAGAAGCAGCCGCCCACCGTCCCGCCTCCTCGGCCGACCGAAGAAGACCTCGCAGCGGTAGTGCTGACTGTTGAGGATCGCAGGCGCCTCGAGTCAGAAGTTCGCCGAATCGGACGGATTCCCGACCAGAAGATTCGAGAGTCGGTTCGCCGCCGAGTAATCCGGGAAGCGCGCCTGATGCGGTGGAGAATCGATCACGGCTGGACCGCCTGTCCACGCTGTGACGCTGTCCATCCCCTCCCGGACTCTCTTTGCCCGCTCTGCCGTATCCATTCATTGGCTCGCACCTGATAGCCGATTTAACCCTGAAGAACGAGGAAAGCAATCCCGATAATCTCATCGTAACCGGCAAAAGTACCAGGTCTTGAGGCCTGAGGACCCCGGAGCGGAACACCGCGAAAGGAGCCCGATAATGGCCATCTCCTCACCGTACCAGTCCCAGTCCTATCCATCCGTGAAGCTGACCCGTCGCGAGGCCGAGGTGCTCGAACTCGCAATGCGAGGCGGCCGGAACAAAGAGCTCGCCGCCACCCTATTCGTCACGAAGAAGACCGTGGATTACCATCTCCAATCGGTCTACAAAAAACTAGGCGTGCGCCGCCGAATGGCCGCCATCCAGCGTGCCATGGAGCTAAACCTCATCCGCTTCACCCACGACCAGCACTAGGCGTGCGCAGTCCGACTTAGGCCAACTCATCTAAGGTCTGGAGAATCAAGTCAGGCTGCATCTCGGCGGGAGCGCAGTCCAGGTCCGAAAGTCCGTGAACTCCGGTGAGCACAAGCGCCGTTCGGGCGCCCACGCGGTTGCCGATAAGGATATCCGTATCCAATCGGTCGCCCACCACCACGCAGTCGGAAGCCGGGACGCCAGCCCGCCGCAGAATGAGCTCCATTGTGAACGGCTCCGGCTTTCCGATCACCAGCGGCTCCACGCCGGTACAGGTCGCTAGCGCCGCCACCAGCGCCCCGCTGCCCGGAAGAGTGCGCCCGCCGGCGTCCGGATACGTCGCGTCACGGTTCGTAGCGATGAACTGGGCCCCCGATTCCACCACGGCCCGGTGCGCCTCTGCAAGCTTCGCATAAGTAACGCCCCGGTCCCACCCCACCACCACATAGTCGATCTTTCCTTCCGCGGCGGACTCCTCTATTATGAGTCCAACCTCCGTCAACTCCTGCCGCAGCCCGCTCTCCCCGATGATGAAAACTCGTTTGCCAGCCGAATCGCGGTCGCGGAACCATTGCCCAAGCGCGAACGCAGAGGTCATGATTTCCTGCCGGTCCGCCGCGATTCCAAACGAAGACAGCTTCGTCTCGTACTCATCACGTGTTCGGGAAGAGTTGTTGGTGAGGTAATAGACCGAATCTCCGCGCGCCTTCAAGCGCCGAATAGCCTCCGAGGCCCCCGGCACCGCCTCGTCCATCCGGTAGATCACTCCATCCAGGTCGAAGACGTAAAGCATTGATATGGTGTTCGGGTGTTCGGGTGTTCCGGTGTTCGGGGCCTAAACACCCGAACACCAGAACACCTGAACACCTACCTATCTCTCTGGACTACGAAGTCCGTAAGCGCGAGGAAGGCGTCTTTCCCGGGGGAAGGGGACAGGGGGTTAAGCGCGGCTGCAGCGTTCTCGACATGCTCCCGCGCAACCAGCCGTGTCCGGTCGAGGATTCCAGCGGAATCGAGGGTCCCTACTACGTCTGCCACCGCGGAATCCGATAGCTCAGGGTCGCCGAATAGTCGGCCAAGCCGCTCGGTCTCTATGTCGTCTTGTTGAGCGAGGAGAAATGGAAGCGTGGCTCTCCCGTCGCGGAGATCGGATCCCAGCGGCTTGCCAGTCACGGAAGGATCGCCCGTGTAGTCCAGGAGGTCATCCGCCACCTGGAACGCCATCCCGAGGTGGTAGCCATACTGCGCCAGGGCGTGCTCCAGCTCGGAATCCGCCCCCGCGATGAGCGCGCCGCACCGGCAGCATCCCTCCACGAACACCGCCGTCTTCTTGCGAAGAATCTCGAAATAGTCGGACAGCGCCAGCGCCGGATTCCCGGACGCCGCCAGCTCCATCACCTCGCCCTCGCTCATCTCGATCGTGATATCCGAAACAGTCCGGATAATGCGCAGGTCTCCGTCCACCGCCAGCAGGCGCATCGCCTTCGCCAGCAAGTAATCACCCGTCAACACCGCGATCCCGTTCCCGAACACGGCGTTGGCGGTCGGGTGCCCGCGGCGAGTAGCGGTGTCGTCAACAACGTCGTCATGCACGAGTGTGGCCATGTGCACGAGCTCAACCGCCGCGCCCACCGTTTCCACGCGCGCGGAATCCGGTTCCGGATCGATCGCCATCGCAGATAGCGCGACCATGGCCGGCCGCAGCCGCTTTCCCCCCGCGCACAATACATGTCCCGAAAGGCTGTGTACCGTTCGTACATCCGAGGCGATCTCGCGGTTGAGCCGATCCTCGATGGCGATCAGGTCCGGTTTCACGAGCTCCAGGAATGCCGTCGCCGGCGTCAGCTCCGGCGCGCGCGATATGTAAGTGGCAGCGCTCATTGCTTCGTACCTATGTGAATGCAGACGCTCCCAAAGTTAAGGTCCACCACCCGGATATCGCGCAGCCCCGCCTGCTCCATCATCTCACAGAGCTCCTCGCGGGAATGAAACGCCTGAATAGACTTCTGCAGGTAAGTGTACGCCTCTCTCCGGCTCAGCAGCCCGCCAATAACGGGAAGAATCCGCGACTCATAAAACATCACGATCGGCCGAAGAAACCGATTCCGCGGCCGATTAAACTCCAGGCAAACCACTCTCCCAGCCGGCCGCGCCACCCGCGCCATCTCGTCGAACGCCCGCTGCACATCCGCCACATTCCGTATCCCAAACCCCACCGTCACGCAATCGAACTGACCCGACCGATAAGGCAGCTCGAGGGCATCCGCCACCATAAAGTTCACGACCGCCCGCATAACGGATTCCGCATTCCGTTTTCCGTTTTCCGTTTTCTGCTTTCCGAGTTCAACCATCGGCCGGCAAAAGTCCGAACCGACGACTCTTCCCGTACTGCCTACCGCTCCCGAAAGGTCGATAGCAAAGTCACCGGTACCCGTACATACATCCAGCGCGGAATCTCCCGCCCTCACGCCCGCGAGCCGAACCGCATACCGCCGCCAGGCCTTGTGCTGATTGAACGAGAGGACACTGTTGAGGAGGTCGTAGCGCCGCGCGATTCCGGCAAACATATCGCGGACATATGCCGCCTTGTCGCCAGTGATAGTGCCGGGTCCGGGCCGCTCGGCGCGCATCAAATGCACTTCGTATCCTTTTTCACAAACGCGCCCGGAGTATACCTCACCGCGTCCGACTGGTCCGACGAGTCCGACACGTCCGACCCCTCTGCTAAAATGAAGTCATGCGCTACTACCTCGGAATCGACGGCGGCGGCACAAAGACGGCATCTGTCATCTTGGACGAGGACAAAAAGGAGCTGGGCCGCGGAATCGGGGGACCGTGCAACATAGCGACCTGCGACGACGCTACCCTCGCCACTTCGGTCAAAGACGCCACGGAATCGGCCTTAGAATCCGCGGGCCTCCCGCTGGATTCCCGCTTCTCCGCCGCCTGTGCCGGAGTTGCCGGCTACACCGCCAAGAAACGCCGAGCGGAGTTCGCACGCCTCTTCGCCGAATCCGTCCCCGCCGATTCCCACCGTGTCGAGCCCGACTACGTAATTGCATTCTGGGGCGCCACCGAGGGCGAGCCAGGAATCATCGTCATTGCAGGCACGGGAGCATCCGTCTACGGTCGCAATGCCGAAGGCCAGTCCGCGCGGGCAGACGGCCTGGGATACTTGTTGGGTGATGACGGAAGCGGATTCCGAATGGCGCTAAGCGCCCTGCGTCGAATTATCCAGTTCGAGCGCGACGGGATTCCGCACCTGCCGCTGAGCAGCCGAATCCTGGCGGCGATCGGAGCTTCCGATGTGGATGACGTCGTCGAGTGGCTCTACCGCGATTTCTCGCCGGCCCGAGTCGCCGGCCTCATGAGCGAGATCGCAGACCTGGCAAATGACGGAGATCCGGATTCGCGAGAGATAATGAGAAAGGCAGCCAGGAATCTCGCAAATCGCTCCGTCCGTCACGTGGCGAGGCTGCTCGGCGCGGACGAGGGCGACCTCCAAATCTATGTCAGTGGGGGAATCTGGGATGCCTCGCCGCTGTATGAGCGATACTTCATGCAAGCCATCGAGGGGCCCAATGGCGAATGGAAACCGCCTCCAGCCTCACTTACCATACATCGGCCTCGTCACGATTCCGCCGCCGGCGCGGCGCTGCTGGCGATCAGCTCGCCAACCTGACATCCCTCACGGAATCTGCCCCGTCGACGGAATCCAGGTCGGAATCCACCACCACGGCGTGACTCGGCGCGCGATCTGCTCCCAACTCAAGGCCAAGCGCGCCCACGATAATTCCGGTCACCACCGCCACCGCCGCCGCTAGAATCCCAAGTTTGACGCCGATCCATCCAGCGAGCGTAATACCGGCGAGAAGCATCGAAGCAGCAGCCCCCCGCCTCCAGCCCACCCCGGAAGCCCACCAGTACCCGCTCAAAACCATCGCGGCGACCAATCCGCCAAGCAAAAGCCAGAACGCCGGCCGTCGAAAGAACTCCAACATCATCCACCTCCAATCAAAGAAACGCGATGATGCTCTTTCCACTCAATACCACCACCAGAGCCGGATTCCTCCCTGACCACCTCCTCCATCCGACCGATCCGTCTCCGATCCGTCCGATCCGTCCGATCCGTCCGATTCCATCACTCCGCCCACTCCGCCGGATTCTGCCGAAAGTACTCGCTCAGCGTCTCATAAAGCCGCGGATGCTCCTCCCGCAGCTCACCCGGCCGCTCGAAGAAACACTCCGTGCATATCGCAAAGAACTCTGCGGGGTTGGTAGCGCCGTAGGGATCCAGCAGCGTCTCCCGTTCAAGGCTGGAAGCCCGAACCAACTTATCAAACTCCGAGCTCATAACCTCCGCCCAACGATCGTACTGTTCCTTTCCATACAGTCTCGGCACTCCGTCCGCCGCGCCATCCACGAAGTCGAGCTTATGGGCGAATTCATGAAAGACCACGTTGGCCCCATCGTGCGGATTCAGCGCTCCTTCACGCGCGGACCGCCACGACAGGACAACCGGGCCGATTCCGTGCGCCTCCCCCAACCGGTCCTCCATCCGCTCGTCGACGACTCCGCCAGGTCGATGGTCGCGCGTTGGAGCGCGATATCCCTCCGGATAGACGATCACGGATTGAACGTTCGGGTAATAGTCATTGTCCAGGCACAGGATGAGTAGGCAGGCCTGGGCAGAAATCGTCACCTTCATCTCGTCCGTGAGCTCAAGCCGACCCGCCCCCTCCCAGTACTTCTCGGCCATGAATATCCGAAGGTCGTCGCGCAGCTTGTCCTGTTCGAGCGAGCTCAGCCGTACATATTGCGGGACGTTTGATTCCAGGAATTCCCTCCAGTAATCTGGGAATTCCGCGGCAATAACCGCCCGTCTTCGCCTATCCTTCATCCAGCCGAACATTTCCGCCCTACCCTGCGACTTTCTTCACGAAATGACTGTGAGCTATAGCTGGACCTCACGTCCGCCGATAATCGTCGTAATAGCATGATGGAGGTTAAAACTACCATGGCTTCCGTGCTAACCGTAACATTCGGTGACGGCGATATCGCCGAACAACTATATACGCTCAAGATAAGCGCCCTCAAGAATCACGACGTTCCCGCGCTCTGGCGGCTCACCGAGACGCTCGTCGAGCTCGCGCTGCGCAGTACCCAGCCTGACCGCTGGCCCACCGGGTACGTGACGGAATCCCGACTCTTCGACGTCCCGCTGGACCTGGTCCACGACATGCCGCACCTTCTCTGCGAAGATTACGTCATCTACCCCTACACAGTTCGCCCACCGCAGATATATCACGCGTAGGACTGTAGTTTTGTGTAGGTGTGTGGGTGTGTGGGTGATGTGCCGCCCTTTCCCGTTTCCTGAATCCGCCCATTCGGGTATTCTCAAACGTCGGGTGATTTCACCCACACACCCACACACCCACACATATCATCATGCCCATCGACCCCGCCGAAGCCGTCTACAACTTCGTCCGAACTGTCCCGCGTGGCAAAGTGGTTACCTACGGCCAGGTGGCTGGCATGGTCGAATGCGTCAGCCTCACGGCGCGGCAGGTCGGGCAGGCCATGAATTCCGCTCCGGAGGGAGTGCCCTGGCAGCGCGTGGTCGGCGCCGGCGGACACCTTCCCATCGGCAAGCGCAGCCCGGTACTCAAGTCCGAACAGCAGAGACTCCTGGAGGGCGAAGGAGTCGTGTTCCGAAAGGACCATTGCGTGGATATGAGCTCCGCGCAGTGGCTGGCCGAATCTCCCGCGCAGGTCTCGCTCTTCGAGTCCGAGTAAGCCATGACTGGTCGCTGGTCGTTCTTCGCATTCGATTGGGAGCGATTCCGCCAGGTCCGTCCAAAGCTGAAGGCCGCGTTCGAATCCGGCGACTTCACCGATCTGGAATGGCCCGAAGCGCTCGACCTCTTCGAGCACACCGATGAGAATATGGCGGCGGAACAAATCTGCAACGAGCTGGTCGTCGCGATGTGCGCGGCGGGCGAACCATTATTCATCGAAGGCGGCCTATCGGAAGCATTCATCCGCCTGCGGAAGCTCCCATACGGCGAGGAACCAGGGGAAGCGCTTGCAGGCCTGATTTCCGCCGGGCCCGGAATCGAGGACTGGTTCCAGGTCCCGAGCGGCCTGATCGGAATACTTTCCAGCCCGTCCACCGAGGAACTTTCACACCAAATGGCCACATTCAAGCAGGAAGAAGTGGAGAAGAATCCGGCCCGCGGAATCGCCGCCATCACCCGCCGCCTATCGACCACCGAAACCGCCAGAGACCCCCTCCAGTCCCTCATCCGCCTGGTCGAGCGCGCAGCCGAGCAAGGCTTCGGAATCGCCGCCTTCAAAGAATAGCAAACTCACTCACCCACTCAACACTCAACACTCACGCCCAACCATGCAAGTCTCCCATCGCGCCCAGTCCATGCAAGAGCCCATGATTCCGGTCGTCGGCGATCTGATCCGCCGCACGCCGGGATGCATCTCACTTGGCCAGGGCGTCGTCTACTGGGGTCCACCGCCACAGGCGCTAGAAATGATTCCGCGGTTCCTCCACGATCCGCTAAATCATCGATATCAACCCGTGGCCGGGATTCCCTCGCTCTTGGAGCTTATCAAGGAAAAGCTTAAAACGGAAAACGGAATCCGCCTGGAAGGTACCGACGTAATCGTCACGGCGGGCGGCAACATGGCCTTCACCCACGCCGTCAAAGCGGTCGCCGATCCCGGAGACGAGATCATCCTGCAAGCGCCTTTCTACTTCAACCACGAGATGGCCGTCGCTATGGCGGGCTGTCGCCCCATCATCGTCCCAACGGATCCCGATTTCCAGCTTCAACCGGAATTAGTTGCAGCCGCCATCACTCCACGCACCCGCGCTGTCGTCACGATCTCGCCGAATAATCCTTCCGGCGCCGTCTACCCGGAATCCGCGCTGCGGGAAGTTAGCGAACTCTGCCGCGAGCGCGGGATCTACCACATTCACGACGAAGCGTACGAATACTTCACCTTCGACGGCGCCGCCCACTTCTCGCCGGCCTCCATCCCTGCCAGCGAAGATCACACCATCTCCCTATTTTCCCTCTCGAAAGCCTACGGATTCGCGAGCTGGCGCATTGGCTACATGGTAGTCCCCGAACGTCTGATCACACCGATCAAGAAGATCCAGGATACCAATCTCATCTGCGCCCCTGTTATCAGCCAGTTCGCCGCCGTCGGAGCGCTCACGGCCGGCCGCGCCTATTGCGACGAAATGCTCGGCGAGACGGGCCGCGTTCGCACATTAATGCGCGCCGCGCTCGAGGAGATTCGGGATATCTGCGAAGTTTCACCGTCCCAAGGAGCCTTCTACTTTCTTCTCAAACTCCGGTCAAATCTTCCGGACATGGAGATCGTCAAGCGCCTTATCACGGAATACGGAATCGGAATAATGCCGGGAAGCACCTTCGGAATCGATTCCGCCTGCTGCGTCCGCGTTAGCTATGGTCCGCTCCGGCTCGACACCACCGAAGAAGCCGTGGGCCGGCTGGTCCGCGGTCTGAAGGGTATCCTCAAGCCATGAAAGCGGCCCTTTGCCAGTTAGACATCGCCTGGGAGGACAAGGAAGCCAACCACCGCCGCGTGACCGAGCTCCTCGATTCCGCCGCGTTGGAGCCCGGGTCACTGCTGCTGCTCCCTGAGATGTTCGCAAGCGGTTTCAGCATGAACGTCGCGGCCATCTCAGAAGGCGAAGAACAGCCCTCGGCCCGCTTCATGCGGGCCCTCGCCATAGAACGCGGAATCCACGTCCTAGGCGGAATCGTGACCGAGGGACCGGACGGGTTGGGCCGCAATGAAGCTGTAGGGTTTGATCCACATGGAGTCGAGGTCGTGCGATACGCCAAGATTCACCCGTTCCAGGGAGCGGAATCGCGAAACTATGCGGGCGGGAAAGAAGTTCGGACGTTCGAATGCGGTGGGTTCACGGCGGCGCCGTTCGTCTGCTACGACCTGCGTTTTCCGGAACTGTTCCGGATCGCCGTCTGCCAGGGCGCCGAGCTCTTCCTCATAATCGCAAACTGGCCCGAGAAGCGCATCCATCACTGGGTAACGCTGCTCCAGGCGCGCGCCGTAGAGAACCAGGCCTACGTCGCCGGCGTCAATCGCTGCGGCAAAGACCCCTACCTCAAATACCCCGGCCGAAGCATGGTAGTAGACCCGCAGGGCCGAATCCTCGCGGAAGCCGATGCCGAAGAACAGATCCTAACCGCCGACCTCACCCCGGAATCCGTAGCCACCTGGCGCCGCGCCTTCCCCGTCCTACAGGACATGCGCTGCCATGTCACCATGCCGTCCGACTCGTCCGACAGGTCCGACGAGTCCGACTAATCCTGGCTTTACGCCACCCGAACCCCCGGCATCGGCGTCACCAGCCCGGGTTTCTCCGCAGTCTTCGCGATCAGCGGCCAGAGCGCCTCAGCCGCGAGCCGCTCCTCCTGGAAGTGCGCTTGCGCGAGCTGGGCCGTCTGCGTATCCCCGATGGCTTCGGCGTAGGCCTCGAGCGCCTGGTACATTGCCATCTCGAACTGCTCGGAAGTGTAAGCCTTGATGACGTCCTGCGTCGTCCGGTCGTACTCGTCCTGCGTCACCTGCATCATCTCGCCCAGCCGCCCCATCATGCTGCTGAAAAACCCTTTGACGCCGCTTGGCTCGGCCCCCAGAGCGCGCAGTCGCGCCTCCAGCGCTTCCTCCTGCCGCCATGTCACGAGCGCGTGCTCCTGGAACATCCGCCGCACGTCGGGATCGTTGACGTCCTCAGCCATGCTCTTCAACGAATCGACCAGGCCCTTCTCCACCGCCCACGCATTGTCGAGATAACGAATTAATCGCTCTTGTGCAGAATCCACGTTGCGCCTCCTCGCGCCGAAAACTCCGGCGAGCAGAATCGTATTCCTTCGAACGCGGTTAGGACGCACTCAAGAAAGCAACTGTTCCGGGGAGAAGCGCGGGGAAGAGGGCACTTACTGATCACTGATCACTGATCACCGATCACTAAGAGAAAGAGCTCGCCCTGGGCCCGGGTCATCAAGGACTTCGGGCCTCACGGGGCTAGCTCTAATCCAAGATACACGAGCCGCGAGCTCGGTGCAAGCAAGCAAGCAAAACCGGGCAATCGCATATGTCATAATTCACGAATTGCCTTGCCGATAACTTGCCACTCTCTTACCATGACTGAATCCGCCCCTCCTCGCTGGGATACGACTCCCATATTTCCCTCGCTGGACTCCTCCGAGTTCCGGAACGAGTTGGACTCCGTCATCCAGGAGATTCAGCGCCTCGACATACTGTTCGAGGAGCGAGGCGTCCGGCGCCGCGACAATTCGGGCGCGGATTCCACCTTCGTCGCCGCCTTCGACGAAGTCACGGGCCGAATGAACTCACTGCTGGACCGCGTGCGCACCCTTAGCGGTTACATTGGCTGCTTTGTGACGACCGACGCCCGTGACGACCTCGCCAGAGCGCGAGAATCCGAGCTGGAAAACCGGACCGTCCTACTCGACCAGCTCCACACCCGCTACGTAGCCTGGGTCGGCACGACTGATATCGACGGCCTCCTAGAGCGCTCCGAAACGGCTCGCTCCCACGAATACATGGTTCGCCGAGCACACAAGCAGGCCGCCCACCAGATGCCCGAAGGCGAAGAGTCGCTGGCCGCCGAGCTGAGGCCGATGGGCCACAACGCATGGGCCCTCCTTCATGGAAACCTCACGGCGCTCCTCACGGCTAAGGTCCAGATAAAAGGCGAAGAGAAAGAACTGCCCATGAGCGCGGTCCGCGCGCTCGGCTCAGACCCCGACCGCGAGACCCGCCGCAATGCATTCGAGGCCGAGATCAGCGCGTGGGAAACAGCCGCGCTCCCGCTCGCGGCAGCGCTCAACGGCATCAAGGGGTTTCAGCGGTCTATCCGCAAGCGCCGCGGCTGGAACGACGATATCGAACCAACGCTCCTCTCCAATAGCATTGAC
>JBKJZI010000262.1:0-12484 GCA_046715155.1 Chthonomonadales bacterium | reverse complement strand
GTCCTCTACCTCACGCTCGGCGTGGCGTTCGAGGAGCTTGTATCCGAAGAAGCCCGGAACAGCCACTCCGACGACGAAAAACACCAGGGGTATGGCGAGGAGCTTTAGAATCAATCCCCTGCCGAATGTCATATCTTTCACGCCGTCCACCTCTTCCGGAGCTGTAATCGCCCCGTTCAATGCTGTTCTGATGTGTGGGTGTATGGGTGTGTGGGTGATCACCCACACACTCATACACCCATTAACCATACAGCCGTTTAGTTCTCGTCGAGCATATACTCGGCGAACAGCCCTCTACAGAGGGCTGGCTTTGAGCCAATGACTTCAAGCAGCGCGTGCGCGATTTCGTGAACGTCCGCGCCGATTCCGTGTTCGCGCAGCTCGATCTGAATCTCGCCGAAGACCTGCCCGGTCAACCCTTCACTGCACGCGCAGGCGCCTGTGGCGCCCGGAGCCAGCGGCAGGCCGGATAGAGAGCGCGGATTCAGCGCAAGGGGCTGCCCGTCAGATTGTTCGACCGGCGTGAGTAGCCCTTGAATCGCTGCTCGGATTGAGTTCCGTCGTTCCATATCCGCTGTCCTCTCGTATTACTTCTTGCGCCAGCGCGCCATACGCAAACGCCCCGTTTGAATCGGGCGCATACTCAAAGATCGTCTGTCCGGTGGCCGGTGATTCCGCGAGCCGTACCGTGCGTGGAATTACCGTCTCATACACGAGACCCGGGAGGGCGTGGCGCGCTTCCAGCAGTACGTCCTGCGCGTGAATAGTGCGCTTGTCGAACATGGTGGCGACTACGCGGAGTCGCAGGTTCGGATTCGTGCTTTCGATTATTGCTGATGCGATCTCCTGGACGTCAGCGAGTCCACGCAAAGATAGGAACTCGCATTGCAGGGGTACCAGGGCGACGTGTGCTGCCGTAAGCGCGTTAGTGGTTGCATGCCCCAGGGACGGCGGGCAGTCGATCAAGGCATAGTCGTAGTATTCGTCCACTAACGATAGGGCCTGCTTCAGCCGGAATGGCGCGTCGCCTACATTCTCCAGCTCGATCAGGACATTGGCCAGGGTCGCCGTCGTCGTCACGACCTGCATTCCTCCAGCACATGGGTAGATGGCGCTCAAAATACTGTGAGGGTCAAGCAGAACGTCGCCGAGGGTGACCGTTCCCGGCTTCCGCCCCAGGGCGACCGTAAGGCTCCCTTGCGGGTCCAGATCGAGGACCAGAACGCGCTTGCCCTCCCGGACAAGTCCCGCTCCCAGGTTGGCGGTAGTGGTGGTTTTCGCTACTCCACCCTTTTGACTGGTTACTGCATATATGTACATATTGGCTTCTCGTTGCTCCGCCCAAGGGCGGTATGTTGAATGTTCAGCGATCCGAATAGATGTCTCGCCGCCATCGGGCGAGCACGCTGTCTTTGAAAGTGTCAAGCCCGTCCGTTTCACGTTCGCCTGATGCCAGTTCGGCGGCTCCCGAAGGGCTCGCCCTCTCTCGCAGCACCGTACGCGCCGCAATGATACTCAGCAATCCGTCAGGCCGCACCACGATTGCATCCGGCGCCGCTCCGAGCGCGCCAGGCAAGCCTGCCCCAGCCGGGAGCGTGATAGGGCTCGGCGCCCCGTTGAGGCCATTCTGGCCCATATCGCTTGCGACCGCGTGCTGCCCGTTCGACTGCGTCTCAGGTTGATCGGAGAGTTGTCGTGCGCGCATCGTCGGCGATAGGTGGGGCTCCGCCGCGAACAGTTGCTCGAGCCGCTTTCGCCGTTCTTCGATATCCAGCTCTTCGGGTTGCTCGCTCATCTCAGGCGGCCTCCACTAACCGAGGTTTTCGCTTCCGATTCCGCACAGAAAGCTCTTTAGCGGCCAGATTGATATGCATCGGCGTCACTCGATGACTCCCGGCGAGAAAGGCTTCCTTCATTGCGGCTTCGGTGATGATCATAACGTCGCGCGGTACGCCCTTGCTCGCCTCGTAGATCATGTGCATCGTATCCGCCGGGAACCGGTCCGTCGGGTCCCAACAGCCCGCTCGCCCGAGGCGATGCAGGATCATCGCGTCCGTTTCCGTCTGTGACAGCGGATCCAGATTCACGACCGTGGCAATCCGGCTCTGCAGCGCCGGATAATAGGCGAGCTTCTGATCGATAGTTGCCTGAGCGCTGAGGACGATCTGCAGCATCGTTCTGGTAGTCGTTTCCAGGTTCAGGAGGTCGCGGATGACCGGCATTGCCCGAGAATCGATCGATTGCGCTTCGTCGATGAACAGAACGATGCTGCTGTTGGTCCTGTAAATCTCGGTGACGAGCCAATCCTCCAGCCGGGTGGCCATGTCCTTTGCGGCATAGGATGGCTGAATCCCGAATGCCATACAGACCTCTTTCAACAGTCCGCGCTGCGTGGCAACCGTACCGGTACTCTGGATCTTCGCACAGCGCCAGCCAAAGTGGACCGGCCATACGCTCATCATGTATTCAATCAGGAATGACTTGCCCGCACCGACGTCTCCCCGCATAAGCGCAAGCCCGCCGTGCTCCTGAACCGTCCAGCGCAGCTTGAGGATCGCTTCCTTGTGCTGCGGGCACAGGTAGAGCCACTTCGGGTCGTGATTACGGGCGAACGGCGTTGTAGACATCCCGAAAAACCGGATGTACTCCGTCTGCGACATCAAGCGCGAGTCTCCTTGCGTGCGTAAGGGCGGTGTAGAGCCTTATTCCACACTTACGCCCTCAATTCTAGGGGGATTCTCGGCAATGCACAGGCGAAAACATCAGGCAGACGCAGATATGTACAACCCGGTGAATGTGCGGGAACTGCCGGTTGAATCCGCGCCGAACACGAAAAACCGGCAATTTTGCGGGATTACTGGGCTAGGGCCAGGGAGCGCTGCGATGTCGGTCGGGGATTCTCCTGCATGGGAATCCGCTCGGCGAAGCCGTAGGCTGTAGGATGAGTCGGATGGAGGTCGCGAAGAAGCGGATTGCTGTCCCAACCCAACCATGTATTCTCGTACCATCCAGGAATGACTTCGTTCGTGTGTCCCCACGTCGTGATCTTCCGCAGTATGCGTTCGTCCGGGCCAACGTACGAGAGGTGGTGGATGATTCCGTACTCTGGTCCAAGCAGGAGCTGGCGCCCGCCTTCGAAGTTTCTTCCACCCACTGGATTCGCCGTCCGGAGGTCGATGAGGATACAAGGAGTAAACCCCTCGCGGGGATGGATGACATACTCCGGCGACTTCCAATAAGTATCCCAATGCACATAGACGCGCTCTGCCAAGCCTGCGCTGGCAATCTCGGCCAGCGACTCAAGTAACGCAGGCTCAATGATCTCGTCACCGTCCGGGATCAGCGCGTGAGTGAACTCGGCGGAAACCAAGTGCGCGATTGCTGCCTTGCGATGAGAAAGTTCATCTGGCCACTCTCCGATAACGGTTGTTGCACCACCAGATTTCGCTCGCTTGGAGGTTGCCTTCCAGTCTCCCGCATCACTGTTCCACGGAATCCGACTAACGAAGGCGTGAGTGTTAGCAATCGAGTCAAACGATTGGATCGATTCGGACAGGTAGTATCGATCATCATGCAAGCAATACACGACTGCGATGCGAACCGAGGGACAAATGGACATTTCAATGTTTCCCGGGGTTTATCTTGGCGGCGTGAAACTACGGTCTACCGATTGATCCGCCACTTCCTTAGAGATCGTCTAAAAAACCGCAAGAGTCTGTACTCAGCGATTCGGCTTCCTCCCACCGGAGGAATTCGAGCAGCGGATCGTCGTATAAACAACCACGGGATGCGCGTTAACTGACTGTATCAGAATCTGGGTTTCGTTCCAGCATGAATACATATCAGTTCACCTTTTTCTTGCGGGCGCGGGCGACGGTGTGTCCATTCGAATAGTGCGAACCATTCGTTCGAAAAACAAGAGCTCTTCTACTTCCGGCATATGTTTGAACGAGGCGCTTACTGAAATCCTACTGTTGCCCTTGAAAAGAGATACCGACACGATGAGCCGTGGCAGAGTGCGTCCTTGACGCTTCGAGATCGGTACGGACGTCATGAAACCCTCATATCCTGCAGTTTCGATCTGTTTTCGGTATTCCGGGTGCCGCAATGCAACTCTCTTCGAACCCTCGATAATGTCTCTTCGCATAGTCGAATTGACATCGCGAAGACAGTGTATAGTCGCAGTCGATCCGTGAGGTCCTCGAATTATTGGGGAAGCCATAAGTACTTCATTATCCCTTCGCGATAGGACTTTTGCCGGTGACCACCCTGCTGCGAGCTTAATTGCGAATCCCGAAAGACCGTTAGTTGGATCCGCGAGGAATTTTGCAGTGGGCGGCAGTAAAGTGCTAGTTACAATGAGCAGGATGGTCAGCAAAGCGTCACCCGTATCATTTATCCCCTGGGAGCAAACCCACGGCTCCGCAGTCGAGACTATAGTCTCCCATCACGCACTTCGACGAAATTAGCTGCGATCACTCGAATCGTCACTCGTTGCAGGTTGAAAGACACTCAACGAATCCCTTCCGACTGTCTTGACATGCCGTGACGCAAAGCCCCCAAATGCCGCCTGGTTTCTTGTAGCATTTGATCACGCATGCTATGAACTTCGAGTAGCAGCATGCATGACACGTAGCATCCTCCGGTGGCTTGCAGGGGTCTTTGTCAGGTCTGGTGAGTTCCTCCGCCGCTGCGCCGGCAAGACAGCCGATGTAATTGGCAATGTCATTGAGACACTTCTGGGGTATGTTCTTTGGGAATTTCCTAATGCATTCCTTGGCCTTTTCCGGGTCTCCACCAGCCTTCAAAATGCAATCAAGTAAGTCTTTTGGGAGGTCCTTAAGGCACTGGCCGATGAGATCTTTGCATGGACGATGTTGGGCTACGCGTAAACCCGATGGATCGACACATGATACGACCGACGCAAAACAGTATCCATAAGTCGGTTCTATGGGCCACGCCGGGTCTCTTGTGAGCCACCGTCCTTTCTCCGCATCCAAATGCCGTGCGCGAACATAGCTCTTGGAAGATGAATCCCTGTAGTAGCCAAGTGTTCCAACAAACCTGAACGGTGTCGCCGTCGTTCCCGTCCTGCTGTTCTCCTCCCCGTAAGGCCAGTAGGTAAACGTGTCCGTCTGTGCCTGAGTATTGTCAAGCAACGCCACAGTCGAGCCTAAGGGATCGGGCACGTACGAGCGCCGAACTCCGCCACGCTTTTCGGCGATAACCTCTCCGTTCACAACTGTATATCGTACGGTCGCCATTACGGGGTCTTCTCCATCAGGTAGTCGTCGCCATCCCAGATCATAGTGGTCAGACTGCCCCCCGCTTCATGAGCGCTGCGCCGAAATCCATCTCCATCGTAGGTATAGGTCGAGCGAGCGGCGTCGGCGAACACGATGCTGGCGAGTCTGTTCTCGGTGTCGTATGCGTAGGTGGTTCGGCTGCCGGCCGCGTTCTCCTCGGTCGGATTTCCGTTATTGTCGTAGGTCATCGTGGTCCGGGTGGCAGCCTGCTGGATCGTGGTGATCCGGTTGGCCGCGTCGAAGAGCATCGTCATCGGATTCGTGCCTTCTTGCCACTTGAGCTCGATGTTTCCCACCGCATCGTAGGAGAACGTCGCCCGCTCGCCGCTCTTCAGTTGGCCGGTTAGCCGGTAAGTGTCGTCGTAGGTCCAGGTAGTGACCGTTCCGTCCTTGTCCCGCTTCGTCCGGTTGCCCACTTTGTCGTAAGTGTCAATCATCGTAATGATCGGGTTGCTGGACGAATTAAGCTCGATTTGCGTGGTAAGCTGGCGGGCTCCAAGGGTTTGCGGGTAGGGGCGCGGATTCCCGCCTCTACGCGTTAAGGAGCCGGGAGTAGATTTCAAGGTTGTCGGTGTCGAAGCATACGAAGATTACAACTTCCGGAATCGATTCTGTCGCAAGAAAGGCGCGCACTTCGCGGATTGCGATCTCAGCGGCGCGCTTTTTGGGGAATCCGTAGATTCCGGTACTGATGTTGGGAAAGGCGATGGTGCGGATACCGTTTTGCCGCGCCAACTCCAGACTCCGACGATAAGCGCTGGCGAGCACTCCATCTTCCCCCGCCGCGCCGCCTTCCCAGACCGGCCCAACGGTATGGATCACGAACCTTGCCGGGAGATTCCCACCAGTTGTGATGACTGCGTCACCCGAGAGACACCCGCCCTGCCGGTCCCGGATTCGGCGGCATTCCTCCAGAATCGCCGGCCCGCCCGCGCGGTGTATGGCCCCGTCCACTCCCCCGCCACCCATCAGAGAGCTGTTCGCGGCATTCACGATGGCATCTACGTGGAGTGTGGTGATATCGCCGTGGGCAAGCTCAATCCGGTCATTCATTCACGTTCGGGGCCAGCTTGAGGTCGTTCCAAAGTTCGAGGAAGAGGGGACGGACCGACTCGTCGATCAGTTCGACGAAATCCGCCCCAAGTTTGAGTATTCGGATAAGCTCCTGGACGTCGCCAAGGTCCTTGCGACGCCCCGGCGCTGTTCCAGACGCCAACTTAAGCTCAATCACCCTGGCCAGAGTCAGGCACTTGATTCCAAGGATCTCGATGGAGGCTTCTCCAGGGGCAGGAAATGCAACAGGTTTTGGTCTACCGTCACCAGGATACTGCCCTGTGATCAAGAATTCGATCCGAATTCCATGCTCGGTATCCCGGATATTCTTGCCATCTTGAAAGGCGGGCCGGTAGCCGCGGCCGATAAGCGCCTTCTGCAGGGCCTTTAGCCCCTCGGCGGTCACGACAAGGTAGATGTCCTCCGTGAAGCGTCGATAGCCGTGGAAGAAGAGGGCCATTCCACCGGCGAGGGCGTACGGAATCCCTAGCTCGTCCAGCCGGGACGTGATTCGCCGCAGCGCCTTGTGCACCGCGCTCTCGCCCTCGAAGTGCATTCCGCCCTCCCGTATAGCGAGCGCCGGATCGGAATCCAACTTTCCTTCGTAAGTGACCATCGAACTCTCCATACTTCCAGTATAAACCACGATCTCTCGATCGGTTGCGATCCACACCTGACGGCGCTGCTTATAGAGAGGGTTTGGCGGAGGAATCAAACGGCCATAAGCCGAATGTACTATACACTGTCCGTTTCCTATATTCCGAAGGCACGGACGCCCTCCTTTCTACTATCCTTGGCCGAAGCAACCAACAATCCCAACGATCCGGCGGCACGCCGGAATCTTTTTCTTCGAGTTGCGGTGATCGCAGCGCTCGCGGCATTCATTTGGGCCGGGGCGCGCGCAGCGCGGCCGGCCGAGCCGAGCGCACTTTGCGAGGCGCGCGAGATTCCGTATCGTCCGCATCGCACCGGCGGTTCCTGGACCTGGATCGAGCGCACAGCCGGCAAACCATCACGACTTTTGCGCAGTGCAGACGGTCGGGCGGTCGAGATCGCACCCTCGGTTGTCTCATTCGATGCGACGGACAGAGATGTAGTCTGGGCAGCCCAGGAAAGCAAACGTTGGACTGTCTTCCTAAAACGCGATGACGGCACGCCGCAGAACCTACGCTCATCCACAGCGCAGATTGCCGGGGTGAAGCTCGCCGGAGAGTCGGTCTTTTGGCTGGAGAAGCGGACCGGACTCGAGCCGTCCAGCCCGCTTCCTCCGCTCTCGGACCTAACGGAATTGTGGTCAATCGCAGCGGCAGGCGGCGAGCCGCGGCGCGTGGCGTCGCTGCTGGAAACCGAACCTGGCGAAATCCTGGGCGTCCGAGGCGAGGATGTGATCGTATCCGCGCCTCGGTCCGGATTCCCGGGCGCCACCGCCATCTATTCCGTTTCCACCGAAACTGGAGCCGTCCGGCGCCTCGCCGGTGATTCCGGCCGCAACCCGGCCGTATTGACGGAATCGGGAGAGGTCTGCTGGTCCGCGCCCAGCCGCGAGTCATCGCAAGCTGACGGGGATACCTCCGTGCGATGCCGCGACGCAAGCGGGGCTGTCACGACCCGCGTCGACTGGCTGGGCCACGGCGGTCAAATGTTCGCGTCCGGCGACCGCGCGTTCTACGTGGATGCCGACATGAATCCATCCGCCTGGCCGGCACAACCCGGCGGCGGTTTACCTCATTCGCTTCCGATACAGGCGGGATTTGGCGTCGCGGGGTTATCTCGCGGCAAGGTGCTCCTCTTTCGGAGAGTGTCGGTCGGCGTCAAGCTTTACGAGGTCGACATTCCATGACGGGCGTATTCAAGCGCAACGTTAATCCCAGAATCGTCGCCGTAGCCATCCTGCTGGTCCTGGGCGGGGTCCAATGGTGGTGGTGGTCTGCGCTCGTGGCGAAACGTGCGGGACCCCCTCCGGGCGGGGGACCACAGGGGGGGCCGGCTATGGGACCGTCGCCGCTGCTTGTCAAAGGACGGGAAGACGTCCAAATCGGGACTCTGGCCGGAGCGCCCGACCCTGGATATGTTGACGGCCCGGGGCACCGGGCGCGCTTCGATGGCCCGACCGGGCTGGCCGTGGACCGTGACGGTTCTCTGCTGGTCGCCGACACCCGCAACCATCGGATCCGGCGCGTAGATTCGCGGGGTATCACCACCACGGTAACCGGATCCGACGCGGGATATCGAGACGGGCCCGCAGCAGCAGCCCTCTTCAATGCACCCTGCGGAATCCGAAGCGAAACGGGCGGATCGACAATCATATTGGACGCCGGCAACCGCCGAATCCGCCGGCTGTCCGGCGGGATGGTGTCGACTGTAGCGGAGTTTCCTGACGTGAAGAGCGCCAAACAGAAGTTCTTTTCAGGCCAACGGTTATCGGGCATAAACGTCATCCCTCCGTCTGGCGAGAACGAACCGGGGCTGGAGCTAAAATCCGTTCACTCCGCGCGCGTTTTGCGAGCGCCTGGAAGGACCTTCGCGGTGGACGACAATCACAGCGCTCTCTTCACCCTGCGGGACGGCGGCGCGGAAGTCGTAGCGGGGATCTTTACGCCAAAGCTGCGCATGGAGGGGTGGTTGGACGGGCCTGGAAATGAGTCCCGGATTGGAAGGATCGGCGCGCTCGCGGCTGCCGACTCGCGAACGGTCTATCTCGCAGACACCACGAACAATGCAATCCGTAAGGTCACGTTCACAGAAGGAGAATAGCGCTGAAGGTCGAGATCGAGAACCTGCGTAAGGTCTACGAAGGCGGAGTAGTTGGAATCGAGGGCGTCTCCCTGACTCTGGGCGACGGAATATTCGCGCTCCTTGGACCGAACGGCGCGGGAAAGACGACCCTTATGTCCATCCTAGCCACCCTTCTGGATCCTACCACCGGAACCGCCCGCGTGGACGGTCACGATGTTCGCAAGGACAAGCACGCTGTCCGCGAGCTCCTCGGATTTCTCCCGCAAGACTTTGGTCTCTATCCGTCACTGACCGCCTACGAGACCTTGGATTACATGGCGCTGCTTTCCAACATTAACAACGCCGCCGATCGTAAGCGCCGCGTCGAGGATGCGCTGGACCGAATGAACCTCACCGGCGTGCGGAATCGGCCGGTCGGGGGATTCTCCGGGGGTATGCGGCAGAGAGTCGGGCTTGCACAGGCGCTTCTCAATTCACCAAAGCTCCTCATCGTAGACGAACCCACCGCCGGCCTGGACCCCGAAGAGAGAATCCGCACGCGCAGTCTGCTTGCCGAGCTGGCTTCCGACCGGGCAATCATCCTCTCCACGCATCTCATCGCGGACGTTGAAGCGGTCGCCGATCGCGTAGCCGTGCTTCATCGAGGCCAAATACGTTTCGAAGGCACCACCAGCGAAATGCTGGACCGCGTGCGCGGCCGTGTCTGGGAGTTGGAGACAAGCACCCAAGAGCTTCCCGGGCTCCGCGGCCGATACCTGGAAACGGCGCTCACTCGAGAAGGCGGCAAAGTCTCGGTCCGCATCATCGCGGAAACCGCCGACGGGCTGAATGCCACGCAGGCTGCCCCGAACCTGGAGGACGCGTACATCTGGCTTATGCACGAGCCGGCGCATGTCGCTAAGTAGCGCTGCGACGGCCCCCGCTGCGCCGTTCTGGCCAATGATCGGCGCGGAGCTTCGGATCGGCCTTCGCGCCAACGCGTTCCGCGCCCTGGTTCTCGTGGCGTTCCTGGTCGGCCTGGCCGTCGGCGGCGCGCCTGGACGAGGAGTCTCTTTTTCCGCCTATGCCGCCGCGGAGGCGGCCTGGCAGTATATCGGACTCCTCGCGACGGCCTGGATGTCGCTTGCGGCTGTTCGCGAGACGTCCTTGCGCACTGCGGCTCTCGTTTACTCCAAGCCTCAATCGAATGAGCGGCTCGTTCTTCTGAGGTTCATAGGGGCTATCGTCCCCCTGTTCGCACTGGCGGCAGCGGTCTTCGTGGGCGCCGCGGTGGCTCGCCTGGTGACCGGGCAGGCCCTGTCCGGATTCTGGGTATATGGAACGCAGCTCATTCGCGCGTTCGGACCGATACTTTTCATCGGCGGGGCCGCCTTCTGTCTCGCTCTGCTGTTCGAGAGCGCCATTGTGGGCAGCCTGGCCGGCCTAACCTGGATCGTCCTCCTGGCTGGAAGAAACTTCCTTCCCAAGGTCGTGTTCCCCGCCTACACGCAGACCGTGCTCTACTTCGCCTTATTCGGAATCGGACTTGTTTTGCTTGCTGCGCTGCTGCACAGAAGAGCTCGTCGTGGAAAGTCTCAAGCCCCGGCGTGGTTGTGGTTAGGGTCTTTCGTGCTTCTAGTTATGCCGCTGGGCGCCCTTTGGTCCGTCGCGCTCGCAAGTCATGACCCAATCATCGGGTTGAAGCCGCACTTCCTCCGGATGGCCGGACAGCACGTTAAATTGGGTTGGCGCGCGCCCGGCTTCACGCTGCCGGACCAGCATGGACGATTCCGCTCCCTCTCGGAATTCGACGGCCGCATCATCGTCATGGGCCTCGTCTCCCCAGACACTCACGAATCCGCTAGAGCGCTCGACCGTCTTGAGAGCATTCAACAGGCTTACGGGCAGAGGGGGGTTCAGGTAGTAGCGGTATGTATCTCGCAGGACGAAGGGGCCGCTGCTCTCATCGGACGTGGCGAAGGACTGAGCTACCCGATCATGGCCGACATCGCTACCTATCACGGCCCGGCCGGGCTCGAACAATCACCGGTGGCCGAGGCGTACGAAGCGGTCTTCCTTCCAAAGGTCGTCATAACGGACCGGCGGCGGCGAGTGAGCAAAATGCTGACTGAGGACGATGTCCGCGAAGGACCGGAACTGGAAGACGCGATCAAGGAACGCCTGGAGGCCGAGCCGGAATGAACACCGCCTTACTGCGCTACAACCTGCGCGTGCTCGTCTTCAACAACTGGTGGCTTCTCGTCTTTCCCATCGCCGTCAGCCAGGCGACCGTTTTCTGGACCATTCTGACGGAGACGCCGAACGAGATCGCCCCGGCGCGCTGGATGGAAACGGTAACGCCCCTACTTACCGCATTTCTTTGCGCCCACGTTCTCTCGGCGGAGTATCGCTCGCGCATTGGCGCTATCCTGGCTTCGAAGCCCATTGACGCACGCAAAGTGGTGTTCTGGCGGCTGGCAGTTGCGTTCGCACTCGTTTGGGTCCTCTCGCTGCTCTCTCTGATAGCGTTTTCCTTTCCACTGGGACCGATCAATGTACCTGCCACGTTCGCGGCGGGAATTCCATCTTCGCTGTTCCTGGGAATGTTCGCGCTCACTTGCGCTACCATGTTTCGAAATCCGCTCGCGGGGTTTGCCGCGGCGGCCCTCTACTGGGCTATGGACCTGCCGCCTGGGCTGCCCCTTAACCCCTTCCTGTCTCTGAGGTCCTATACCAACTATCTCATTGCCGCGGACTCGTATGGGTCACAACCCCTCTCGCAGCCGTGGTGGATAGCTAAGCTATTGCTCCTGATCGGAGCCGCGCTGCTGTACTACGCTCACGCGCGACTCCTCTTTACTCTCGGCACCCCCGCCGCGCCGCGGATCGCCAGGAGAGGAATCGTCCTTACAGCGGCCCTTCTGGTAGTCTATCTGGTCGCGGGCGCGGGAACAAAGGTGGCGTACGGCTATGCGAACCGAGGGACACTGATCCCGGATGACGGCGCCTGGTTCCGCAGTCACTTCGCCTCGTACGGTCCTATCCCAGTTTCCGCGATATTCGGCTCATCCTTCCGGATGTACCTCGGCAGCTTTCCGAGAATATGGCGGCTCAACCCGGACGAAGACGCGGAGAGATGGGACGACACACCAAAGCACCGGCAGGACCTGAAGCGGGTTGTCGACACCATGCCGAACAGCATGTGGGCGCCCAGCGCGGCAGAACTGCTGGCCCGGCTGGAGCAAACGGACGCCGACAAGCTGGATTCCGCGGTGGCGCTCTATCGGCTGTTGGAACAGAAGTACGCCGGCTCTCCCTACCGGCTTCTTGCCATGCGCGGCGCGGCGAAGGCGCTTGGCGAAGCCAATCGCGAAGACGAGGCCCGCGCGGCCTACGAAGCTCTCCTGGAC
>JBKJZI010000261.1:0-13376 GCA_046715155.1 Chthonomonadales bacterium | reverse complement strand
AGATTACGATCACCTCCTTCTTGTTCTGGTCCAGACGCCAGAGCCCCATGGGTGCGTTGAATCCCTGTAACTTGCTGCGCGTTGGACCGGTCCACGTGCGGCCCCGGTCGCGGCTGCGCGCCGCATTGATCCAGCTCGTGCCTGTGCGGAAAAGCATGTACAGATCGCCGTTCGCCAACTCCACCAGCGCAGGTTCGCAGACTCCGCCCGTGCCGGACGGAAGCGTCTTGCGCTCGAAGAGGTGCAGCTCTCCACGAGGCGTCCACGTCAGCCCGCGATCCGTTGAGACCAGTATCCCGGACTTCAAGTCCATCTCGCCTTCCGTGCGCGCCGGAGTTCCCGCCTGCGCCCAGATATCCCAGGCAAAAGGCATGGCGAGCGTCCCGTCTTGCAGCTTAATACCGATGTGGCGTTTGCCGACCAGGTACTTGAAGTCGGTCTTTATCTCGACCGATTTGGTCCAGGTTGCGCCTTCGTCTTCGGTGTAGGTCATCCACATAACGCTGCGGTCGATCACAGGCTGGGGAACCGGCGTTGTCGTCGAATAGACCAGAATCCGGTCGCCGTCCACCACCACATTGGGGTCATAGTCTCCCATACCCGGCGTGTGGATAAGCGTCTTTGGGTCGCCCCAGGTACGTCCTCCGTCCTTGGAAAACGAGCCAACGATAATGATCCGCCGTTCGGGATCTGGCTTCTTGCCCTCCACCATCGTCCAGACCGTGAAGAGGTTGCCTCTCCCGGTCCGGATGATAACCGGATAGCAGTGCTGCTCGCCAGCCACTGCCGCCTGGCGCACGACTCCGAGCTCAAAGAAGGGCTCTTCCACCGGGGACATTAGCCCGGGGACCAAACACATTACCAAGGCCGCGGCGAACATCTAATTCTGCTCCTCCACCTTGAACGAGGGAGCGGTGGTCTTGCCGGACAGGAACTCGAGCACGTCTTGAGTTTCTGGGTCAGTGAGAAAGCGATCGATCTCCTCCGGAATCCAGTTGCGATATGGTCGTGGCCTGAACTTTCCGGGAGTTCCGAGGTCGTTCATAAGCGTCGTGATGGCCGGCCACAAGGCGTATTTCCGCAGCAGACGCATGGTTCGGTTGATCCCCTGCTGAATCTGCGCGGCTGCGCACCAATCCTCGCTCGCGGCAGCTCGGCCTAGGGCGACGACGTGCCGAGGGAATAGGCAGAAGATCCCATCCAGATGCTCGCGGAATCCCTGGCGCAGGAACGTATCCAGTAGAAGCGCGGCCGCCATAACGACTCGGAACCGAACGCCCAGGAGATCGATCAGCTGCCGCATGTACGCAGGATCGTCCGAGCACTTAATTCCGTGAATGTTCGGATGCTCGGCTAGTATGAGGACGGTGTCGATTTCGAGCTTCGCGCGCGTCAACTGCGGAATGTCGTAAAGGAACAGGGGCGCTCGTGATGCATCGGCAAGCGCTCGGTAATAGTCGATCAGCTCGTCCTGGGTAGGAACAGTGATGAAGGGAGCCAGGATGACCACTCCGTCGATTGGAAGGCTATTCAAGAAATCGATTCGGTTGAGAGTGCGACCAAGGCTGGAATCGCCTGCTCCAATCAGTATTTCGCCTTTGCCCGTCGCAAAATCAACAGACTGCCGGACAAGCTGGCGGTAGGTCTCATCCGGGAGAAGCTGCATTGCGCCCATGGTGCCGGCAACGAGCAGACCATTGATTCCGGCATCGAACTGGTCGGCGATCTCTTTTTCCAGCGCTTCCACATGAAGAGTGTCGTCCTCATGTAGCGGCGATGGGATCGCGGTGATGAAGTTGGGGTTTAGTGTCACGACTCAGTCGCTCCCCCTGTTACCATTGCTGGAAAAGCTTGACTCCGCCAGATCATAGACGCGCAAGTGCTGCTCGATTGCACTCTGAGCCGCGGACACGTCCTTTTCGCGGAGGGCCTTCAGGATTTGCTCATGTTCCTTGATCGATTTCCGCTGCTTGAGCTCTTCGGCTTTGATCCGGTTGCGAAGATGGATGAAGAACTCCTGAACCATCGCGCCGAAGCCGGCCATGACCCGATTTTTCGTCGCCGTGGCCAGCGCCTGATGAAACGCCATATCGGCGTCGGCAAACGTCTCTCCGCGACTCGTATGCTCCCGCATGCGCTCGATAGCGGCTTCCATCCGCTGGAAGTCCGATTCATCCGCGTTCTCGACGATCACAGGAACGAATGCACACTCAATGACCCGGCGTGCCGCAGCCATCTCCGGCACCGTTGCCCCATCGAGCTCGAAGAAGAATCGGAGGTGGTCCGTAAGGCTCCGCGTACTCATCTTGCTCAGTCGGCTGCCGTCGCGCGGGCGTGTCTCGACGACTCCTATGCTTTCCAAAACCTTGACAGCTTCTCGAACAGACTGCCGACTAACACGGAAACGAGTAGCCAGTTCAGCTTCTGTGGGTAATCGATCACCAGGCCGCAGAGAGTTGTCGATGATATACTGCTGCAAGTGCTCGACCAGTTGCTGGTAGATGTTCTGACGCTTGATGAGTGGAGACACGGGTGCTCCTTTGCAGTGCCTTAAGTCCTTAATCAGCGGCTTCACCTATTTGTCCGATGATTGTATAATTGGATGATATAGAAAACTCTGCGCATTGTCAAGAGGGTATTTTCAGAATTGTGGCTGTTCAGGAAATATTAGACCTGGTGACCTGTATCGAGGGCAAGAGATGATAGGACGGGCGGCCTTTTGTTGACAACCCTACTCGCCCCCTGGACGTTTTTGGCGGCGGTCGCGGCTTGGCTGGCACCGGTTCCGCAGTTGGCCGAACGTTCGCCGGTCGGGGTGAAGAAGACCCCCGGTCCCGAGACCGGTGGCGCTGTTCTCGGTCTGGGCAACGAAGGTGCGTTTGATGCGGTTTGGGCTACGTGTCCTAGCGTGCTGTTCGACGGCAAGCTCTATCGCATGTGGTACTCGTCTTACTATGATTCGCACATGGGCCGAGGCGGCATCGGGTTCGCGATCAGCCGAGACGGCATTCACTGGAAGCGCGAAAACGGTGGGCGGCCCGTTCTAACGACCGGTCTGCGTGGCGCATTCGACGACGGGCAGGTCATGGGTCCGCAGGTGCTCTATGAAAAGGGCGAGTATTGGATGTGGTATACGGGCATGAAGACCGAGTGGCACAGATCGGGGGTTGGTTTCTATCGGATCGGGCTCGCACGAAGCAAGGACGGCATCAATTGGGAGAGACTGAACAAGGGCCGCCCGGTGCTCGACGTTGGTCCTCGCGGAGCTTATGATGAAGTACAGTGCGCCACGCCTTCGATTGTGCGCGAGAAGACGGGACTTCGAATGTGGTACGCGGCGTGGGCGCCGAAACCGGGTCATACGCTGTGCTCCGCGCGCAGCCGCGATGGGCTGAATTGGCGCCGCGAGGAGCAGGGAAAGCCGGTTCGGGGCCTTCTGTCGGGGGGCGCTTATGGACCGGCGGTTGTCCGAATCGGCTCGGAATACCTGTTGTTATACATGGGGGCGGGAGAGGCATCGAGCGGACTGTATGCCGCCACGAGCCGCGACGGGCGACAGTGGAAAGCGACAGGGAATTCTGCGTTGCTGGCGCGAGGCGCGCGGCCGGCATTCGACTCGTCGCTCGCGGGCCACGCTTCCCTCCTCCTACGCGATGATCGGCTGATGACCTGGTATACCGGTTATCGCCGCGAAGCGGGAGGCCCTTATGGCTGGAAACTACGGATAGGCGCTGCGCAAATAGACCTTGCTCGCGTATCACGGGACCGTGGCGGCGATGCTGGGCGGAGTCATTAGACTGGAGGCTTGGCGGTTAGCATTTCCGCTGGGGTCGTTTTACTTCGGGAGCTTGAGATTCCCCCATACGGAAATACAATGGCGTCATCGCACGCTGGCCAGCAACTTCGGACGCAATCAACGTGGTGGCGAAACCCCGACGGCGGCAATTCCTCAACCTGCTCGCGTCAGTCTTGACGGCCAGAGGATTCATCTTTGCCTCCGATTTGATGCCGTCCGGAGTGTATGCTAGCCCAACAATACGCGCTTTGACATATTTATTGTATTTAGAAGCAACTAATGAGCCATCGGCAGCGGCAAAATACAAAATTCTTAAAATAATTTCATGTAAATTCTACTAAGTATTTTTGCCGGTCATTGCTATTGTGAACTTTAATTGGTAGATGGCGATGGGGGTGAATTGCGGCCAATGTTGGAGTTGCCAGAATTGCTTGTGAAAGCGATGGCGTCATTTAGGGCAGGCGACGTTTGTTGGCCATTGTAGCGAATGGGGCGGCGGGGCGTCAAATGCGGGCGGGTTTGAGGCTAACCGCGGATGACGAGGCGATCGCGACCCAACTCCACCAGTGAGCTCTCCTCAAACTCAAGTACGATCTGTGGAATCAGCGGCTGGATCAGGGCTTCCAATTCGCGGTTGTTGATGTTCCCGGTGGAGATCAATAGCAGCTTCGCAGGTTCTCCGCGCAGCAGATGAGAATCCACAAAGTCCGCGTCTTTTGTGACCACAATTCGCTGCTCGCGGTTAGCGATATGGTTCATCTGTTGATCCGTCGTGCGATTGGCATCTGGGAGGTCGAGAGTATGGATGGAATCGTATCCGGCGGCTGTTAGCCAGGCGGCGACCCGCCGTGGAAGCTGTGCATCAATGAGGAATTTCACTGTCCAATGGGTTGGAGCCGCCGGGTACGGGTGAGCTGAGCGGCAAAGGCAAGAGCGGCCATAAGGTCCTCACGCTCGAGGTCCTCATAGTCCGCCAGTATCTCCCCCACTGTCATTCCGGACCCGAGAAGATCCAGCAGCGTCTCGACGGGATATCGGAGTCCGCGTATGCACGGTTTTCCATGGCACAGTTCGGGATCGATCGTAACCCTGGCAAGCAGTTTTTCCATACCACTATCATACCAACTTGACGCCATAAGAGGCGGACTGCGGAATCCGCGGAGGTACGGCTATTGTAGCGAAGGCCGCGGGGCGTCAAATGCGGGCGGGTTGGAATTAGGGGGATTCCGTGGCGGCGCGCATGAACATAGCTGGTGGAGCATACCGTGGGAAGAAAGCGCGGGTCGGGATTGAAGCAACCCATTGTCTAATCGAACTGAGCTTGTGGCTGATCGGAGGACCGAGGGGGCTCTTCTTGTACGCAGGGTTCCGAGGAATCTGTTGGGGATTTGCCCAATCTGACGCCGGCGGGAGACTTGCGAGGTTCCCAATTCGGAGGATGGAATGCGAAGAATGCTCATACCGACCGTAATCCTAGTATTTGGTCTATTCATGACTGCGATGTGCGTAGAAGGACAGGAATCCGGGCTGACACACGGAGAGCTGCGAGAGGCGCTGAAGGCGAAGCCGGAGGGTATGGAGGCGGCGAAACTGGCGGACCGAATCCGTGGCTGGTTCGGCAAAGAGAATCTGCCCAAGGGGCCGGCTCCGAAACTCGATGGGCTCGCGGTCGCGTGGGCGGTGGAAGCGCCCGGGCTGAAGGCCGATCCCTACGTGAAATCGGAACGGATGCTCGTGCGGCTAAACCGCGTCGGGACGACGGATGTATATGCCGCGGTGGCGATCATGCCGGAAGGTACGGCGGCGAGCTGGTGGTACGACTTAGAAGGCAGGAACCTGGGTGGCGGAAACCTGGAGGTCTATCCGGTACACCCGGACAACTTGCCGCAGTCGAACGCGCCGAAAGGGCAGCTCATCCAGCAGCCAAAGTGGAAGAGCAAGATCTTCGAGGGTACGGAGCGCGACTGGTGGGTGTATGTGCCGGCGCAGTATAAACCGGAGGAGCCGGCCGCGCTGATGGTCTGGCAGGACGGGGAGAATGCGAAGAACTACGTGCCGGTACCGATGGACAACTTGATCGCTAAGGGAGTTATCCCGGTGATGATCAATGTGTTCATCAGCCCGGGAGTATTTGCGGACGGCAAGCGGAATCGGAGCTTCGAGTACGACACACTCTCTGACCAATACCTTCGATTCTTGCTCGAAGAGATTCTGCCCGAGGTGGAGAAGACTTATAAGCTGAAGCAGGACGCCGATAGCCGCGCCATCGCCGGAATCAGCAGCGGCGGAATCTGCGCCTGGACGGCGGCGTGGGAGCGGCCGGATAAGTTCTCCAAGGTCCTCTCGTGGGTCGGCTCGTTCACCGGAATCGCGGCGCGCCTGGACGATTCCGGCCGATTGGTGCGCCCTGGAGGAGATGCCTACCCGACGCTGATCCGGAAGACGGATAAGAAGCCGATCCGCGTGTTCCTGCAGGCCGGCGAGAACGACCTGGATAACGCGCATGGAAGCTGGCCGCTCGCAAACCTGGAGATGGGCCGCGCCCTGAAGTTCAAGGGATACGACTACAAGTTCGAGTGGGGCAACGGCTTCCATAGCGATAGACACGGCCGAGCCATCCTCCCCGACTCCCTACGCTGGCTCTGGCGCAGGTAGAATAGTGCTTACCGCCAGACAGCTCCCCAAGTGACAGGTCATGCTAACCCGCCTGCGTATCAATAGATTCAAACGGCTACATAATGTGGATATCGAGCTCGGTAAAGCGGTTGTGCTTATTGGGCAGAATAATTCAGGCAAGACGACGGCCCTTCAAGCCTTGGCTTTGTGGGAAACAGGTGTGCGTAGATGGAATGAGCGACGAGGTGGGCGCGCCGCACCTGACAAGAGACCTGGAGTCACAATAAACCGTCTCGATCTGATTTCGATTCCGGTACCTAGTGCCAACCTATTGTGGAAGGATCTCCACGTCCGTGATATTAGGCAAGAGCAAGGACGACAAGTCACCAAAAATATTCGCGTTGAAATCATTGTCGATGGTATCTCAAACGGCGAATCGTGGGTATGCGGGCTGGAATTTGACTTTGCAAATCAGGAGTCATTTCACTGTCGTCCTCTCCGAATTGGAGACGCGGCGAACGGTGAGCGAATGCCTGTACCTCTACAGACCGCCGAAGTTCGTGTGGCTTACCTTCCTCCAATGTCTGGACTGACCGCTACTGAACCGAAGTGGGAGTCAGGGCGAATCAACGTTTTGATCGGCGAAGGACAGACGGCGCAAGTTTTACGCAATCTTTGTTTTCAAGTGCAGTCGCAGGATCCGGCGAGCTGGAAGTCTATCGGTGGGAACATACGTGAGCTTTTTGGTATTGAATTGCTCGATCCGCGCTATGTCGCGGAGCGCGGCGAGATTACAATGGCGTTTATGGATAGAGGAGACATCAAACTTGACATCTCATCTGCAGGGAGAGGTCTTCAGCAGACCTTGCTTCTGCTTGCGCATCTCCACTCTAATCCTCGGACGGTTTTGTTACTCGACGAACCCGACGCGCACTTGGAAATTCTCCGCCAACGACAGATTTACGGACTACTTACGCGAACCGCGGAACAGATGGGTTCGCAGATTGTTGCCGCGAGCCATTCAGAAGTTGTCCTAAACGAAGCCGCAGAATCAGATATCGTGATCGCATTCGTCGGCCGCCCGCATCGAATTGATGATCGAGGCACTCAAGTTCGAAAGGCGTTGGCAGAGATCGGGTTCGATCAGTACTACCTCGCGGAACAGACCGGATGGGTGCTCTATCTCGAAGGGTCTACAGATCTGGCAATTCTACAGGCATTTGCTGAAGTGTTAAATCATGAAGCCTTTCAGCACCTCCAGAAGCCTTTCGTCAATTACGTTGCCAATGATGCCAACTTGGTCTTAAGACACTATCACGGCTTACGTGAAGCCAAGCCTGATTTAGTGGGTGTGGCACTATTCGATAGGCGCGGCTCTCTTCCGGACGGGTTCTCCCTCATCCCACTTATATGGGAACGACGTGAAATCGAGAATTACTTCTGTAGCGCAGAAGTTTTAGTACGATATGCACGGAATCAGGACACTGCAGATCTCTTCGCAGCCGCTGAAGCAGACGAACGCGAGGTGGCTATGAGAGCCGCAATTTCCGAGGTGGCTGCTGCTCTCAGGGTTCTAGGTAAGGATCCGTGGTCGCCTGAAACAAAGGTCTCTGATGACTTCTTGCAGCCGCTTTTTGAACGATACTTTGATCGTCTTGGCCTGCCGAACCTACTGCGAAAACGCGGATACTTCGAATTGGCCAGGTTTGTATTGCCGAATGAAGTCGACCCAGAAATGTCCGAAAAGCTAGATGCCATAGTTGGTGCGGCAAAGGCAGCAAGGCCAATTCTCGAGTAACGAAGCTCCCAGGGGGCTTGGCATTGAGCCGGTCATCGATCAAACACATTTCGGCCGCGTGGATCAAAGGCTAGCGAATGACCTTACCGCGCACGCCGAGAACCTGGGCGGAAGCGAGGTCGTTGCCGAAGAGGTCGTGGTTTTTGAAGGTCCAGACGACTTTTTTGTCGCGGGTGACTTCGATGAGCTGCGGATTGGCGGGGCCGGCGTGGCAGTTGCCGATGATGAGGTTGCCGTTTGGGAGGAGTTGCAGCGTAGTTACCCAGGCGAGGCGGATTCCGGGCAGTTCCTCCTGCTCGACGCTCCAGACGATCTTACCCGCCCGGTTCACTTCTATCACCCGATTGCCGTTGCCGGTAGCGATGAGGGTGTTGCCGTTTCGACGGCGGATGGCGCCGTAGACTTCGATTCCGTGGCCGTCGTGGCCGCCCGTGCGCTGCCGGCCGGCCAGGTCCAGCGTGTAGGACCAGACCACTTTCCCATGCCGGTCATATTCGCGCACCGTCCCGTCGCCCTCATGTCAGACGAGATAGTGGCCGTTGTCCAGCTTTCGGGCGAGGCGCGTGTCCCGGTGGTAGTGTGGGTTGTTCACGGTCAACGGAATCTCGTGGACGATCTTGCCGGCCCGATCCACCTCGATGATGCGTGCATTGCCGGATTCCGCGATCATGGTCACGCCGTTCTTGAGCCGTTGAAACGCATGTATTTCGACCGGCCCGGTGTACCCGGGCTTCGGCTTGCCAATCCACTCCCACACAACTCGTTTATCGGGGGCTAGCTCCACCACGCGTTGGTAGCTGGTCTGATACAGGACGTTTCGATTGGGAAGCATGGAAAGGTCGTGTACGGTCACCGGAGCAGGAGCCTCCCATTCGACGTGGCCGGCGGAATCCACGATCGCGATGCGGCCCTTATCGGCGGCGAGGATTCGGTGACCTCGGTGGGTATCTGCACGGGCAGAGCCTATCGCGAGCGCAAGTCCGACTGCAATCTGGAGAAAAGTTAGTTTTCCCGTCAATTCTTCGATCCTTCCGGTTTATCGGTTCGACGTTTGAATGGGTTGAGGCGGTCCTGGTATTTTTGGACGACTTCTTTGCCGGCGAGCAGCGCGCCGCCCCAGAAGGTGACTTCGGCGAGGACGAAGGTGATTCCGCCGATCAGGGCTTTCTTCCCGGCTGTCAGCGGGAGAAATGGGATGATGGGGAGGAATGCCCAGAAGATGAGGGAAATCGCGAGGATGATGAGGCCGGCTCGCATCCAGCGCCCGGTCCGCGGAGGTGGGGACGCGGAATCGGCGGGAGGCTTGGATTCCGTCATGACGGGCTAGTGCTTGCGGCGGGTGAGGTGGCGGGACTTGCGCCAGTTGCGCTCCTGGCGGTAAAGCCAGGCGCTTGCGCCGCGAGGGCGGCCATTAAGACGCTCCATGGCCGCGACCTTGCGAAGGATTCCGCGCCGGGGGCGGCGGCGCGGGGCGCGCGGGTCGAGCATGATTCGGAGTATCTGGCTGTACATCTTGGCGCGGGAGAGGAATCCGCGGATGATGCCGAGTTTCTCTTCCTTCATCGGGTGGGTGACCCCGGATATGGGGACGCTGGTGGTGGGGACGCGGTAGTAGTGGCAGAAGCGGGTGATCGCCATCTCGACGCCGTATCGCGCATTCTCGAGGTTCGGAATCTGCTCGAAGACGTCACGGCGAATGCAGCGCTGGCCGCTGATGGCAGGCATCACTCTCTGTGCCAGGTCCGTTAGGTGACGTCCGCCGCCGAAGCGGCCGACCGACATGCGATAACGGCCGGCCTTTACCGGGTCTATCAGGTCATCCACATGGTCCGGCTTCAGGCCGATGAGGTCGGCGTCGAGGAAAACGAGGAGGTCGGCATCGGTCGATTGGGCGCCGGCCCACATCGCGCCGCCTTTGCCGCGGTTCTTCGGCAGGTTTATAAGGCAGACACCGGGGACCAGACGCACGATCTCCGCAGTGGAATCCGTGGAGCCATCATTGACCACAACCACTTCGTCTACGGTCGAGGACCGCAAAACGGCGCGCAGTACGTCTCGAACTCGCTCGGCCTCGTTATAGGCCGGGAGGATCGCAGCGACTTTCAAAAGATTCCCAGTCTCCTTACCCGAAAGTATTCGGGACCTGCTGCGCCGGCTGGGACGCGTACGCGGGATTTGACGACACCCGCCAAAACTGTTAACAATGTTACCCGCAACACGGAATCAGAATGCTCTCCGAACGGTGTCAGATTCCGTCGCGAGAAACCTCCCCCAACCCCCTCCTTCGCAAGAAGGGGGCTATATCCCGCCGGAACGCGGCTGAACCCCCTCCTTACGAAGGAGGGGGTTGGGGGAGGTTTACTTGCCATATTTGAAGTCGTTGAGCTCGATGATCTTCATCGCCTTGTCGGTGCGGGACTTCGTGACCGGGTGAGTTCGGAGGAACTCCGGGGCGCCGCCGCGCTTATCGAGCGATTCCAGCTTTTCGAAGAACCGTACCAGGCCCATTGGATCGAAGCCGGCCTTCTTAGAATACGACAATCCTCGCCGGTCGGCGTCGAATTCATCGTCGCGGCTGAACTTCAAGCTCCAAATGTCAGCCAATAGGCCTGCCACGTTTCCCATGAGTTGGCTCTGCCCCTGGAGCAATATTGTCAGCAGTATATTGGTCTGAAGCTGCTTGGTGTACTGCCGCGAGATATGTCGGGCATTGGTATGTCCGATCTCGTGGGCGAGCACGCCGGCAAGCGCGTCGTCGTCGTCCCCCAGCAGATCGATCAGGCCACGAAATACATAGATCGGCCCACCTGGCAGCGAGACCGCGTTAACGTCCTTCCCGTCAATTACCTTGAAGCTGTAGGGAACGCCCTCACGCGCGTCGGTATGGCCGACCAAACGCTCGCCTATGCGGCGTACTCGTTTCGCATCCTCGGAATCATGCTCCACCCGGTAGCGTTTCTCGACTTCTTTCGAGACTTCCTGGCCGATCTGGACCTCTTGCTTCGTGTTCCAGACCGTCCCCTTACCGCAGCCGGCGCCCCCCATACTCACGACCGCGAGCGCGGAGAACCACAGAATAGTCGGCTGGATGTGCCGACGGACTTGAGTGATCATTGATTATGCTTTCTATGCTTTCGGCCGGTTCAGCGCCCGACCCGATCCTGTACCTGGTTGCTCAGCCCCGCAGCCTGCTCCTGGAGCCACTTTACGGTCGGCCGAGCCTTTGTGCTTGCGGTTTTCCCCGCCTCGGTTAGTTTATCCTTCGCCGACTGCAACGCGGTTCGCGCGCTGTCCATATTTGTGCGGCCGATGGCCTCCTTTGCCTGGGCAAGGGCGCGAACGGCTTGAGCTACGGCGGCATCCGTCACGCCCCCGGCGCGCTCTTCGGCGAGCTGCACCTTCAGCAGGGCCACCTCCTTGCGAAGCTCCTGCACTTGCCAGTAGGTGAAGCCGGTTATGGCAAGGACAACGATCAGGACGAAAGCGACGAAGCCCTTCATTTCTGTTTTCTCCGGCCGCGGTTCTCGGCGAACTCTTTGGCCCGATGTTCTACAATACGCTCGAAACGGTTGAGAGTAACCATCGCGCGAGAGCGCACGCTTCGCGCATCGGCCAGTAGGACGCGGTGGTTAATGCGCTCCTCCGGCTGCCAGCGGGACTTATAGGGCTCGGCGCCTCGGAGAAAGTCGAACTCGCTGCCGACTTCCTCAATTGAATGCTGAATTGCCCGAGCGGTGAGCACGGTGCCGAGACTGTATTTCCCCAATTCCGGTGAAAAACCGCCCAGATAGTAATAGGTCCGATTCCGGTAGTGAAAGCAGTAGAGCGCCGAGACGCATTTGCCTTCGATCTCGATCAGATGCAGCCGCAGCCAACCGCGCTGGTGGAAGCGGCGAGCGACTTCGCGGTGGAACTCTCGAACTTTTCGGCTGCCCATCACTCCAGGCAGCAGGCGCGCGTTCCATCGACTCTGGTGTAACGCGAACAGCGCATCCATCGCTGAATCCAGCTCGTCGGCCTGGGCCAGGCGAACCTTGACTTCGTCAAAGCTCTTGAGTAGCAACCGGTCGTAGTAACCCAGGTTCGAGCGCGTTTTCTTGCCAAGCCGCTTGCCATACTCTTCCCAACTCTCGGGCAGCAGGACGAATGGACAGGCCTCCTGCGCAAGGATAGACGGATTCCGCCTGAGCGAGGTGTCGTTTCTTGCGGCGCAGGCGGCCTCCAAGAAGAGACTTCCCGGCCGGAGCTGCTGGAGGTCCGCCAGATCGTAGCTTTTGGCCCGGTCGAGGTGGCGGAATACGGAATCCGCTACTTCCGGGGCGTGTATGTCTTCTGCGATGACGTCAAGGTAGTCCGAGGCTCCGGTTCCGAGGAAGGCGAGCCGGCGGAGCGGGCTGTGAAGATGGCGGCTTACGTAGAACGGCGCGATTCCTACCAGGCGTCCCGCGTCCCGCACCAGAATCACGCGGAGGCGTTTACGGCCGCCGAACGCGTTCCACCAGGCCTCGTTCCACTCCCAGGTTTGGTAGATGGTGGCGGTTGAACAGCTATCTACGAGGAAGTCCCACTCCTCCTTTAGCGTCCGCAGCGAGTCCGGGGCGAGGACTTCCTGAATCTCCAATCACTCCTCTCCTTGCGGCGCTATTATAGCAGTTCCGCCGGGTACTGTCTAAAAGCAAAGGGATTTACTACGGAGGGCGCGGAGGAGCGCGGAGATTCTGAGGATTTACGTCTGATGTGGAATCAATTGCGATTTTCCGGTGAACCATTGATCGCGTAGAGCAGGATCTCCGTCCCTGCTTGATTATCATTACCCTGAAAAATGTTGATGTGAGGCCGGTCAGTGCTATGAATTGCCTCTCCAAACGCTGGTTCCGGTGGACGATGGGTCAGCAGGGACGGAGATCCTGCTCTACGCGAACCAGGCGCTTTCGGCCAAACCAGGTCCCTACCATCGCGATTCTGAGTAGTCAATTTCACATCAAACGTAATTCTGGAGAATCGGGAATGCTTTTTGAAATCCTGATTAGAGGCGTAATGAAACGACATTCACTCCATGCGATCAAAATCGCGGGGCTGGTCATCCTCCCGGCTGTTGTCGGCGGGCCGGCGGCGAGGCAGAAGATTACTCGCGATGAGGCGATGCTGGCGAAGGTGTACTTGAAG
>JBKJZI010000260.1:0-11644 GCA_046715155.1 Chthonomonadales bacterium | reverse complement strand
TTGGAGTGCGGCGGCTCGACGCCGCTTTGTCTACCGTTCTGCAACTTGTAAGTGAAAGCGGCGTCGAGCCGCCGCACTCCAAAATGGCCCTCACGATCCGTGAACAGATTCACGCCTTCTGTCGCGTTGACTCCGTTTTGCGCGGAATGCTATACTGCCTCGGCCCCGGACGGGGCGCCCTCGGCGGTAACGAACTCACCCCTCATTGAAGTACTATTACCGGAATTCTTTACTCATTTCTCAGGAGCATCCCATTTTGAAACGTCTCTTAACGGTATTCGGGGCAGCCGCCCTCGTCCTGGTCGTCGCCGGTTGTAACAGCGGTGGAAGCCCCGGAAGCGGCAGCGGGACGGTAGTTGTATCCGTCAACGGAGAGAATATTACGGAACAGCAGTTCGTCGAGAAGACACAGAACGTCACCGCTTTTAACCTGGCGCCGGCGCTGGAGCAGCAGGGCGGCGTGCCGGGCCGCGCCGGCGAGTTTGCCTTGCAAACGCTGATCGGCGACATGATCCTCTCTCAGACTGCCAAGGAAAAGAAGGTCATTCCCACCGACGAGCAGATCACCAAGTACATTGCGTTCGCCAAGAAGTACCAGCAGAATCCGCAGGCTACGATGGTGAACCCGGACCCATTCCGGGACGAAAAGGGGTGGCACGAAGATGTTCGGCGGGTCCTCACTTACCGGGCGCTTATCATGTCGAACACGAAAATGCCGGAAGACGAGCTGAAAAAGGAATACGAGAAGTTCCGCGGCCAGCTCAAGGAGCAGAACACCTACCACCTCCGGTTGGTCGACACTCGGACCGAGGCTAAAGCAAAGCAAGCGCTGGCCGCTATAAACAGCGGCGTAGCCTTCGAGACGGTGGCTCTAAAGCATTCCGAAGATCCCGTTTCCGGGCCTAGAAGCGGCGATGTTGGGACGGTCCCTGAGGAGTACTTGAGGAACCTGGTGCCCGGAATCCTTGCCGTCGTGCAGAAAATGAAGCCCAAGGATATTCACAAGGCCATCATAAAGCAGGAGCTCACGGAAGCCGGCCCTGGCGGGCAGCCAAGCGGGACGAAGACGATGCATTACTATCTCGTCCAGCTCGTCGAGCGGACGGAAGGCAAGACACCAACCTTCGAGGAGTCGCGCTTCGTTCTGGAGAACGCCCGCCTGCTGCAGAAGGAGCCGGGCGCGTTCGAAAAAGCCCGGCAAGAGATTCGGCGAAACACCGAAAGAGCGGACGTCAAGGTGAACATGGCCCGCTATAAGGACCTTCCGCAGCGGATAAAGCAGGCGGCGCAGGCCTCGACAGTCGCACCGGGCGGCCCTCCCGGTCCAGCGCCAGGTACCATGCCGGGCCAACCGCCGGCTATGCCGAGACCGTAGATTAAGTTGAGAGTTGAGGGTTGAGAGTTGAGAGTCGGATACGGATCACCGCGCTCTCAACTCTCAACCCTCAACTACTTCCGAGAGAATCCAGGTGTTGACGATCATTGGACTGGGGCCGGCGGACGCGGGCGGGCTGTCGCTGAATGCGCTCAAGGCTTTACGGTCGAGCGAGCGGCTCATCCTGCGCACCGGCAAACACCCGGCCGCCGAGGACCTCCGCGGGGAGGGAATCGAGTTCGAAACGCTGGATAGCTACTATGAATCCGCGCCCGATTTCCCTTCACTCTACCGGCGAATAGCGGATTACATTCTGGGTCGGGCCGCCGAGGGAGACGTTTCTTATGCTGTACCCGGCCATCCCCTCGTCGCCGAGGAATCGGTTCGGCTGATCTTAGAGTGCGCGCGTCAGCAGGAACTTTCGTTCCGAGTTTTAGGGTCGGAATCGTTCCTGGAGCCGACATTGGCCTCCATCGGGATTCCGCTGGGAGCTGGCCTTGTCCTCAAGGATGCCCTTTCACTGGAGACGTGGAAGCCGCGTCCGGAATTCCCTCTCCTGCTGTTCCAGGTCTATGATGCGGATACCGCGTCGGCCGTCAAGCTGCGCCTGATGGAGCGATACCCCGATGACCACGCCGTTACGGTAGTCCGCGCCGCGGGAGTGCCGGAGATGGAATCCGTGGAGACTATACCCCTTCATCGGCTGGACCGAATTCCGGTGGACCATTTGACGAGCGTGTATGTGCCCGCCGTACCGGAAGAGGACCGCAAGAAGACCTTCGAGGACCTGGTCGGAGTGATGGCGCGGCTGCGTGGACCCGGCGGCTGTCCATGGGACCGCGAGCAGAACCACTCCACCCTCAAGCGTTATCTGCTGGAGGAAGCCTATGAGGTCCTGGACGCCATCGACTCCAGCGACATGGATGAACTAGCCGAGGAGTTGGGCGATCTACTCCTCCAGGTGGTCTTCCACGCGCAGCTCGAGGCTGAGGTAGGGACCTTCGACATCGACGACGTGATCGGCCACATCGTAGACAAGCTGATCCGCCGCCATCCTCACGTATTCGGCGACCTCGCCGTGAAGGATGCGGACGAGGTGCTGCGCAATTGGGAGATCATCAAGAAAGAAGAGAAGGACTCCGGCTGGCGGGATTCCGCGTTGGACGGCGTCCCAAATAGCCTTCCTGCCCTAATGCGGGCAATGGAGATCAGCAAGCGGGCGGTCAAGGTCGGTTTCGAGTGGGAAAAGTTCGAGGATGTACTGGCCAAGCTGCGCGAGGAAGTTAGCGAGTTAGAGGAAGCTCTTCAATCCGGTGATCAAGAACAGATCAGCGCCGAGCTCGGCGATCTTCTGTTCACCGTCGTAAACGTCGCCCGCTGGAATAAAGTGGACCCCGAAGACGCGCTGCGCACGATGCTCAACCGCTTCTCGACACGATTCCGCTATATCGAGCAAGAAGCCCGTTCTCAACGCCGCGCCCTGGAAGAAATGTCTCTGGCCGAAATGGACGCGCTGTGGGAAGCAGCTAAGCAGATTCCAATGTAAAATGTAAAATGTAAAACTAGCAATGTAAAGTGAACGGCCCCAAATCAGTACCGTCCGGGGTCCTGCAATTTGCATTTACATCGCTAACCTTACATTTCACATTGGAATCTAGACGATCTCGTCCTGAGCGCCCCCCTCTTCCTCCATCGCCGCCTCGAAGTCTTCGGATAGATCCTCGTCCATAGCGGCGCCCATGTCTTTTACCCAGCGGCGCATGGCTTTGGGATCGTTCTCCACATCTCCGTAGGTCATCTCGTCGCCAAGACTTTCCAGCGCATCGTCTTCGGAGCGGACGCGGGCGAAGCGGGAGACGAGCTTTGTGAGTTTCATACCACCGCACTTGGGACAGGCGGTGGGTTTCGGATTCGCAACCACACCGACGAGCGCGCTGAATCGCCTGCTGCAGGCGTTACAGGTGAATTCGAAGATAGGCATACAATTGGCCGCAAATGAAGGCGAATGGACGCAAATGATTTTAACCACGAAGACACGAAGAAACATAGAAGGACTGAAAGAATCCCGCCAACTAGGCGGGGAATCCGGCGATTAAAATCGCGGCAAGGAATACACGAAGTCTGCCTCCGCAGACTAACGGCGAGTCGATGAATGTCGACTTTGTGTACTTGATGCCGCGATTTTAATCGCGCGGTTTCGGTGTGGCCCTAAGCGGATTCGCGCTCATTCGCGGCTCACAGATTATAGCGGTCATGGCATTCTGTACACGCGTGAATACGAGAACTACGGGACGGATTCCGTTGGATTTGAGACGGCGAGTCATCTCCTCGGGTTCCATCGGGACGCCGCGGCGTTTGACGGCTTCCAGTTTCGCATCCAGGACGCGCAAGCGCTCGCGGATTCGGTTGAGGTTGAACGGGAGCCATTCCATAATCCGATACCAGTACCCAAAAGGAGTCGATTCCGCTGAATCAGCGGTCAGGTAGGCGATTTGCGAGTCTAGCAGGGAACCGTTCACCTTCGCGGCAACCTCCGGAATCAGGTGCGCCCGGATGACGGCGGGATCGGGTTCGAACAGCCAGTCGCGCGGCTCGCTCATATTCGGCCGGGGAGTCGACGGGTCCTGGTGCAGCTCCACTCCTATCGGCAGAATAACCGCCGACCGCCCCCCACCATTCGCCAGAGCGCCGAACCAGAGCGCCGCCTCCTTGCATTCCCCGGAATCCGACATGAAAGTCACCTCGGCATCGAGCGACTCGATCTCTTCGTCGGCAAGCGATGGCGCTGCTTTGACTCCCAGGTCCGGAATCCGCCTACGGATGTCGTGAATGAAGGAGAGTGGAGGACTGTAGTCTTCGCCCCGGCGGACTCTCCGGCCTCCTGACCGCCGTGAGGGATCGAAAAAGGCGGCGTCTCCCGTTATGTTCAGGCGCGTTACATCGGCGCAGGCAACTGAAACGGAACCCGCGACGCCATACACTTCGGCGTTAGCGGCGGCGCAGCGGACCGCGTCGGGGTTAAGGTCGAAGGAGAGGACGGGGCCACGGAATCCGAGCTGGGTAGAATCGCCGCCGATTCCGCAGCAGAGGTCGAGTACAGTGGCGTCCTTCGGGAATCGTGAAGCCCGCCAGCGTGCAATGGTCTCCCCCGAAGACTGCTCGAGCCCCTCGCGCGTAAAAAACATCGAATCCGCCCGACTGAACTTCGCCTTCGCTCGTTCCCGCAGCTCCAGCGTCTCCACGGCCGCGGCGGCCAGGCCGGGGGGATGGCGCCTTCGAAGCATTGTCAGGCGTGCCAGCCTGTCCGCAGGAAGCGAGGATGCGGCCAGCAGGAGCTCCCGCCCTGCGTCTCCTTGCAGGAATCGAAAATCCTCTGCTTCGAGCACAGCCGAGGTCAGTAGATCACCGCGAGCGCCACGTCGCCGGGGCTGTTGGGTCTGAGCGCCCGTTCCCGGACGATCCGGCCGCCATCGTCCCGGAGATTAGGCCCGAGGCTATAGAGTGAGTAATCCCCGCCTTTCCGCCGATACTGGAAAGGGCCGTTCCCGAAGGGGTCCTGCAGGAGGGGGTCATTTCCCAATGCTGGGAGACCCGCGGGATAATCGCCGCCTCGCGGCCGCGCGGCTTGCAGGCGTAGCGCGGCGTACATCAGGCGGAGGCGCGTGTCCCGCAAATGGAAGTTCAGAAGATTCTGCCCGAAAGCGTTCGGGTTCAGTGTATCGTCCTGAACCAGGTCTCCCCTGGTATCCGGCGGGGGCGGAAAGATCACTTTGGAGGGAGGCTTATCGGCCTCGGCCAACCACTTTTGCAGGTATGCGTCTGTGCGCTGCGCGGCCTCTGCCTTGGGTGTGAAGAGGTAGTTCTTTTCGAAGTCTGTTCCCGGGAAATCCAGCCGCAAGTATCGCGTCGAGATCGGGCGAGCGACGGAGACGATGATCTCGCGGCGCACGCGGCGCTCGTTTTGCAGGATCTCCTGGAGTGACGCGGCGCTCTCAAGGTGTTTGCGAAGGCGCTCCGCGCCGCTCTTTGCCAAGGCGGGAGGGAGCTTCTGAAGGATGGCCGGCGCCGCCCGGAAAAGAGGGATGTAGCTGTTGTATGCGATGTCCAGGTGAAGGTTCGCGCCTCCGCGCATCACTCCTTCGCAGAAGTCGAACCCGTCGAGCAGCGCGTCCAGAGCGTCGCTAGGATTCGACCCGGCCGTGTGCTGCGCGTACAGCGCCACAAGACGGGTCAGATTCGGGTAGGCATTGCCGCCGACAAAGTCTTGGCTCTGCCGGAGGCTGGTTACGACGGAAGGACGGCCGGAGAGCGAGCGAACGCGGCGCAGGACGCTCTCGTTCGCTCTGATGACCGCCGCCACCTCTTGATACGGCGGGTCATCCATGAGGGCGAGACGCTGGATGAGATCGGCCCTCTGGACGAGCGGAACCGTGTCGACGTACTCCGAATAGGCGTTATCGGCAGGGGGCAGTTTTCGCGGGGGGAGGTCGAGCGCGGGGACTTGGTTCCGGCTCCAGACCATAAACCCGGCGCCCAGATAGAGAAGCAGAAGAACCGCTGCGGCCCCCGCTATCCACCACTTCAGATAGCGCATGCCGCGGCGGTCCTCATACCGGAGAAGCTACTTCTCCTCATGCTTCTTATACAGTTCCGTCCCGGGCTGGAACGGGTTGAGGGATGGAGTATGACCCTCTTTGAAGGTGGGCGCAGACGACCGGGAATAGCCGACATAGGCGGCCACCCTCCATACGACAAAGAGAGCTGCTATCACTACCACGGCGATCTGCCAGGGGGGTACCCCCTGGCGGACGGCCTTGTTTTTCTGAGCGGTCACCGTGGTGACCCTTTCGAGCCGCTTCGCGGGGAAGCGCTCTTAATCGGCATAGCGCGTCCACTCGGGGCCGCGGGACTGTCGAAGGGCCTTGACGTGGCCATCCGTGAAGATGGCGTTGAACATCTTATTATGACGCTTGGCGACACGGCCCAACTTGCCCTGGCCCGTGCCAAGAACGCCCCCTGCCTCATAACAGCCATGGTCCTGCGTGGTGATGCCCCGATGATCCCTGAAAACGTCCGTATCTCGCGGATAGCGGAACACGGCCGCGTCCGCCGCCACTTCGGCTCTTCCGCAGCGGCTGTCGCCGTCCACGAACCCGAACGTGCCCGCATGGTCCTCAATCTCCGCATCCGAGGCGCCCATGTCGAACGCGGTGACGCCGGTAACGGGGTTGCGTACTTCCTCCCGCACGAGCCCGTGATAGCAGACAAGAGGATTCGAGGCAGCGGAAGGACACCAGCCCACATGGTTGTTGTAGCTTTCGTTGATCAGCCACCCCATTGCCCATGGCCGCGCGGCGACCCCGAGAGGCGGATTGCCGTACATTCCGGTGATGGCGGGATGCACTCGCCGCTGGTCCGTGGTGACAAACAGCCGCTGGGGCGCACTGGGGCAGGCGAAGAGCTGCGTGTTCTTGATGTACGGCTGCAGCATGTCCGCCCAGATCATCCAGGGACCGTTGGACCACCCGTTCGGGTACTGGTATGACCCGACGTTGATTTCATCGTAGTCCTGGGCGTACATCCGCATGGCGAGGCCGATCTGCTTGCCGTTGCTGACGCAAGAGATCGCGCGGGCTTTTTCTCGGGCCTGGGCGAAGACGGGGAAGAGGATCGCGGCTAAGATCGCGATAATTGCGATTACTACTAAGAGCTCGATCAGGGTAAATGCGTGGTTGCGTCGCGACATTGCTGTCTCCTTTGAACAACAGCTTGCTAAAGAAAAGGGCGCGCACAGTTGCGCAAGACGGAGGATAAGGCGTTGCGAAAAGCGACCTCCTTTCGGACGGATTTCCGGCAGTACTGCCGCTCTACAAAAAGGAGTATAGCAACCGCCGATAGTCCTGTCAACGTTCCGAGCACTGGTTAATCGATTCGACGGTGAAGAATCCCGGTGAAGGAACAGCATTTAGCGAGCGAACGTCCTTAGAGTGAGCAATTCTTGAGGATCTAACTGCGGAGGGCGCGGAGCGGAGAAGAATAGTCATCAGTCGCCAGTGATCAGTGTAGTTGTTTACCGGTTACTCGATCACTGTTCACTGATTACTTGCCCTCCGCGCCCCTCCGTGCCCTCCGCATCAAGGACTTCTGCCGTTCGAGGAGACGATTACGATGCCAGTTGAGCATGAGTATGCGCGAAGCGTCCGTCACGTCGGGAGTAGTGGGTGGCTGCCGTATGCAGGGGCCGGAGTACTGGCGATTATCGGATTGATCGCGCTTGGGGCGTATAACCGGAGGGAGCGGCTGGAGGCGGCAACGCCGAAGACACTTTCCATCGCGGCAATCACGGCAAATCCGAAGGATTACTTTGGCCGGGCGGCCACCGTGAACGGCCGGGTGGTTCAGGTGCTTAGCCCCAAATACTATACGGTCACGGATTCGGGTGGCGAGCTGCTGGTGTATAGTCCCAAGGGGAACCCGGACGTTCCTTCGCGGGAAAGACATCCCACCCTAGCGCCTACCGACACGGTTCGAGCGATTGGGGATATTAAGCGTTATGAACCACCCGCATCCTCTCTGGCATTTAATGCAAACTTCGTGCGGTTCAAGGGCCAGCCGATTCTGATGGCTCAAACGAACAATGTCACGACTCCGGCCATCCTGTCGGATAACTTCCATTCGCCAAAGCCGCCACGAGCAACCGGCCCCCTGACGCTGTCCAAAGTCGTTAGCGACCTCCAAGCCATCGCCCAAGCCAAAGACCGCGTCGAGCTGGTCGGAAGCCGCGTTCAGGTCAAAAACGTGACCGTGGTCGACGTGAATAGCGACCGCGGGTTCTGGGTTCGTCTGCCCAATGGCGAGCGGTTGTTCTGCCGGCTGCACCGCGGCCTGGATGATGGCGATATGGAGTGGATGGTGAAGGTGAAGGAGAACCAGATTGCGACCCTCAATGGCGTCCTTGAAGATCCTCCGTCCCGACGCTTCATGGACCGCAATTGGGGCCTGAATTCCGCCGAAGCTCGCGAGGTGTCGGCGTTCAAGGTCTATCTCAAGGTAGACGGGATCGTCCTCAGCCGCCCGGCACGGTAGTCCCTTCTCGTGAGGTTACTCTGAACGATAGTGAAGAATCCGGCGCTTTCGCTCTGGGTAGAGGAACGCCGGATTCTTCGGCAAACGGCCGCCTTTTAAGAAACTAATGGCGAAAAACAGATTCTTCAACGATAAAACCGTCTCCTAATGACATAAGGAGACCGCATGTCATTTTCCGAACCAGCAGGGCGAGCCTGGTTAGGTGCTCAGAATGACGGGCTCGCCGAGTTTCTTGCGCGTAATGCCGCGCACGGCGGTCCGATACTCAGCATGGTCAAAGACGGGCATGTCAAGGACGAAAACGCCAAAGACCCGGCTATTCCACCCACACACTCTGGCGGCCGACGAGGGGGATGAGGGTCTCTACTACGGCGGAATCTACGCGGAGGGGATCGCGGTGGGATTCGTTGGAGCGGAGGTTGTGGGTTAAGCCGTTCTCTTCGACAACGATACGGACCTGGCAGGTTCCGGGAGTTGATTCCAGGGCAGATCGGAGAAGCGCGACGACGGTGTGGTTGGTTGAATTGAGGCGGATTCCGACGACTTTGTGTCCGTTGCCTCTTCCGTTTCCATTGCTGTTGGCCCCGTTTGCGATCGGGTGGATTTTGTCGGCCAGGACTTCCACATTGCCTCCGTCATCATCTTCCATGACGCGCTCGCGGCAGGATGTTCTACCTTCGACCAGGACGATTCCGTCTTTCTTGATTTGCTTGCCGTACTCGCGGTAGATGGAGGGGAAGACGGTGACGGGGATGGTGCGGCCGGTGAGGTCTTCCAGGGTGAAGAAGGCCATGGGTTCGCGGGAGCGTTTGGAGGTGAAGGGCTTCACGGTGGTGATGATTCCGCCGAGCTTTACTTCCTGGCGGTCGCCGAGCTCCTGGATGGATTCCGCGGTTACTGTCTGAAACGATTCGATCCGCGATCGGTGCTTCTGGAGCGGGTGGTCGGAGACGTAGATTCCGAGGAGGTCCTTTTCGAAGGCGAGGATCTCTTCCAGGGCGTAATCCGGAATGTTCGGGATGTAGAGCTCCTGGGTCTCGTGGACTTCTTCGGCGCCGCCGAAAAGGGCGTTCTGGCCGGACTTGCGGTCGCGGTCGGCGCTGGAGGCGAGGGAGCAGACGGAATCCAGTATCTCTATGAGGGCGCGGCGGTTGGGGTGGATGGAGAGGAAAGCGCCGCACTTTATTAGCGCCTCCATGGTCGCCCGGGTGACGCTGCCCTGCTCCGCCGTCCTCATGCAGAAGTCCTGAATGGACTTGAACGGGCCGCCAGAAGCCCTTGCCGCCAGGATTGTGTCGACGGCGCCTCGGCCGACGTTTTTGATGCCGGCGAGGCCGAAGCGGATGGAGGAGGGAGTATTGGAGTGTTGGAGTGTTGGAGTATTGGGTCCCATCACTCCATCACTCCAGTACTCCATCACTCCTTCCGCAGTAAAGTCGACTCCCGACCGGTTCACGTCCGGGGGGAGGACGCGGATCTTCATGCGGGCAGCTTCTTCCATGCAGCTGGCTACTTTGTCGGTTTTGCCGGTGTAGCAGGCGAGGAGGGCGGCCATGTATTCGACGGGGTAGTTGGCTTTGAGGTAGGCGGTCTGGTAGGCAACCATGGCGTAGCAGACGGCGTGGGCTTTGTTGAAGGCGTAGCCGGCGAACGGTTCGATGAGGTTGAAGATCTCGCCGGCCTTCTTTTCCGGAATCCCCTTTTCGGCGGCGCGCTCGACGAAGCCCTTGCGCTCCTTCGCCATCTCCTCTTTCTTCTTCTTGCCCATGGCGCGGCGGAGGATGTCGGCCTGGCCGAGGGTGTAGCCGGCGATGACCTGGGCGATGCGCATGACCTGGTCCTGGTAGACGATGACGCCGTAAGTCTCCTCCAGCACTTCCTGGAGACTCGGGTGCGGATAGCTGATCTTCTCCTGGCCGTGCTTGGCGCGGATGAAGGTTGGGATGTGGGCCATTGGGCCGGGGCGGTAGAGGGCGACCATGGCGGCGAGGTCCTGAACGGAAGTGGGCTTGAGCTCCTGGATGTAGCGGCGCATGCCCTGGGATTCCAATTGGAAGATTCCGGTGGTGTCGCCACGGCCGAGGAGGTCGAAGGACTTCTTGTCGTCCAGGGGGAGGTTCTGGATGTCGATTTTGATTCCGCGGGACTGTTGGATGTTCTTGACGGCCATTCCCAGGATGGAGAGGTTGATGAGGCCGAGGAAGTCCATCTTGAGGAGGCCGATCTTCTCCAGCGCGCCGGCTGGGTACTGGGTGACGAGGCCACCGTCCGCCGATTTTTGGAGCGGGGTGTACTCGACGAGGGGCTCGTGGGAGATGATGACGCCGGCGGCGTGGACGGAGACGTGGCGGGAGATGCCCTCCAGGCGCTGGGCGGTCTCGACGAGGTACTTGACCTTGGTATCGTTGCGGTAGAGGGTCTTGAACTCCGGATTGTCGTCCAGGGCTTTGGCGATGGAGATTCCGATGGGGAGGGTCGGAATCATGTTGACGACTTTGGTGACCTCCGCGATGGGCATTCCGAGGGCGCGGCCGGAGTCTTTGAGGGCGGCTCGGGCGGCCAGGGTGCCGAAGGTGACGATCTGGGCGACGTGGTCCCGGCCGTACTTCTCGGTGACGTAGTCGATGACTTCTCCGCGGCGGGCGTCCTCGAAGTCCATGTCGATATCGGGCATCTGGACGCGCTCGGGGTTTAGGAAGCGCTCGAAGGTGAGGTCGGAGGCAAGCGGGTCGATGTCGGTGATGTCGATGCAGTAGCTGACGAGGGAGCCGGCGGCTGAGCCCCGGACGCCGAAGATGATTCCGCGGTCTTTTGCGAATCTTGCGAAGTCGGAGACGATCAGGAAGTACTGGGCGAAGCCGGTTTGTTCGACGATGGTTAGTTCGTAGTCTAGTCGTTCTTTATAGGACTCATAGGAGGCCCCCCCCGCCCCCAATCCTGGGGGAGCTAGACCTGCCGACATTACGGGATTCGACGGATCGGACGGATCGAGGAGGGCGGGCTGGCGGCTGCCTACTTTTCTTGCCAGACCCTCCTGCGCCAGGTCGCGGAGGTGGGATTGGGGGGTTTGGCCCGGCGGGAAGCCAGGGGCGGGCAGCGGAGCCCGTCCGAACTCTATTTCCAGGTCGCAGAGGTCGGCGACCAGGCAGGTGTTTTCGAGGGCTTCGGGATGGTCCTTGAATA
>JBKJZI010000259.1:0-48492 GCA_046715155.1 Chthonomonadales bacterium | reverse complement strand
GGAAAGTGTCGACGGGGCCACTATGGGGTTGGATATCCGACCACTTCGGCCCCGTGATCGGATTCCGTGCCGTAGCTATCAGCGTTGCGGCGATCCCCACCCTCGCGCTCGTCGCGGCGGGCGGCGCGCCATGGGCGCTGCCGATCTCCTTTTTCTTTTTGGGCGCCGTACAGGATGGGCTGTGGATGACAGGCTCCACGGTAATGCTTGAATCGGTGGCGGACCGGGACCGCCCGTTGGTCATTGGCGTTGCAGCTTTATTACAGTCACCGAGCGCCATATACGGCGTCGCCGGAGGCTTGATTGCGCAGACCTTCTCCTACCCGGTTGTCTTCGGCGGGACGCTCACAGTTACGACTGCGGGCCTGATAGCCGCTATGCGCTTGTCACGAGTGGCAGACTCGGCGGAATCCGCTCGATAGCTATGCTATACTCAGGCCGAATCGGCTCGGAATACGCCCTAAGTTGAGGTGCTTGACATGCCCGAGGAACAGGAAGAAGAAGGCTTCAGTTTCGTAGATAAGCGGCGCGCCGGCGTCGAACCGCCGTCGATGGAAGTGACGGAATCGGAACCGCCGGCCGAGGAGACCGTCGAATCCGCCGAAGACCTTGAAGAGGAGTTCGACGCTCAGGCAGCGGGTCTCCCGCAGCTCAGCGTCCGCGACCGCATCTTCATGTCGATTGATATCCTCCACCAGGGCGCCTGGATTTCAATGGGGTTGCGCGCCGATCCCGCGACCGGCGAAGTCCAGCAAGACCTGGAAGCCGCCCGCCTCGCCATCGACTGCGTGACCTTCCTCGCTTCCAAGATCGAAGACGCCCTCGACGACGCCACCCGCCGCGAGCTCAAGCGCGTCGTCAGCGACCTCCAGATGAACTACGTAAACCAGACCCAGCGCGCTCAGCGGGCAAATTGATAATTTGATAACTGATAATTGATAATTCATGCCGCTCGTAATCGCCACCGGTAACCGCAGCAAGGGCAAGGAGATGGAAGACATCCTGAGGGATGTCGGAATTGAAATCTTGACCCTTTCGGACTTTCCAGAAGTGGATGCTGACGTGGAGGAGACGGGTTCCACGTACGAGGCGAACGCGGAGCTGAAGGCGGTGGCGGCCGCGCAGGCGACCGGGCATGTGTGTATCGCCGACGACGCCGGTCTGGAGATCGACGCGCTGGAGGGGCAGCCCGGACTCTACTCGCGGCGCTTCCTCGGCGAGCATACTCCGTTCGGCGAGAAGATGGACTGGATTCTCCGAACCCTCCAGGATGTGCCGGACGAAAGGCGAGGCTGCCGGTTCAACTGCGCGGTCGCCATTGCTTCTCCGGACGGTCGCGTCCTGCACTGCTCCGGAATCTGTGAAGGGCAGGTGGCGCGAGAGAAGCGCGGAGAGTACGGATTCGGATACGATCCGATCTTCTATCTCCCGGACCTGGGCAAGCATATGGCAGAGCTGCCGCCGGAAGTGAAACATCGCATCAGCCATCGCGGCAAGGCGCTCGAGTGCGCAAAACGAGCTTTGAAAGAGTTATTCGCCTGACGCGCGAGCCGGCGGGAACGTATATCCCCCGATTCCGGAATCCGTCGTGAGCACCACGTAATCCGCGCGGATGTCTTCGCCTTTGCGCGGCCGGACCGTCAGGTTGCGAACTCCTCGCTCCAAATCTAAAACACCCGCGAACAACGTGGCGGAATCCATCCTCGGGCCATCAGGCGCCGTCACCCCGCGAAGTACCTTCCCCTCCACCTCGATTTCAGCGCCCGCGCGGCCGCCCCGCCGCTCGGCGCGATAGAACACGCGGTACCGTCCGCTTGCATCACACTGGAATCGCGTGGTTATACTCCCGCCGACCGGAATCAGCATATGTGTCGGGCCGCCTCCGGGGCTGAACGAACCGCCGTTTTGCGGTCGCAGTGGCCCCGGCTGAGTAAACTTCTCGCACTGCAGCAGCAGCTCGATCGGAGGCGGGACTAACGGAACCGACCCAATTCCGCCGACGGCAATGGTTAAGGGAGATGCGCTTACCGCAGGCCCTTCCTTGAACAGTGCCGCCGGCAGCGGTCCTTTGAGCTCTTTAATTCCCGGCCCGGCGTTGTAGTACAGAATCCGGTCAGACGAAACGCTCGTATAGACCCCATCCCACGCGATATCCAGGGCCGGAGCGTCACGCTTGCTATTATCCAGTTCAGACATACGATAGACCAGATAGCGAACGACCTCGTAATACGATGTCATCTGTTCCTTCCGGGCCGGGAAGTAGACGGTCCAGCCCTTCCCGAAAGGGCGCGCCCATTCATTGCGAACGTCCGCCAGTTTCGTCATCACCTCTTCGCGACGGCTAGGCGCGGGCCGCAGCCGTCCGACATGACCGAAAAGGCCAGCGAACCACTCGCGATCGCCCTCTACCGTTTCCACTTTCCCAAAGTCGTAGGCAGTCAGCACGCCGCCATCATTCACCCAGTCCTCAATCCGCTTCAGCGCCTCCGACTCGTACACCGTCCCTTCGCACATCACGAGAAGTCGATACCCTTTGAGAGCGTCGTCCGCGATCATCCGCTCATCCACCACGTCGAATTCGATCACGTCGCGAAGCTCTGAGCAGGCGCGGGACAGTATCGGAGGCACTTCCCCGCCATTGAGCAAGTGGCTCGTAGTGGGATAGAGCAGCGCTACGTCCACAATGGGCCGCGCGACCCGGAGCTGCTTTACATTCCGATAGAAAGCTTCAGCCGAATCCGCGGCGAGCGGAAAGCGATCCAGAAATCCCTTAGCTCCAGAAGACACCGCCGTAAACATTCTTCCGGAGAGTGGGCCCGCCTCAGGAGAAACCGATTCCGCCCAAAACGAGCATCTGTAGAAACGGCACGCTGCGGCAGTCAACCGGGTGACAAGCTCGGACGGCGAACCTGGCGGCGCGACCGGCAGCGAGATGTCAGCGGAGTCGCCGACCGCGGTTGCCAACTCCGTCAGATCGATCCCGCCTTTCGGATTCAGGCTGGCGGCGATCGGGATCACTGGCAGCGTGTCGGGCCACGACCTGCGCGCCTGCTCGGCGAGCCGAATAGTCTGACCTGTAATGCTCCCTCGGTACCAGTGAACGAAGTCCAGCCAGTGCCTCCGACTCGGGGAAGGTGCGGCAGGATAAAGCATTTCCGATGGCCGGCGGAATTGCGTTTCCCAGGCGGCGTTGAGCACGTCCAAATCGCGGTACTTTCTCATCATAGCAGCCCGGAAGTCCGCAACGGCAGTGGGGTCGCCGCACCACCAGCCCGCATGCGGTCCGTGTTGAGGATCCGCCTGTCGCGTGAAGATTCCGGCGCGGCCATCCTGCCCACATCCCCCCAACCAGATGGCCGTAGGATTCCGCTCCGATAGGCGTCGAGCGATCTCACCCAGTGCCCGGTCTGTCTGAAGCGCGTACTTCTCGTCCCAGGGAGAGAATGCTTCGATCTTCTCGCCGTGCTCCAAGCATTGGAGACGGGTGAACCGCACCCGCTCACGGTACCACTCAGGTGGGTACGCAAACGAACCGGAGAGCGCGTATGCGAAGCCGGCTGTCTGCGCCTCCTTCGCGGCGGTGTCAAGCGCGGAAAGGTCCCAAACCCCGGGCGCGGATTCCAGACGCGCTAGCGGTTGCTCGGAAAGCAGAAGCGTGAAGCCTTGCGAGGACAACACAGGTTGGCGCGAGGGGTCCGCGTGCGTGGCGGCCATGAGCATACGCGCACCTTCCGTGCGCTTGCGCGTATAGGTCGAACGGTCCAGCTTTCCTATGTCCCACACCCGCACTAACCGGGAAGCGTCGGGCCGCGCAACCGGCGCAGGAGCGGTCTGTGGCAAAGAGGTCAGGATACAGAATAAAAGGGCCAATGAGGCAAAGCGCAAGACCGATAGACCTCCGGACGAAACGTATCCGTATAGACGATCATGCTTCGGGCGCGTTGCGAAATTCCGGGTGGTGGATGGGAGGTACTATACCAGAGTGCGAAGGATGCGGAGGTGCGGCCATGCGGGTGGATCGTTCGAAAGAGCTGTTTCGGCGGGCGGAAGGGGTGATTCCGGGCGGCGTGAACTCGCCGGTCCGGGCGTTCCGCGCCGTTGGCGGCGACCCCCGGTTCATCGCGCGTGGAGAAGGCGCCTTCGTTATCGACGTGGATGGCAACCGCTACCTCGACTGCGTTGGAAGCTGGGGACCGCTGCTTTTCGGCCACGCCCACCCCCGCATTCAGGACGCGATCCGCCGTCAGCTAGAGAAGGGAACGACCTTCGGCGCGCCCACTGAGCTGGAAGTGGAGATGGCGGAGACCATTCGCCGCATGGTGCCCTCCTGCGAGAAGACCCGGCTCGTCTCCAGCGGCACCGAAGCGGTAATGAGCGCCGTCCGCGTCGCCCGCGGAGTCACCGGCCGCCACAAGATCATCAAATTCGAGGGCTGCTACCACGGCCACGCGGACCATCTCCTGGCGAAAAGCGGCTCCGGACTCGCGACGTTTGGACTCCCGGCCAGCGCCGGAGTCCCCGCCGATCAGACGGCCGAAACGATCACCCTCCCCTATAACGACCTGACCGCCGTCGAGGCGATCCTGGCGATGGAAGCCGGCCGAGTCGCCTGCGTTCTTATCGAGCCCGTCGCCGGGAATATGGGCTGCGTACCGCCCGACCCCGGATTCCTCGAAGGGCTGCGGAACGTGACCAAACAGGAAGGCGCTCTATTGATCTTCGACGAGGTGATCAACGGTTTTCGAATCGCGAAAGGCGGCGCTCAGGAACGGTACGGTGTGACGCCCGACCTGACGACCCTCGGCAAAATCGTCGGCGGCGGTTTGCCGCTCGCGGCCTACGGCGGTCGGGCCGACATCATGGATTCCGTCGCTCCCGTCGGACCGGTATACCAGGCTGGCACGCTCTCCGGGAATCCGCTTGCCGTCGCCGCCGGCCTCGAAACGCTGCATATGATCGAGGAAGATTCCGGCCTCTATTCTCGTCTGGAGGTGGCTGGCGCGAAGGTAGCCGGCGAGCTGCGTAGCGCCGCGGAATCAGCGGGCGTTGGGGCCTGGGTAAACCAGGTCGGCTCGATGTTCACGCTCTTTTTCACCGGGCGGGAAGTGTGCGACTACGGCTGCGTTAAAGAGTCCGACACCGCCCTCTTCGCTCGGTTCTTCCACGCGATGCTCGAAGCCGGAATCTACCTACCGCCCTCCCAATTCGAGACCGCATTCCTCTCGTCCGCAATGACCTCCGACGACCTGGACCGCCTGCTCGCAACCGCTTCCAGCGCGCTTCATGACCTGCGCTGACTCCGTCGTCTCAGAATCGCGAGTATCTCCCCGTGTATAATGAACCGAGACACCGAAATGGAAAAGCGGATTCGCGAAGAGCCGGTTCACGACGCGTTATACTGTCCGGTCCATGCCACGCTAGACCTGCTCAACCGGCGCTGGACGCTCCATATCGTACGCTCGCTGCTGGAAGGCAAGAAACGCTTCAATGAGATTTCGCGGGAGAACCATATTAACCCCCGAACGCTTCGAGAGCGCCTGCGCATGCTGGAGGAAGAGGGGGCAGTCAAGCGAACGGTCATCAGCACGATTCCGCCAAACGTGGAATACGAGCTAACCGCGAAAGGCATGGCCCTCAACTGCATATTCGAAGCCGTGGCAGACTGGGGCCGAAACTGGATGAAGCCTGAAATCAAACGTAAAACGTAAAGCGTAATACGTAATGCGTAATCGGTTGAGATCAGGTTGCAGGGGTATCTACTCAGTCTAACGGCGCGTCGCTACTACGGTCATTTACGTTTTACGCATTATCTGCCATGTTCTCCCTACTAATCCGCGTGCGCTTGCTCAGCCTTTGGAACGTCGCCCGGCATGCGGCTTCGCGGCACCGGCTGCTTACGATTGGCCTGACGATTCTGGGCGTGGGGCTTTTTGGGGCGCTCTATGCCGGATTCCGGTTCTTCCTTTCGCTCGTGCCTAGTGAGCCCGGACTGCACGAAATGGTTTACGAGCTGTTCTATTTCCTCTTCCTCTTCCTGCTCGCCGGTTCGGTGCCGTTCGTCGCCTCCACGCTGCTTCATTCCGCTGACTACCAGCTCCTTTCGGCTGCGCCGATTCGACCACAAACCATCGTGGCCGCCAAATTGGTGGACGCCACCGTCGCCAACTCTCTCCAGTTCTCGGTAATCGGTCTGCCGGCGATTCTGTCGAGCGTAGCGGCGCTTTCGCTTCCAATTTTGGGCTGGCTGTTGGTACCCCCTCTCGTCGCGCTCTTCGTCTTGCTGCCCGTCCTCATTACATCCCTCCTGCTTATGGCAGCGCTCGCGCTTTTCGGGGCGCGGAGAGTCCGACGGGCTATCTCCGTGGTGAACGCCGTGATGGCGGCTGTTGTTTGTCTCACCATTGCTACACAGACCGGACGCATGCAGCTCCATACCGGAATCCGCGGCGGGTTGGAATCTGCAGCGCGTCAATCTACTCCGGCCGTTCGGCGGGGTCCTGCCGCGCCCTTTGCAGGCTCGCTCATCGACGCCGGCGCGGGCCGGCTCGCGCCCGCTGCCATCAAACTCGGGCAAGTTGGCATTCTGGTCGCTGCGCTTTACGGACTTGTGATCTTATGGGGCGGGAAGTTGCTCACCGCAGCAAACCTGTCCCAGGAAGCGGAATCGGAATCAGGCGCGATATCGAATGCAGGCGACATCAGCACGTACAGGCGTGGGCTCTTGCGCATATTCCCGGCGCCCGTAGCCGCGCTCGTGGCGAAGGACTTACGTTACGTGATGCGCGACAGCGTACTCCTTTCGCAGCTCGGAATGCCGACCATTCTCTTCTTCGTGCCTGTCATCCTGTCTCTGCAGCAAGCATCCGACCGGACGTTCCACTCCCTGCAGGAGATCTACCCGTTCGCGGCTGCCATGACCGGGGTAATCGTTTTCATGCAAACATCGATCATCTCGCTGTCATCCCTGGGTATCGAGGGCAGAAGCTTCTGGCAGGCCCTCTCCTCGCCGAATAGCGGATCCAGATTACTGTGGGCCAAGTTCCTGCTGAGCGCTTCGATCTCGGGCGGCATCGGCGTGTTCCTGATTTTGCTCTCGGCGCTGATATTCCGCGCCCAGTTCGCGAGCGCTCTCCTCCATGCGGCAATCATAGCGGTCTGTGCGGCGGGACTGTGCGGCCTCGGCGTAGGAATCTCGGCCACTTTCCCTCGATTCGCCTATGACAACCCGGCCCACCGCGTCAGCACGTGGGCGCTTATACTCGGATTCCTCGCTTCTGTTTCCTACCTCGTCGTTGCCGGAGTGATTCTCCTGGTCGCCTGGTCGGGATTGAGCTTCCCGGACCCGCGCCCGGTACAGCTCATCGCCGGCCTCGCGTTCATCCTTATCACCCTCTTATGCATCTTCTTGCCGATAGCCATCGGAGCGAAACGGATCGAGATTTATCAATGGGAGCATTGATCGGGGCCGAGAATCGGGTGCAGCCTTAGCGCGCAAAATGCCGGATTCTGGTCCCGTCGACTTGACTCAGGCACGCCCTGCATGTAAACTGATTGTCCATACCTTACTAAACTAAGCGAATTAGTCAACTTTAAGGAGCAGCTCCCTCATGCCTATTGCGGCCCACGGCGGTAAGCTGGTCGACCGCTTCACAGCGCCAGATCAGCGAGAAGAGACGCGCCGCCGCGCTTCGTCCTTGCCGTCCATCCGCCTTTCCAAGCGTCAGATCAGTGATCTCGAGCTCATCGCCATAGGCGCGGTCAGCCCGTTGACCGGATTCATGGGCAAGGCGGACTACGATTCCGTAGTTCAGAATACGCGTCTCCTGAACGGGCTGCCATGGGCGATTCCGGTGACGCTTGCGGTCAGCGCGGAGGAGGCGGAATCCGCCCGGCCGGGTAAAGAAGTCACGCTCGCGGATGAAGATGGATCGCCGCTCGCCATTCTGCGCGTGAGCGAGGTTTTTGCCTACGACAAAGAGCGAGAAGCGCGCGAGGTATACCGCACCACCGATGAATCCCATCCGGGCGTAGCGGCCGTGTATGCCCAGGGCGAGGCGCTCATCGGCGGCGAAGTCGACGTTATCGAGCTGCCTACTCACGAAGACTTTCCCGGCTACTACCTAACGCCGGCCCAGACGCGCGCGGCATTCGAAGAACGCGGATGGCGCACCGTGGTGGGCTTCCAGACCCGAAATCCGGTACACCGGGCGCACGAGTATCTCCAGAAGTGCGCCCTGGAGATCGTCGACGGCCTCCTACTCCATCCGCTCGTGGGCGAGACCAAGTCCGATGACATTCCGGCCGACGTGCGTATGCGCTGCTACGACGTGCTGCTGAAAAACTACTATCCTCTCGACCGAACGCTGCTGTCGGTAAACCCGGCTGCGATGCGATACGCCGGCCCGCGTGAAGCGATATTCCACGCCCTGATTCGCAAGAACTATGGCTGCACGCATTTCATCGTGGGCCGCGACCACGCCGGAGTCGGCAGCTACTACGGCACCTACGACGCGCAGCTCATATTCAACGAGTTCAAGCCCGGCGAGCTCGGAATCACCCCGCTCAATTTCGAGCACAGCTTCTGGTGCAATAAATGCGAGGGTATGGCCTCTTCCAAGACCTGCCCCCACGGCCCGGAAGACCGCGTTTCCCTTTCCGGCACCAAGGTCCGTGATATGCTCCGCGCGGGCGAGATTCCGCCGATGGAATTCACGCGTCCAGAAGTAGCGCAAGTATTAATCGAGTCGATGAGGAATTCACTTTGAGTCGTCTTTGACGTCATTCTGAGCATCGCACCAGGCTCAGCCTGCTGATTCAGGTAAGAAGCTGTCGGCACGCCGTCATCCTGTAAGGATCTGCTTTTCCGCCGTTAGTCTCTCAACCGACTACGGTTGACGTCAAAGACCACCGGGTCCAAATGCAATGGCAGTTTTCACGCCCGACCGAGTATCGAAGGACGCGGAACGACATAAACTGGGCCTTCTGGCGCCCGCGGAATCCGTTCGCCCGAAGATTCGGCTGGAGAACGTGGGGGTCACTTTCACAACGCGTAACGGGTCCGTCGCCGCGCTGGAGGACGTTTCGCTTGCAATCCAACCCGGCGAGTTCGTCTGCCTGGGGGGGCCCTCCGGCTGCGGGAAGAGCACACTTCTCAACCTGATTGCGGGTCTGATTCCGCCGGGATCAGGGCAGATTTACATGGACGAGCGGCCGATCACGGCCGCCGGTCCGGATCGGGCCGTCATCTTCCAGGAAGCCGCGCTTTTTCCCTGGCTAACGACGGCGCAGAATGTCGAGTTCGCGCTCAAGCATGTGAGAAACAAGCGCGAGCGTCGGGCGCAGGCAATGGCGCAGCTTCAAATGGTCCATTTAAGCCGGTTCGCGGATTCGTATCCGCATGAGCTGTCCGGCGGAATGCGCCAGCGCGTCGCCATCGCCCGCGCGCTCGCGCTGGAACCGGACGTGCTGTTGATGGACGAGCCCTTCGCCGCCTTAGACGCTCAAACGCGCGACCTCCTCATCGAAGAGGTCCAGCGTATCTGGCTGGAGACAAAAAAGACGGTCATATTCGTGACCCATAACGTCATGGAGGCGGTGACGCTCGGCGACCGCGTCATCTCCATGGGCACCCGGCCCGGGCGGGTTAAACAAGAGCTGCCGATACAGCTCGCGCGTCCGAGGGTAGTGGAAGATCCGGAAACTGCGCTCCTGGCGCGCCGGATTCTGTCCGATCTGCGCGACGAGATCGCCAAGCTCGTGCAAGAGGAGAGCGACCTTGCTACCACGATTCCGCAACCTGATAGAGAGGCTGACTCCGCTCGCATTCTTCGTCCTGATACTGGCGTTATGGGAGACGGGATATAGGCGCGAGTGGTGGAACAGCTATCTTTTCCCCGGCCCCTCCGAAGTATCGAGGGCCCTTTATGACGGATTCCGGGACGGCTCGCTGCTCATTGCGATCAAGATCAGCCTGGTGCGGCTCGGAATCGCTTTCGGAATTGCGCTGGCCGCCGGGACCCTGCTTGGAGTGCTGAACGGTACGATCCGACTTTTCGACCGTACGCTGGGCGCGGTAGCGCTCGGGCTGCAAACGCTTCCCTCCATCTGCTGGCTGCCCCTCGCGATAATCTGGTTCGGGTTGAGCGAGCGCGCCATCCTTTTCGTCACGTTGATGGGCGCTCTGCTGGCGATCACCATCTCGGTTTCAGACGGAATCCGGAACATCCCCCCTCTTTATTTGCGGGCGGCTAAGATGATGGGCGCGCGCGGATTCCGCCTCTACTGGGAGGTGATGCTTCCGGCCGCCTTCCCGGCCATCATCAGCGGCGCAAAGCAGGGATGGGCCTTCGCCTGGCGCTCGCTCATGGCCGGAGAGCTGCTGTCTGTATCGGCCGGCGCACTCGGCCTTGGCCAGACTCTCATGCACGGCCGCGACCTCAACGACATGAGCCTGGTCCTGGCGGTGATGGTCATACTCGTCGCCATCGGCATCATCGCGGATCGACTCGTCTTCACCCGCCTGGAATCCAGCGTTCGCCGCCGCTGGGGCCTCGTGGGTACATGAAAGCTCAGCGCGCATTCCGGATCGTGGTTGTCCTTCTGCTCGCGGTCGTAGGTGTGAGCTGTCGGAACGCGGGATCGCGGCGGACGCCTGAAGGCACGTTGATAGTGCGCCTCGCCTACTTCCCGAACGTCACACATGGCGTGGCGCTGGTTGGGTCCGCACGAAAGACCTTTTCGGACGCGCTCGGAAACGGAGTCAAGATCGAGGAGCAGATTTTCAACGCCGGTCCGGCTGAGATCGAGGCGCTGTTCGGGGACCAGATCGACATCGGCTATATTGGTCCCGGGCCCGCCCTCAATGGGTTCCTGAAATCGAAGGGAAAGGCCCTGAAGATCGTCGCCGGCGCCTCTTCGGGCGGCGCCTCCCTCGTCGTTCGGGCGGATTCCGGAATCACAAATGTGAAGCAGCTCGCCGGGAAGAAGGTCGCCAGCCCACAGACCGGCGGCACTCAGGACATATCTCTCCGGCACGCGCTTCAGCAGGCCGGCCTCGGCGCCACGGACAAAGGAGGACAGGTATCTCTCCTCCCCACCGCCAACCCGGACACGCTGACGCTCTTTGTCAAAAGAGAGCTGGATGCCGCCTGGGTCCCGGAGCCGTGGGTCGCCCGCCTCGTGAAGGAGGGCAACGGCAAGATCCTCATCGATGAGCGGGATCAATGGCCTGACCGGAAGTTCGCTACCACGATCGTGATAGTCCGCACGCGGTTCCTGGAATCGAATTCTGGCCTGGTAAGCAAGTTCCTGGGGGCGCACCTGGATACCGTCGACTGGATTCAGAAGAATCCGGACGAGACGCTCAAGATCGTAGGCGAGCAGATCAAGAAGCTCACGAAGAAGGCGATTCCGGAGGACGTCCTCAAGGACGCGCTCTCGCGCACGGACTTCACCCACGACCCGCTCCGAGAGACCGTCCTGACCTTCGCCGATTGGTCCAAACAGCTCGGCTTCCAGCGAAGCGGTCGAGAGGAATTGAACGACCTTTTCGACCTGAAGCCCGTCAACGCGGCGCTCGAATCCCGGAAACTCGCAAAACTTCCGTAGCCCGACTCCGCTTTACAATTTCGACGAAGCGGTCCGATTCCGGCCCTGGTACGTGAAGGGGCTAGCCGCTCCGTTCACGCCTCGGACTGATCACCGGAGAGGTACAGGTCTCATACTGACGGGTGAGCGATGAATGATTCCGTTGCACGCAAGGCCGAGCCTACAAGTGTAGATCCTGGCACCCATAGATTCGGGGGTTATGGCGAGGATTCGATCGGGTCACTCCTCAGGTCTTCAATCCACTGACGGGCGTTTCCCTCACCTAGTTCGTCAGCCCTTTCGTAGCATTCGACGTATGCCGACGCCGACGACGCAAAGTTTGAAGATATTCTCCCTCCCGTGATCGCGAAACGGCACGCTGCACGGCCAGCGTCGGGGCAAAAGACCACTAAGGCGCCTATTGCCACAAATCAAGTTCGTCATCAACGCCTTCCGATCTCCGAGCTGTTGCCGCTCCGATGACCTCTGTTTCAAGCTGCGCCCCAAATGTCTCGGCTTCCTCTACCGAAGAAAGGAAGCTCAGCGCAGCATAACCCGTCAACGCATCATCCAGATTCCCCTCACCGTTGGCCGTACCGGGCCGGGTTTGCGTCAATCGGCCTCCAACGCCATCGCGATGTCGCGCTGCGTCGTTATGTACTCCAGCCCGAACCCGTCCGCCAGGCCAAGGCGACGCCGCTTTGCTCCATCCATGCAGCGACCTCAGGGAGCGACAGAAAATCTGCACCGGGCCGGAAGCTTGGATCCAAACCACACCCCATAGGATTCTATCATCGGTTACACCTCATCGAGCGCGAACACAGAATTCGCACGCCGGCCGCCGAACCCGAGATCGGACTGTGACGGATTCCGCACCCTCGCTATTACCTTTCGGGGTGAAGCTGGACTGGCCTGTGCGTAACAATACTATGTAAGAGGGCCGCCCCCGCTCTCCCTAGAAACGGAGCTGCTCCATGGCAGCGCGACAGGTGCGGGTCCTATTTCGGTTTCGTTTCGGCCAGTGCGTGCGCGTGAAGGCGCCGCATGCGGAATCCGGCGCCACCGGGCGCGTGATCAATGGACGGTTCTATCCCGATGGCCGGGAGATCTATTCGGTCGACGTGCCGGGAGGTTCGTGGACTTACGAATCGTCGCAACTCGAACAGGCCGACGAGCCCTCCCGATAAGAAGCTGCCGGGTAAACTGAACGCGAGGAAAATCGGTTCAGGAGGACCCATCCATGGCGGTAAGAACCGCGGAAGCGGAGTGGCAGGGCGACCTGCGCGGCGGCAGCGGAAAGATGAAGTTTGGAAGCGGCGCATTCGAGGGCGCCTACTCGTTCAGCTCGCGGTTCGAAGAAGGGACGGGGACCAACCCGGAGGAGCTCATCGCCGCGGCCCACGCCGGCTGTTATTCGATGGCCCTTTCCAACATGCTCGCAACCGAAGGCCACCCACCCAAACGGGTCCACACCACGGCGCGTGTCACGCTGGAGAAGGGCGAGGGCGGATTCGGAATCTCCAACATCCACCTCACCACGGAAGCGGACGTGCCCGGAATCACGCCTGAGTTGTTCAAGGAGAAATCCGAGGCCGCCAAGTCCGGCTGTCCGGTCTCCAAGGCCCTCGCGGCCACCAACATCACGCTGGAAGCCCGGTTAGTCTAGCGCGAGCCGGCGAGCTTCGCCTCCGCGTGGCGAATGGCGGAAATGAGCGGGGCCAGGCGGCTCCGCTCTGCTTCTCCTCGGCGGCGAACTACGGCCGCGTAATCGCGCGTGATCGCCCCGAACTTGGGCGCCAGCAGGCCGCGGTGCTCGCCGGGTACGCGATCATAATGCGTGCCGAGATTCCGAATGTCGCTCGCCAACCGCTCCAGCGCCTTCAGATTCTCCGGGCTCGCAAGTGCGCTCTGAAGGTCAGCCTCTATCTCCTCCTGCCTCTCCAAAGAGGAGAAGCGCGCGAGCTCCGAAAAGTGGCGCTGCATCCTTTCGACCGATTCCGCCCCGTCGTCGGTGGCCGTCCGCCCCTCGATCCGGACCTCGACCGACCACTTTGCTCCGACCTGTGACGCGAGATTGTCCAGTACGCGATAAAGCGGAATCCCCGGGCTGAACACGCGTACGTCCCGATCCAGTCCGCTCTCCACACGCGCTCGGATTCCGAGTTCCTGCAGCGCATCCTCGAGCCGCAGCTTTAGCGGAGCAGGCAGACTCACCGTATCGGACGCGTAAGCCCACGGCGACTCCGAACCGGATTCCGCTCTCCTTCGGAACAGGTAGATGATCTCCGCCCGCGCGTCCAATCGCCTCGCAAGGCTCCAGATGATTCTGTCGGCCGGCCGAGATGCCAGGCTGATCGGGAGCGTCCTCTCCTGAAGCTTCGGATCGACGAGGATTTCGACTCCCGTGGCTGTCGAGAGCTTGCGCGCGATCTCGTCGACCGGTGCGTTAACCGCGTGGAGGGCAAACCGCCCGCCCGTTCGCGTTACCGTGACTTCCCCTGAAGGCGCACAGTACGCGTCGCCCGATAGGCCCGCGACAACAAAGGGGATGGCGATGCCGCTAATTGCCCTAAACCGGAATCTCATCGCCAAACGCTTCATCATAATGTCCAGCCTGAATTGCCCCTTTGGATTGCGGCGGCTCGATGCCGCTTTGTCTACCATTTTGCAACCTGTTAGTGAAAGCGGCGTCGAGCCGCCGCAATTCAAAGTCTCGCCACCCAAACTGTCACTTGCTTACATGAGCGTGCGGGCGCTTATGGTATTGCTGTACCCGGAATTGCCGGACGCATTGTATGCCCGGACTCGGTATGTATAAAGCGTATTGCGCTTCAGGTCGGTATTCGAGTAGCTCGTTACCCCAGGGCCAACGCGTCCTATCTCCACCCAGGTCGCGCCAAAGCGCAGCCGTTCGATCTTAAAGCCCTGCTCATTTGAGGAGTTGCTGGTCCACGACAGATTGATCTGGTTTGCGGACACCGGAGTTGCCGCCAGATTGGAGGGCGCGGCGGGAACGCCGACTATCGGCGGGCCGACTCGAATGATCTTGGCGACGGACGGAACCCCATTGCCATTCAAGAGGAACAGCATGTAGTATCCTGGCGGGCAGAGATTCGGGTTCGAAGGGGCAGTTAGAAACAGGCCGCCTCCGGCGAAGAAGTACGGCAGTCGGTTGATGCGCTGGTCCATGTTGATGGCGTGCGTTACGGAGCCCAATCGAATCAGGTGGACTTTCGCTATGCTGAACGAATCCGGAGTACTGACGAAGAATCCCTGTCCATGCGCGACGCTGCCGGGCGCAGAAGTAATAGTGGGCCGCGGTCCTTTGAACAAATAGGGGGGCGAGAATACTTCCGCGTTGGGCTGGTTGTCGCCTCCGGCGGATAACACGCGACCGTCAGGAAGCAAAAGCGCCGTCGAGTGGTACCCGCGATAGCGCGTGTAGGGAGCCATCTGCGTCCATACCTCGGTATTGGGATCCCACGATTCCGCATAAAGCACGGCGCCCAGGGGCTCATTGAATCCGGCCGCGCTGCTTCCACCCGTCACGAGCACCTTTCCATCCGCCATGATGGTGCCGTTGATCTGCCGGCGCGGAATCGTCATGGAACCCGTGAAGCGCCATGCCGGCGTAGCGGCATTCAGGTCGATGACCTCAGCGGTTGCTATCGGAGGATCGGCGCCACCTACAGCCAGGACCTTGCCGTCGTCATAAAGCACCGAAGTGCCGTATCCACGGTAGGGGCCGACGCGTGTACCGACCGTAGTCCACGCGCCCGTGCCGGCGGTGTTCAGATACCTCGTCGTGCGACTCGGGACAGTGACGAAAACCTGCCCATTCGGCGCTATGTGCAAGCCAGAGTAAAGGTCGATGCCCATCTGCGCTCCCGTCAGGTTGCGCCACGTGCTGGTCGCCAACTCCAACACCTGCGGGAGCGTGTTATTGGTGTAGTTGATATCGTAGCTGCCCGTTATTGTGAGGTGGTCTCCATTCGGAAGCGCGACCTGACTCGGATACCACCTGCCGTTGTTCATGTTGGGAAGGGCGGTCCAGGTATTAGTGGCGGAATTGTAGATGCTGGCGTTCGGGAGGCCCCACCCGTTTTGTACGTGCCCACCGGTTACCAGAATGCGGCCGTCCGGCAAATGGGATTGGCCCGAACAGAAGATGTTGTGTCCCACCTTGGCCGCGGCCGTAACTCCGTTGGTGGCCGGGTCCCAGATTCGCGGGTCGTCGGAATAGGGATAAAAGAACACTTTTCCATTCGGGAGCAGCGCCGCGTGAACGGCGGTAACCGACCAGTTTTGAAGGGCGCTCCATTGACCCTGCACGTCCGTCTGGCCATAGCTCCGCGCAGGAATAAGGCCGGCTGCGGCCGCCAGTACAATGATGCCCAAAAGACCTCGGAATCCGCCGGCAGTAGACTGCTTCACCACATCCTCCTTAGCGGTTTGCGCGATATCGGATTTGCAATCATGGAAGCCACTTATACTCGCGGACTTCCAGTGCTGAGCCCTTCGCCTCGGAAACACGGTACGGGCCAACAATCTCAACCCTGCGTTTACCCTGCTTCCATTCCTGGCGGATTCGGCTAAACGCGGCAGTTTCGGAACGGGTGGGCGGCTGGGGTCGCTTCTTCGCCAGGTCCCACTGCACCTTAGTCGTCAAGGACGCTAGTGTCACTGATTCGTCCTTGTTAATGCGGAGACCTAGCGAATTGCCGACTTCAAAGAGTTCGCCCGATGCCTTTAGCTCAACGGCGCGAAGCGACGCCCCGACGCCGCAGCCTTCGATATGCTTACCGATTAAGGCGGTGTCCGGAAGCCTACCGTCCTTCAGTCTGATCTCGCAGGTCTGAGTCGCGTGATCGGCCTTCTCTGCGATCCACTCAACGCCTTCCAGGCGTTCGAGGCCCTCGCGGACCCCCACCCATCAGCCCGCAAGTCCATATGGGCAATTCAACGCGATGCTCAGGCGAACGGAACGGACCTCCGCAACAGCGGGCGGCCAGGAGAGGAAGGAAAGGCCCGAAATCAGGACCAGGAGTACGCTCGGCTTCACGGCGCAACCTCGGTGCCGGAAGATACAGAGGAGAAAATGACGCTTGATTCCGGCAGTGAATTAGCTTTCGACACTCAGAGAATACGACTCCCGCCGGACATGTGCAAGCGGCCAGCGCTCAACATCACGCCGGCCGCTCGCTCGCCTCTGAACCGAACTCAGCTAGTGATCATCATGGTCGTGGTCACGGTCTTCGAGATGAAGCGTGGTCTGAACCTCGTGGTTGGGGTCTACCTCCACCCAGACGCGGTCGCTTCGGTCCGGCCCCTCGGGGTCCGCCCAGACTCGCCAGAGTCCTGGCCGCAGGTCATCAAACACAAACCGCCCGTGCGAGTCGGAAGCAGTCTGGGTCTCAAAGCCTGAACTGTCATGCTCGGCCTTCACGCGGACGCCGGCTGCAGGATGGCCGGACTCATCCAGGACAATCCCGGATATGGCGCCGAAGCCGGGACCTGGCACGACGCCTCCTCCGGTCTGGCTTACGCGAACCATGAGGTCAATATTGGAGCCGGCGGGAACCGTAACGGAGACCTGGATGTCCAGGTTCAGGCCGCCGGGACCCGTCGACTCGATTGCAAGAGTATAGGTGCCGGCCGCCACGTTGGTGAGACTGAAGCGTCCCTCGATGTCGGTAGTGGTGGTGTGAGTGGCATTCAGGTGGGCGCGGCCCGCCGGGACCAGGGCGACAGTCGCGCCGGGAAGCGGCTGTCCCTGCGCGTTGACGGCGCGGCCGGTGATGGATCCGGCCTGTGTAAGCCCACCGCCGCTCCCGCCACCGCAGCCGACGAGCGTGAGAGCCAGGGCAATGGACGCGGCGAGGCGATAAATCTTCATGAAATCTTCTCCTTGGGCGCTAATGACGGAAGTTCGGGCAAACTCTGCGTGTCGCGGCGAGACCTCCTTCTCAACGAAGGGGATCGACGGTGGGTGTTGGTGACTGGAGGATCGCGGCTTGCCATCGGGGACCATTTGCTTGGGGCATGCGCTTGACGAGACGGGCCAGCGCTGGGGGATGTTCCTTGCATCGACCCGTGCGGCCAAAAAACCCGCACAATTACCGGGATTACGTCAGATGACAGGGGAGGCTTCGTTCCGCCGGCCATTCTTCCGTGGACCAGGGGCATATTAGACACGGTTTGCCTTGTTCCCTCTGCGATTGACAATTAGTTTGCGGATTCAGGCTCCCGGCGGCAACGCTCATTCCAAACGTCCAGGACATGGGTACCGGAACTCGCTTCACGAGGTATCCATCCGCCCCGGCGTCGAATGCCTGCTGGAAGGACGCATACCGCGGTTGTACGAAAACTTGGGAATACGAAAAGACGAGTCTAGAGCAGATTGGCGACCGCTTTGTCCACTTCTTTCTTGTCAGGGGTAGTAAAGATCGCCCCGCCGCTTCACGTTGGCCATCGCCAATCCCGGTTCAAGAAGGTGCGATGCAACCAGCGAATGAAGTCATCTATGTAAGTGTGCATGATGGGGATGTCGAATAGACTCAGAATCGTCCCAACGATGAGCCCGCCAATCACGGTGGTGGCGAGCGGCTGGTAGGCGTCCAATCCCGTCTTTGGCGCGAGCGCGACCGGCAGCATCACCAGGAGCGTGATTCCTACCGTCATGAGGATCGGCCGCAGCCTCTGCGGGCATGCTTCGACGATCGCTTGATTGCGCGGGACGCCGCGATCACGGTTGCGCATGATCATGTCGATCAGCAAGACGGCCGTGGTAATGTCCATGCCGGTCAAGACGATGATTCCGAGAATCGATACCGTGGAGAATGATTGATGAGCCAGCCAGAGCGCGATAAAGACGCCCGCCAGTTCAAGCGGCAGAGACGCGATCATCTGTAGGGGCTGCAGGAATCCGCGGAATTGGACTACCAGCACAAGGTACATCAGGATGAGCGACAGCCCGAGGCCCGTAAGCAACCGCCGAAAGCTGTCCATCATCTGAGTCATGTCGCCGCGGAACTCGATACCGTACCCCGGGGGCCAGTTGATCCCGTTCTTCTCGCTGTAGGTATTGGCGACCAGATTCATTACCACGTCCATCGAAGGCAGGCTGCCAATCCGGTAGTAACCCGTGACGCCGATTACTCGCTTGAGCCCGTCGTGCTCGATGGCGGTGGGCGCGACATTCCGCTCCACGGTTGCCACCGTCTTGAGCGGAATCTGCCGGCCTTCCGGGGTCGTAATGTAAAGGTTCTCAATGTCCTCCGGCCGCGCCCGATCCTCTTCTTCGTAACGCACCAGGATGGTGTTCTGCCGCAAGTTGGGCTGCCTGTAGAACTCGTTGGTGAGGCCGCCGCGCAGCGAATAGTATGCCTGCTGCGAGATGCTCTCAGCGCTCAGCCCGACTTCCTGAGCACGCTGCGGATCCACCTTAATCCGGTAGTCCGGCAGCCCTATCGCCCAGGTTCGCGCGGGCTGGAACATCTCCGGCATCTTGTCGGCAACCTGGAGCGTTTCCCTGCCCAGCCGGTCCAGCTCGTGTAAGTCCGGGCCGTAGATGTTGACGTGAATGGGCGCCGCCGCTGTCGCCATTACGTCGGACCCCATCTCTTTGATCTGTATCCGACGGATTCCGGGAATCGTCTTCAGCGCCTCGGCGTGGATTCCGTCCATCACCTGGAAGATGGTTCTCCTTCTAGCGTCCTTGTCGCTGAAGGTGAGCATCATGGCGGCGGCGTTTACCTGCGGCATCTGGTATCCGGTGTAGAAAGGAGTCCAACTCTCGAACATGGATTCTGCGCCGATCTCGATGCTCGCTTTCTCCAGCTCCGGGTATTTGAGCATGATCTTTTCGAGCTGCTTGACCGCGGATTCGGTCTTCGCGAAGGACGTGCCAGGCTCCATCTCCATGAATCCGACCGCCTGCCCGGTATCCGCGAGCGGCATCATCTCACTGCCGATGAAGTAGTAGAAGGTGAATCCGAGGATGAGGGTCGCCGTTACACGGGCAAGGTTTACGAACCGGTTGTTGAGCAGCCACTTGATGAGGCGGCCGTAACCAGATTCGAGGCGGTCCAACCGTCGCTGAAAAGGATCGACGAGAACGTATATCCAGCGGAGGAACCAGTGTCTGCGATCCGCTTCACGCGCCTCTTCATGGCGAAGCAGGTTCGCGCAGAGCAGGGCCGTTAGCGTGAAGGAAACCAGCATTGAGGCGAGGAGACCGAACATTAGGGGCCAGACCAGCTCGCGGAACATCATCTCCGTGATTCCGCCCACGAAGAGCAGCGGCGCAAGCGCGAGGCAGATCATCAGGGTGGAGGCGATCACCGCCAGGCGGACTTCCGCGATTCCGTCGATAGTGGCGGTCTTCGGGTCCTTTCCCATTCGAAGGTGCCGCTCCACCGCGTGGATGTCTATGATGGAGTCGTCCACGAGTCGGCCGATGGAGAGCAGCAGGCCGATTAGCGTTCCGCTGTTGAAGGTCATGCCGAAAGGGACCATCATCAGAACGGCCATCGCAAGAGAGGTAGGCAGCGTGACCATTGCGATAAGCGTGCCCCGCCACTCCCCGAGGAAGAAGAGGACCGCAATACCGGTAAGGATGACCGCTAGCAGCAGCTCGTGCCAGACGTTAGCGAAGAGGATCTCGACGAAGTGCGCGTTGTCGTAGGCCACCTCGAACTTGAGTCCCGGATTCTCGTTCTCAAGCTGGTCGACGACTTTCATGATCGCGGGAACGACTTTGGCGGAGCTCGCGCCGGGATTCTGAATGACGGAGACCTCGATAGAGGGAATGACCACCCCCTGCTTGCCCGGCTCGTGCTTAAGATAGTGATAGCCGCTGCGACGCTCCCAATGCGTATCTGCCACCCTTGCAACGTCGCGGACGTAAACTACACGCGGAGAGCGGGTCGTTGGGTTGTTGGGTCGTTGGATCGTTGGGTTGGAGGTGGAAGCGGAATCCGCGGCGCCGCCCATTCCGCCCATTCCGCCGCCCCCGCTTCCCGCGTCTCCCGATTGCCGCGTCCCCGCGTCAGAAATACTGGTGATGGGATAGCCGAGAATATCCTGGGCGCCCGTTGCGCGCGTATCCACCCGGACGACGCCTTCGGAAGATCCTGAAGTTACGGTGCCGGCGGTGCGGCTGACGTTGAAGCGGTCAATGGCGTTCCGAACGTCGAGGATGGATATTCCGTATGATGCAAGCTTCTCGCGGTCTACGATGACCTGGAGCTGTCTTCGGAATCCGCCGAAGGGGACGACCGCGTAGACGTCTTCTACGCCCTTGAGACGGTTGATGACCGTGTTGTCGGCGAACTCCCGTACGCGCAGCGGGTCCCAGCCTTGCGCCGGGTCGCCTCGCACGCTCAACGACAGGATGGGCAGATTCAGCGGGTCTATCGGAACAACCCAGGAGGGTTTCAGATTCGCGCCGGTCTGCGGCAGACTCGCCTGGGTAATGTTCATCAACGCCTGAACGTCCACGATGGCGCGCTGCATGTCAGTGCCATAGGGGAACTCCAGGGTGACGATGGAGAAGCCATCCTGCGAAGTGGAGCGGATATAGCGGATGCCCTTGACGTTGACGAGCTGCTCTTCGATGGGCTTGCTGATGTAAAGCTCCATCTCCTGCGCGGAGAGGCCCGGCATCATCGTCACGACGCCGATCATCGGGCTTTCGACGTAGGGTGCGAATCGGCGCGGCAATTGGCGGCTAATGGCGATCCACGCCAAGAAGATCATCGCCGCGTAGAATGCGATCACCGCGTACTGGTGCTCGATGGACCAGCGGTGTATCATGTGCAGCGGATTCACCCGCCGAGCCTCGGATCGGGGATCCTGGATTTGGTCCGGGCTGCTCGGGGGCTCCATTACCGGGCGACAACCTTGCCGCGCAGCATGTCCATGCCGCAGGTGAAGCGGATCTCGCCGACCCTGGGGGTGAGCCGGACGACGACCGGCCTATTCAGCGGGAGCGCTTGGTTGATCTTGTGTTCCGGAAAGATGACTTCGGTGCCGCAGGTCTGGTCCGTCTTGCGGGTGAACGTGATTTCCGCCGGGACGCCCGCCTTGAGCGCGACGCTGGCTGGCTCATAACCGCTCTCGGTCACGTTCACCGATGTCCGCTGAACATCCCTCAGACCCCCAACGCTGGGAGAGTTTGCTGTTGCTGTGGTATCGGCTCCCGCGGCTACCACGGTATCGCCCTCACGAACGGTTTGGGCGCCCGAGACGACTACTTTCTCGCCCTCTTTCAATCCGGAGAGGACTTCGACATACTCACCGCCCCGATTCCCAAGCTGAATGGAGACTTGGCGCGCCGTGTACTCCCCCCCAGTACCGCCCGCAGGGTCGGCCACCCACACGAATTGACTCGCCTCGGTAGAGAGCGACCCGCCCGTCGGGACGGTCCGGTAGCGGACGGCTTGCGACGGAACACGCAGCGCGCCCTCGCTCCTGCCCAGGGTAATCTCCATCGATATATACTGTCCTGGCAGGAACCGGCTGTCCTCATTCGGTACCACCGCTTCTGCAACTCCAGTACGCGCTACGGGATCGACGGAAGGCGCAATCGACGTAATGCGGGCGAATAGCGGTTTCGCTCTTTCATCACGACCGCGAATTGCGACGATGGCGGCGACTTTGATTAGCTCGAGATCCGCTCCCGCGACGTTGGCTTGAAGTCGAATCGGCTGAATCTGGGCCACCCGCAAGATGACTTGTCCCGGATTAACGAGGACTCCGGGACTGATCACCCGTTGCGTCACGACGCCGTCCACCGGCGAGCGGACCTCGGCGTATCCCTGTATGGTGGTCACTCCCCGGAGGCCGGCGCGCGCCTGGCTCACACCTGCCTGCGATTGCGCGATTCGCTTTCGGGCGGCGGAAGCGGCTGCGGTCGCGGAGCGAACGTGGGCGTGGTGCGCCATCAGCTCCGCCTCATCCTGATTGATCTTCTTTTGCGCGGCCACAACCATTGCGTCTGCCTTCCTGACACCTGCTTGCGCCGCACGTACCAGGGACTGTGTTGTATTCACGCCGGCCTGCATTTGCCGTACTTTCGCGTCGGCAGTCGCCGCTTGAGCCTGGCTCTTCTGATATTCGTCTTTGGAAACCGCGCCCTGGTCCAGGAGCTGACGCATTCGTCCGATCTCCTGACGCCAATACTCCTGGTCCGCTCGTGCGGCATCCACCTGCGATTCCGCATCCGTAACCGCGCTCCGGGCCGCGTTCAGGTCGGCTTCCGCATTTGCCCGCTCTTCGCGCGAGGCGGTCAGGTTGGCTCTGGATTCTTCCAGGGCTCCCTGACGGATTCCGATCTCCGCGCGAGCCTGGTCTACTTCTTCCTCCGCCTTGCGGGCCTCGGTGCGCGCGACCTCGACGCCTTGCTCGGTCTGCGTAACCATCGCCTGTCGCTCCGCCACTTGCGGACCGACCTGGCTGGTATCCAGCCGGGCGAGGAGCTGTCCGTTGCGAACGCGGTCTCCCTGGTAGACCGGAATGGCAGTGATCCAGCCCTGCACCCGCGCTTGAATATCGACCTCCGAGTAGGCGACCGCCTGACCGGTGTAGCGAACCGTGCTTTCCACCGGCCCGCGCGTCACGCTTGCCAGCTCCACGGCGTGGACGCCGCTCGGCGCCGGTGCGTTCATCTCCATGCTCTGGGCCTCGATGGGATCCATCGCTCCCGGACGCCGCAGATTCCGCACCACCCAGAAAGCGCCGAAAAGCATGACAGCGATGAGCAGCAGCCCGCCGACGACTTGCCTGTTTGCGGCGCGACGCCACTCTACGCGCTGGCCGGTCCGAGACATCCGGTAGAGGACAAGTCCGACAATTGCCAGGCCGACGATCCAGAGCAAGATTGTGCCGAGACTAAATCCGCCCGGTTCTTCAGCAGTGTTCATACCGGTCTCGACCGGGATGACGCCTTCGGCGGCGCCCAGCGGACCGGTTATCTTGAGCCCGATTTCGTACTTTCCGCCCATCGGGAAGTTAGCCGGAGCTTCGTAACCGCCAGGCTCGCCGGTCCGGGGCCGGGCCTGTTCTTCCCGCTCTCCCATCGGCATCCCCGGCATCCGCGCGATCGCGCGCACTTCCGCGCCCTCTATCGCCTTCCCGGAACGATCCGTGATTTTGAGGATCAGTGTAGCCATCCCACTACTCGGAATCACCTCTGGCTTCGAAGTTAGCTCGACTCCATATCCGCCCACCTGGCCCCGAACGGCGGCGAACGATTGGGTCTGTGTTAGAACCAACAGCGAGGCGAGGAGGAGAGATAAGAGAATCGTCGGTCGCAATGGGCTTCCAATCGTGCTCCGGTAGGCCGGCTGAAGGAGCGTAAACCCCTCACTTAGCCGGCCTCCCTGGAATCGCTACTTCCTAACAACAACCTTTTTGAGCGGCTTCTTGTCCATGGGACAGATGAACTTGTACTTCTCTGCCTGCGCGGGGGTGTACATCATCCCGCACTTGGCCTTGTACATGACCTTGGGTGTTGCTTCTTTTTAGCCGGCATGGGCCTGTGGCCCTCGTGCTGAGCAAGCGCGGCCGGCGCGAATATGGACGCTGCCAGTACTAAGGTCGCAAGGCAGCAATGCAGTGCTTGAGCGATTCGCTTCATCCTAGTGACTCCTTCTTGAGAGTCCCGCTAATACGAGATGGTTTATGGCCGTCCGACGGCTCGGCGGAGCCGGGCCACCGCGACGGCGTGGTTGAAAAGCGCGCGGGCAGTATTGGCCCGGGCGCGATTGAGAGCGGCCAGAGCGTCGAGCTGCTCCAACAGGATGGACTTCTGAGCCTGGAAGCGAATGGTCACGACCTCGTAGGCGGACTGTGCGGCCTGGACCGCCGTTTCCGCAGACTGATGGTTTCGAGCCGCTGTTTCCGCGTCGAGCCAAGCCTGCCGGACCTCGTTGGAGACCCGAAGCTCCAGGTCCCGGAGCTCGGATTCCGTGCGATCGCGCATTGCCCGTTCCCTCTCACTCTCCGCCCGTCGCTGGCCGCCATCGAGCAGAGGCAAGCTTGCCGTCAGACCAATGGTGTATCCGGTCCCGCTCGACATGCGTCGGGAAGCGAATCCGTCGGCCATCGCCATTCCGTAGACCTGAGGGCGCCGGGAGCCCTCGGCCGCTCGAATTTGCGCATCGGCCGCGGCAACTCGGGCGCGGGCGGCCAGGAGTTCCGGACGTGTGCGCGCCGCATCTGCCAGGAACGCCGACAGATTCTCGTCCGGAGCAGTAAGCGTGAGTGCGCTCGATAAGGAAACGCCGGATTCCGGCGCGACGCCCATCGCCGCCTTGAGATCGAGCACGGCCTTCGCATGGTCGTTCCTCATCGCTGCCAGGGACTGCTCGGCCTCCGAAAGCTCGGCTTCAACGCGTCGCACGGACGCCTCGATGTCCTTGCCGACCTCGAATCGCGCGCGGGTAGTGCGAACCATCTCACGCGCCGCCTGGACACGCGTCTCCTCAGCCTTCGCGAGCTCCGCCGCGAGCAATGCACGGTAGTACGCCTCGCGGATTCGGAGAGCGATGTCGGCCTGGACGGTCGTCACGCCAGCGGAGGCGGCCCGTTCCCGTTCCGAGGACGCACGGACGCGGTTGCCCAATAGCCCTCCGGTATAGAGTGGCAGCATCGCCGTTAAGTTCAGATCCGCGTACTCTCTTGGCGGCACCAGGTTGTAGTTTGTCGGCATTACGCCGGGCGCGGAAGGCACAACGTTCTCCATGCTCCCGGTTGTCCCGTAGGCGTTTGCCGATACCTGCGGGCCGGATTGACTTCGGGCGATCCGGGTTTCCGCTTGCGCAACCCGGACGTCCGCTTCCGCCGCGCGGATTCCAGGATTCTCTCGCAGCCCGGTCCGGACCGCCTCTTCCAACGTGAACGAGCCATGAATCCGTGGGAGTTCACGTTGAATCCGCTGCCCCTGACCGTCAGACGGGGAAGCGGTCCCCATTAGCGCGGCCAGTGCGAATCCTGCGAATGGCATATTACAATATGCGGGATTGGTCATCTGTCTCATACGTTGAGGGGAATCGGCGAGTCGTTCTCTCGATGGTCTAATCCAGCAAGGAACTTACGGCCTTCTCCACTTCCTTTTTGTCCGGCACGCCCGTCCACTGGCGAACGATCTGGCCGCTCTTATTCACCAGGAACATGGCCGGGACCGCCCGCACTCCCCACTTCTTCCAGCCGGAATCGTCCAGCAGCATCGGGTAGGTGACCTTGCGCTTCTTGATGAAGTCACGCACCTTCGGGACGGTATCGCCAACGGCCGCGCCAAGCACCGTGAAGCCTTTGTCGGCATATTTCGCGTGCAGCTTCTGCAGCGCGGGGACAGTCTTGACGCACGGTGCGCACCAGGTGCCCCAGAAGTCGACGAGCACGACCTTTCCCTTATAGTCGGCCAGGCTGGCGCTGCCGCCATCCACCGTCTTCAGCTCCAGCGGGAGCGCGGGGCGCGGCAGTATGGGCGGCACGAACGCCTCCGGGTCCTTCTTAAATTCCGCGACTTCGCCCGTGGCGCAGAGATAGTACGCCCTGCCCTTGTAGCGGAATCCGGCCGCCGGCTTCTCCAATCCCATAGGGGTGCCCTTGGCCTCGCAAACGTCGCAAATCGCCTTCTTGGGAAGCTCGTTTTTCGGAATCTCCTGTGGTGTGTCCTGAACTCCCATTCCAGCAAACATCAGTAGAGCGGTAAGTATATTCATGTTTCTCTCCGTTAGAATCCGTAGCTTACGCTGATGCCGGGATGTTTAAACCAGATGTACATCAGTGATACGTTGTATCCTGGCTGCCCGTAGTTCAGCAGCAAATGCGACCTGCGTCCATCGTTCATCGGGAGCAGGCTCCAGTGATGACTTAGCTGCACGTTTACACCGAACGGGAAGTTGAATCCGTCTTCGTACTCCGAGTATCGAAGCGACACGTACGGCGCTGCTTTGAGGCTTTGAAACCCCTTCGCGAATGTCAGGCCATAACTCATCGGGCCTTTCGGGGTACCGATTCGGTCGCTCGAAACATTGAAGCTGACCATTGGGTACTTCGTTGTCTCCGGGCTGATGATCCAGTTCGCGATCGGAGCGATCTCGTCGGCGGCGACATTGTACTCGAAGCCGGCCTGGAATCGCGGAACGAATCGATACTGTGCCGTCAACCGCCATTTTGCCCGCTGATAATCAAAGTCGATGTATCGAGCGCTAAACGTCCACGTCTTGTTAAGCTCCCCCGGACCGAGGAAGGCGCCTTCGCCAGGTCAAGCCGTTCAAGAAGGCACTTGAATCGGCGACTGGGGACGATCCGGCGTCTGCACGGTGGCCGGGCGGTCCTGCGCAAATACGGACTGTGCACCGACCAGGGCAAGTATTGCTAATGTAATTCGCATCCGATTTCGCTCCGTAGGTAAGGCCCTGTCCCGCGGCACAGCCGCGGGACAGGGAAGCTGCCAGTTCAGGCGCAGCATATAGGCCGATTGGTGCACGCGGAGATGTTGCAGCAGCTCTTGGCGCAGCTCTTCTGCTCGCAGCATTCCGGGCACATGTTGCAGCAAGTGGAATCCGCCGACGAGCGCATGATGCAGCACGCCCCGTTCGGCGCAGGTTTCGGCTGCGCGTTGCCCCGCGTCTGACCCGCCGAGACGATTCCGCCAAACCCGGCCAGGACGGCCGCGAGGGCGATAGTGTGAAACATGGCTTCTTACTCCTTTGATTCGTAGTTCAGAACCCGCCGAGGCGGGCTGAGTTGGGATGCGGCGCGCTTAGACGCACGCAGGAATCAAAGGAGAACGGGAGGGCCGCGAGGGGAATGGGTTTCCGTGCCGCCGTCACGCGGCGGGTGGAACTCAATCGAAGGTTGAAAGCTGCGCTCTAGGGTTATCGGGGCGAGCGCGACGCCCACAGGCAACTGCGCTGCTGTTTCGCTTGGAATGTCGAACGGCGGCTGAAGGAGCGCGTCGGGAGTCCCGGTGATTCGTACAACACAGGGCTGGGACTGACACGATTCTTCGCAACGAGAGGGCTGCGCCGGTTGTACGGATTCCGCGGCCGGGCAGCAAGCGAGCGTCTGTTGGTCACTGCGACCATGAGCCGACATGCGGCAGTCTGGAGCGCATGGAGTCCCATCCAGGCATTGCCACGACGCCCCGGAAACGGACGTAAACAGAATCGCGGCGGCGACCAAGCCGCCAACCGATCGGCGCATTATCGCAAAGCTAGTTCTCATTACGTCTAGTATACGTCACAAACGCTTCAGCCCGTTTCACTGATAGTCGTTAGAGATTCCGCGGAGCAAGACACAAATTATCTGTTCGGGGCCTTGACAGGTTCATCCGCCTTACTTGGCGCACCGGACCCGGTCAGCAGTAATGCGATCACAGGAAAAGTGAGAGAAGAACCGCGCATCTTCGTGCACTTCCGGGAAAGATGCGGGCAGGTCCGAAAAGGACCTGCCCGCATCGCTATTCGAATGGTTGGATACGAAGTTACGCTCAGACAGTGCCCGCGGACTCTACGTGGATAAAGAATCCGTTGCGGTTCTTATGCTTGTAGTTGTATCCATGCCCCTTGTAGAAGTGGGTGCCGTTCGCCAGCTCGAAGCCGTCATTCTTCTGGGCGCCCCAATACTGAAGGTTGTTGATCACGGTCTGCTTGCCGTCTTTGCCGGCGACACCCTTGAGAGTAACGCTGCCTTTGCCGTTGCCCAGGCTGGCGTGGCCGTTTAAGCCGTTCCGCTGCCAGGTGATGGGAGAGCGGTCGATCTTCACGCTGCCCCATTTGACCGGATAGAGCTTGGTCACCAGGAAGACGAGCGCTTTCTCTTGCTCTTTGGTGGTTTTCGGCTCCATCGTGATGACGGCGCCCTTCATGCCCTTCGTGAAGTCGCCGCCGAGGTCGCCGGAGAGCCACAGCTTCATCCCGCCGACCTGTACGTCTCCAACGTGGCCCTCGGTGATACGAAGGGCGTTGTTGAATTCGCACATCTTGCCGCCTTCCGGCTTCGTGTTGAAGTAGCAGGAGCAGAACAGGCTGCAGGAGCAGGCCTCGATATAGTCCGCCTTAATGCTCCAGGTTTTCTGCCCGGCGGATTCCGCCGGCTGAACGAATGTCGTGAGCGCGCCCGCCGCCATCGCGAGGCTGATAGAACTCAGCCAGAATCGACGTGTGAATCTGTTGAACTTCATGGGTATCCTCCTCCTCAATTCCAATCAGTGTGTGCTTCGCATGTTACGCGCGGCAATGGTATTTCCGACCCCTTTCTTATTCGCCCTCCGATTCCGCTGCGTATTCGACTCACAATAAGTTCAATTGCGCAACTCCCCGCCTGTTTCCTTCCCATAATTGACAACCGTACTGCAACATCCGTGAGATAATTTGAAGCGCGCAAAATCTGCACGGATCCTCACAGGATTCTGTTAAGAGTGTCATTATCGAACGTGCGACGGGCTTTTTCTCCCAGGAGTAGGCATGGCAGCGGAATCGGGGCTTGAACGTGCGGTGGTGAATGTGCTGCACTGCCGGGGTTGTGGGGCGCCGATTCCGCTCGGCGAGGGCGCCAATGTTATGTGCCCCTATTGTGGTGAGTCGTTTCCGCTGCCCGCGGAGTACGTTGCGCTTCGGGATGCTGAAAAGGTGCGGTTCGAGACTCGGAGCCGGGCGGGGACGCTCTTCAAGACGCTAGCGCGGCAACCGGGGCCGTTCTTGCGGCGGTTGGCGACGATTCCGCTGAAGGCGATCTACGTCTTCGGATTCATCATCCTTTATGTTTTCGTCGGAGTCTCGATTCCGTTCGTAATGGCGTGGGTGAGCTCGGCGCTCGGGACCAATCTGGTCGACATAATCTCTGATCTGCAGTATTCCCTGATGGTGGGATTGGTGATGTTCCTCGTGATGGGGATTCCGCTGGCGCTGGCGGTCTTTGGGCATCGGCGGGCGGACGCGCGAAGGAGGCTGCAAGCCGCGATGGCGGCGCTGCCGTCGGAACGAAAGGGCGGACCATCACGCTGCTATACGTGCGCTGCTCCGCTGGACGTGCCGGCCGGAGCGGTCGGGGTCCCGTGTTACTACTGCGGTTCGGACAACCTCGTCGCGGTGAAGGAGGATTGGATTCGCGGACTGCGCGGGAAGGTCGGCGAGCTTGCCCGCACGATCGATTCCGCTGCGGCCGTGGACCGCGCAGAAGGAGCTCGGATTCGTCGTAAGTTGGTTACGGAATCGATGGTGTTGTTTTTACTGATCGTTCCGCCGCTCGCGCTCCTCGGGTATGGGTTGGACACCGACAACCACGGTAGAGGCTGGCCGCCGCGGTGGCAGGAGCTGGTGGAGAAGCAGCCGCCGCTCCTCATCCACGAACCGAAGCCGAAAGACCGGTATATGTTCGGCTGGGGCGTTCACGACAACATGCGCGGAGACGGGCCGAACCGTATGACGTTCGAGTCAGTGGAGTGCGTGACTGACAACAGCGTTTTCTGCAAGCGGGGTTATCTCGTCGCGCTGAAGAGAGGACAGACGTTGATCCTGAGGTCGCCGCGATTACCGCGAGGCGTGACTACGCTGATAGTGACCCTCAGCCGCCGCCACACCGGGTTGTTCGAGCATGACTGGATGCCGGTACTGAAACAGGCGATTCTGCGCCCCGGCCGCGATATCCGATTCCGCGCGCCAATGAACGCCTGGTATCGCGTCGACTTCATGTCCGCCGAAGAGGCCGGTCTCCCTCCGACGGCTTTCGTAATTGAAGCCCTCATCGGGCCATAGGTAACGGCGCGGACTCCGTTACGTGGCGGTGATCCTTGGTTGCTCATTCCGCAATCTTGCCGTCGCGAAGGAGAATAGTCCGGCCGGCGGAGTACGCTAGACGTTCATTGTGGGTAACGACGACCACCGTAAGTCCGTCGCGATTGAGAGACTGCAGGAGCTCGATGATGCGCTCGCTTGTGGCGGAATCCAAGATTTCCTCTTGGTTGGCGCACATCAATCGGCGGTTAATCCATTAGCCAAGTATGCTTGACAGCCATGATCGCCTGTGCTATCTTGGAGCGAATCGCAGTATCTTGTGAGGAGGTGACGGAATCTGCACTTCGTGAGCATCACTCGAATTCAACTTCTACGTCAACTGCCGACGTCGCTGGCTCGCAGGCCGCGACTCTAAGGAGGATGGTGATGAGGAAGCCAACTCGTGGATTCACACTGATCGAACTGTTAGTAGTTATTGCAATTATCGCGATTCTGGCCGCGATTCTCTTCCCCGTGTTTGCCCAGGCGCGCGCGCAGGCACGTTCCATCTCTTGCCTGAGCAACGTCAAGCAGACGGCGCTGGCCGCAGTCATGTACGCCCAGGACTACGACGAAGTATATCCCCGCATGGACAATAACGGCTCCTGCCAATATGGCGAGACGCCGTGCAACCCACCCGACTGGGGAGACTTGCGCCTGGCGCCGGGCGGACTACAGAACTCCTATGTCTTCTTCTGGGCGGTCATTCAACCCTACATCAAGAACGAGCAGATCGGGGTATGTCCCGAGATCGGCAAGACCAACTGGGCCCAGGCCATCACCACGGTAACGGATGTGGACTGGGGCGGCCCATACGATCCAGCGAAGGAAAGGTTCTATTACACGACGCTGGGGCAGATGGCAATCAGCATCTATGCGGTGGACTACGGCTCGCGCGGTTCATCCAACCAGAGCCGGGCCAAGGGTCAGCTGGCCGCCATCGCCCGACCCGCGGAATGCACCTTATTCGTCGGGGATAGCGTCTGGGACTGGGGCCCTTCCGTAGCGGCGGGCGTAGGGAACGCAGGAGTCTGGCCGTCCGCGCCGCGCCAGTTATGCGCCAATAGGAACGCGGAAGGCTGGACGTGGTACATCCACAAAGGCAAGCGCGGCTCTTTCGCGTCCGCAAACCCTCAGAGGGATCTGCTTAACCCCAATATGCAGGGGTGGGCCAACGTCGCTTTCGTTGACGGGCACGCCAAGACGTATAAGCACTCAACACTGGAGCGCTGCGCTTATAGTGTCGAACGCAATCAGTGGTTCTACCCCTTGTGGGAGACCCGGTATTGAGAACCGCGGGTGGGAGGCTGACCTCCCACCCGTTCTTTATAGGAGGAACACGCTGGAATGCGCGCACTACGATGTTTCGCCCTGCTGCTCGTTGTGGTGGGACCAATCTGGCTGGTTTCGGGCTGTTCCAAGCAGCCCGAAGAGGCGCCCGCGGCGCCAATGTTGACCTCGGACGGTAAGCCGGTGCCTCCGGAAGCTCTGAACGCACCCGCAGCCCCCGGAATGGATGATCCTCCCGGCGCGCGCAAAGCGCCCAAGTAGGGCCGCATTTAACATGAGCGGGTCACCGCTGCTGCCGGCCCTCTTCTGGCTGTTCGTGAGTAAGGAACCTCCGCTTGACCTCTCTATTCCTTGTGCGCGATGCGACCGTCGACGAGGAGAATGCGGCGGGCGGAGGAATCTGCGAGCAGCTCATTGTGGGTGACGACGACTACGGTAAGGCCATCGCCGTTGAGAGAATGCAGGAGCTCGATGATGCGCTCGCTTGTGGCGGAGTCCAGGTTTCCGGTTGGTTCGTCCGCCAGCAGTAGGTCCGGTGAGTTGACGAGGGCGCGGGCGATGGCGACGCGCTGCATCTCGCCGCCGGAAAGCTCGGCGGGACGGTGGCTCTTTCGGTGGGACAGCCCGACCCGCTCAAGCAGGTCATCCACGCGCGGCCTCTTTTGGTTCCCTCCGAAAGTAGCAGGGAGCGCAATATTCTCCGCCACGGAAAGCGTAGGCAGAAGGCCGAAGTGCTGAAACACAAATCCGATGTGGTCGCGCCGCAATCGCGTAAGCTCGGAATCCGGCAATCGGGCGAGCTCGCGCCCCGTCAATTTGATCGATCCTGAAGTGGGGACGTCCATCGCGCCAATGAGCTGGAGCAGCGTGGTTTTACCGGCGCCGGACGGGCCCATGACAGCCACGAATTCCCCGCCGCGAATCTCGAAGGAGATTCCATCGACCGCGCGCACTTCTTCCACCCCGCGCCGGTAAACCTTGGTAAGTCCGACGGCCTCGATGACCGCGGTTTGCGAATTGGAGTCTCGATGTTCCTGTTGGAGGTGGATCACGCGCCCCCTCCCGACCGGATTGCGACACCCGGGGAGAGCTGCGACGCGCGCCAGGCCGGCAGCATTCCTGCGAGCGTTCCGACAGCGGCTGCGCCGGCCAGGCAGGCGAGGATTACTCCGAGTTCCACCTGAACCAGGTTGCCATGCGGGGCGAAGGGTAAGCGCCCGCGCAGCCAGGCTTCGACGGCGCGGCTTCCGAGAATCGCTATAACCACACCCGCGATTCCGCCGACGATGCAGAGGATGATTGTCTCCACCCAAATGAGCGAGAATATCCTTCCTCGCGAAGCGCCTACTGCCCTGAGTACGCCGATCTCCCGCGTACGCTCCGTGACGGCCATCAGGATTGTATTGCTAAGACCGGCCCCCGCCGCCAGCAGCGCGACCAGCGCCACGCTCCCCAGCAGCAGGCGGGTGCCCTGAACGAGACTCTGGATGGTGTTGAAAAGATGCGCCAGCGGAACGATATTCATCTCCAGCCCGGCCGCGCATCCCCGCAGATCGGTTACCACGCTCTCCATGTTCTCCGGCGAATCCAGCTTGACCAGCATGTGGGTTAGCTCTCGGGGCCGCTTAAAAATCCGCTGAGCGTCCGAGAGAGGAATGTACACGAAGAGGTCGTCGGCGCCCTGGGTCGGACCGATAATTCCGCTCAATCGAGTCTTTTGTTCACCGGTCCCCGGCAGAGTGACGTCTTCACCAACCCGCCAGCCTTTGTCATGCGCCAGCTCGGAACCGACCAGCGCCTCCCCCGAGCTCGGGAATCCCCCATCTATCTTCCAATGCGGCTTGAGACCCTTGATCGATTCGTCCACGCCGCAGTACACCGTCTGGGCGCCCGAGACGGAATCGTAGACGGCAGACATGAATACCGGGGCGGCCACTGCCACATGGCGAGTCTGCCGAACGGTCTCTACGTAGTCGTCCTTCAGATAGCAGGGCCAGCTCGCGCCGTGTAATGCGATCGAGGCCGCGTCGTACGGGCAGCCCTTCGGGACGACCAACACGTGCGCCCCCAACCGGTCCAACTCCCCCCGGAGACCCTCCTGATACCCTCGTTGAAATGAAAGCACGGAGAATAGAGCGGCGACGGCAACTGCCACCCCGGCAGCAGTTATGCTGTTCCGGAGCTTTCTTCGAAGCAGGTTGGCGCGTATGAGGGAAAGCATGTCTTAGTCCACCCTCAGCGCTTCCGCGGGATGAAGGCGGCTCGCCTGCCATGCCGGGTAGAGCCCGGCCACGATTCCGGCGGCAAGCGTCATCCCAATGCACAGCAACGCCGCGGCAACAGTGAGCGTGGGGAGCCCGGACTCCGGCGCAAGGGGAATGTAGGGCCTGACTGCCCGCTCGAGAATCGGTCCGAACAGGGCAGCTATTCCCAACCCGAGCGCGCCGCCGGCCAGAGAAACCGCCGCTGATTCGAGGACCATAAGCCGGAAGGAGCCGAAACGCGAAAGACCGACCGCCCGGAGCACTCCCAATTCCCGCACTCGCTCCAGAACCGCGGCCATCATGGTGTTAAAGACGCTCAACAGGCTGACCGCCACTGCGACGATCGCGATTGCCAGGACCAAAGTTCGCGCTCCGCCTATCAAGTTCAGGAAGGTACCCATCATTTCTGTGAGCGTGACGACCTGGGCGCCTTTCACCTCTTGCAGCCGGTCGCTTGCCGCGGTGATCTCCGCGGGGTCTTTGAGCCGAATGGCGACCGCTGTCAGTCTGCCCGGCTGGTTGAACATACTCTGCGCAGTGGCTAGCGGCACGAAGAAGAGGCTGTCGTCACTCGTACCGCTCCGCTCCAGTACTCCAGAGACGACCAGCTCCTTCTTCGCTTCCGGACTGTAGAAGCGATCGCCGGGCTTGCGTAATTCGGTCTCAGCCGCTTCCGCGCCGAGGATTACGGAATCCGGTCCAGTGAACCAACTTGATCCTTCGGTGAACTTCCACCATGGTCGGAGCTCGCGTGAGGAGTCGTCGATTCCGACCCACAGATCAGTCCGTCCCGATTCGCGCCTGGGAATCACGGCTGTGAATATGGGGGCGGCTAACGCAACAGCCGGATCCAGCCGAGCTGCGGAAAGGGCCGATTCCGGCAGCGAGACGTCGAGCGAACGGCCTTTCAAGACGCGCGCAGCCGCGTCGTAGGGGCAGCCGAGGGGAACCAGCATCATCTGCATCCCCATGCTATCCAGCTCGGTCTTGAGCCCGCGGCGATACCCCTCCCCCATGGAGAGAAGACTCGCCAGCAAAGCCACGGCGATGCCCATTCCCAGAAGCGTAAGCCCGGTGCGGAGCGGCCGGCGTAGGAGATTGCGAAGTGCGAGGGCTAGCAATTGGTGATTCCTAATGATGCCGGGGAGTCGAGGTCGAATAGTAACGTTCCGCTTCCTCGAGCTCAATCAACATGGTTCTTACGGTGTGCGAGATAACCGTGGCTGCCTGTTTCGCCGTGGCGGGTATGAGCGAATCCTGTTCAACTGAATCCGCAGATCGGAAGCGGAAAGTCTTTAGCCAGGCGTCCGAAGTAATAAACCGTGCAGCCTCGTCCGGTTCTCGGTGTCGCTGAATCTTCACGCCGGACACCTTCCCGCTGCTATCTACCGCTAAAACCACTTCGATTGCGCCATGCGGTCCGGGCGCGCGGCGTACGAGGATACTGCCGATGGACTCCGGGCCTTTGAGGGCATGATGAACGTAGAGCGAATTGCTTTCCAGGCGGTTCCCTGGACCCAATCGCCGAAGTATGTCCTGCCGAATGCTGCTGAGCGCCAGAGTGTCAGTGCGGTAACTGGTCGCCCCGGGAAAGAAGGAGGTGAGATCGCGGTCCGGATCTCGCCACGGACACATCGCCGGCCCGGTTCCCTTCCCCGGCGCCACATCCACGACCGGCAGAGGGCCGCCGATGGGGAGCGCGAGGTACGCAAGTCCGGCAACCGCTGCAATGACGGCGGCGGCGCCAACGGCAGGCAGCCATGACCGCCGCCGGATCGCGGAATGAGTTTCCGAGATCATGCGGAGCTCAGTAACGAAGGCCGCTCGCGACCAGGAGGGGCTCGCCGGATTCCTTGAGCGTCCCTCTCACGGTGACTTCCGAGTTGACGGGAACGTCGGTGACTGTGAAGCCGGCGGCCTTGGTGTCGACTCGTATAACGCCGCTCTTATCCCGGAGCATGAACCAGCATCCGGCAGCCGGGCACTTCTCGTACATCACGCCCGTGATGGTTGTGTCCTGGCTGCTCTTAACGCTGTTGACCGGCGTTGCGGTGGACGCTCCCGGGTCTTTGCCGAGGATTGTTCCGCCGGCGCTGGCGCATCCTGCCAGCGCAATCACCGCAATGGCGAGCAACACACAGCATCTCATATCAGGGCACCAGGTCGTATCCACCCGCATCGTTTGGGATGGCCGGAGGAGAGCACTGCTGGGCGATTCCGCGCTCCGAGATGTTCTTGGCGTGCCCATCAACGAAGTACGCCATTCGACCCGGCCCGCCGCGGATGTTCCGCCAGTTATCGATAGGGTTCTCGCCGCTGTGCCACGCGAGAATCTCCGCCCCCATATACGTGTCCGCCGGTCTGGGAATGGAAGCCATGGTCCCGAGGCGGGTCATGACCGTGTTAAGGCAGTAACTCGTGCCCTGGCCACCCTGGGCGACTTCCTTCCAAAGCGATGTGGTCGTTGGCTCTGTGGGAACCTGTCCGCGGCTGATTCCGAAGTCACTCGGGCATGCAAAAATGCCTTGATTCTTGATGTAGGGCAATGCGAAAACCCGAGGGTCATAGGGTAGGTTCGTGACGCGGTGCACGGGGCGGCACGGCTTACAAGGAAAACCCGCTCCCGGAAGCGCCATCCACTCCGAAGCAGGCGCCGCGGGCGAGTTGTTCGGCGGGAAGGTCTCGTCGTAGTCCTGGACGTACATCAACCAGGCTAGCCCGAGCTGCTTGATATTAGACGTACACGCGGCCTGCCTTGCCTTCTCACGCGCTCTCGCGAAGACTGGGAACAGAATTGCAGCAAGAATAGCGATAATTGCTATTACAACTAGAAGCTCGATCAGGGTGAAACCGTACCTTCTGCGCATAACGACACGTCTCCAAAATCAATGATTGCGGACGACAAAGAGTATCCAGGTAAATAGTGTAAGCGGGCCACCTTAAGCCGGGATTAATCCAGCCTTAAATTACGCTAAGCTCCGCTGCCGGCTGTCGCGACGGCAGGGCCACGGGGCTTAGTGTACATTTCGATCAGGTTGGCAGTCGGTCCGACAAGGAAGAGGGCATAGTAGGGAGCATGGATCGCGAAGAATCCACCGGTGAGACGCAGTGCACACTCAGCGGCTGCCACGCAGAACGCCGTCAGAATCTGCCCCTTCTTGGTGGTCACCGTCGTTTTCGGATCGGTGATCATGAAGAAGATGAAGAGCTGGTACATCGGTCCCGTGATGGGCGCCAGCTCGGCGAGGAAGTCGTGGCCGGTGATCAAGCTGCGGACGAACGAGAACGCGATGAAGCTCAATACATAGGTGGCGCAGATGTGGAACCGCTTAAGTCGGAAGATGATGAACGAGCCGAGCGCCCACGTGACGAGCAGCGGATAGATGTTATTGCCCCACTGGATGCTGAGCGTTGCCACGGAATCGGCGGCAATGAGAAGCATCATCGCGATTCCGAAGTTGGAGGGGTTCCAGATATGGCGGCCCTTCACCCGGATCACATACTTGCTGGTGATACTGATCAAGCTGCACAGCGCGTAGGGCCACCAGAACGGAGACCGTATGAGAATCCCGACGCTGATTCCGGTAATGTAGGAGCTGGCGAGGTGGGGGACCTTCCCCGTAATCCATTTACCCAGCACAACCTCGGCGGCCATAGCAGCGACTATCGCCAGAACGGTCTTCGGCAGGCTCTCCAGCACGCCGAAAGAGAAGTGGCCCGCCACCAAAATGAGCGTAACCAGGATTGGCGCGACGTACCGCTGATCAAACGTGAACTTTCCGCGCTTCACATCCGGCGTTGCCGCTGCCGTAGCGGGACGTGACTGGGTATCGGTCGTCATTCCGCCTCCCTGATCTTGTGCAGCTTCCCGGCCTCCGGCGCGTCGATCTGCTGTCTCTTACCCGACGGCCACTGGATGACTACCTTCTCAACTCCGGGAGCCTTGCCAATTCCAAAGTGCAGCCGGCGCTGATTCTGCGCACAGAATCCGCTTCCGCCCGAGACCTGCTGGAGCTGCTCGCGGCCGTTGAAGAAGACGCGCACCTGGGCGCCGATGGCGCTGCGGTTACTCTTCGTGCCCTCCAGCTCGAACGCGATCCACTTGTTGTCCGGAGTCGGCGTGTTCTTATAGAGGAGCAGCGGGCCTTTCTGGTTTGCGACGACGGCGTCGAGGGCCCCGCGATTCCAGAAGTCCGCCAGGACGAGGGACCGGCCGTCGTTGCGGTCATTGACGCCCACCTCGGAAGCCACGTCGGCGAACCAACCGCGTCCGTCGTTCAGCCACACCTTCTTCGCCTGGTAGCCGGACAGGCTGCGGCCCTCGAGCGGCGGCCAGCGGCTGGCGTCGGAGATGATGTAGCTGTTGCCACCCGCGATCTTGGAGAAGTCATACCAGTAGTCGCGGTTCTTGTCGGCCGAGATGTATCCGTTGACCAGGTACAGGTCTTGCGTGCCGTCGTTATTCAGGTCGCCGAACTGCGCGCCGAAGCTCCAGCCGCCCAGCTCAACGCGCATCTCGCTCGCGAAATTGTCGAACTTCAGCTTGTCTCCGGAAGTGCCGTCGCGCGGGACCCACAGGTTATTGCCCTGGATGAGGATTCCGTCTTCGGAGATGTTGGAGACGTAGATGGCGAAGCGGCCGGTGTTCGAAATGTCGCCTATCGAAGCGTTCATGCCGCTCTTCGGCGCGAACCCAACGCCGGTCTCCTTGCCCATTTCGCGGAATCTCTTCCCGCCCTCGTTGAAGTAGAGCTCAGATACACCGTAGTCATTTGCGATGAAGATATCGGGGTAGCCGGTACCCCGGAAGTCCGCGGCCACTGCGGCCAGCGCCCAGCGACGGCTCTTGATTCCGGCTTGCTCCGTTACGTCCTCGAACTTGCCGCCGCCGAGATTCCGAAGAAGGTACTTGCGCCCGCCGTTCTGGGCGTACTCGAAGCTTTCCGGCATCATCGACGTGTTCTTCAGGTTCCAGAGGTCCAGACGCTCGTCGAAGTAACCCGCAATGAAGAGGTCGAGCTTGCCGTCACAGTCGTAGTCGAACCAGATGGCGCTGTTGGCGTTGACCCATCCCGGGAGCCCGGAGCCGACCGTCACCGGACGGAATCCCTTGCCATGCTCGTTGTGATATAGCTCGGGGCGGCCCCACTTGACCAGGATAACGTCCTCGAATCCGTCGTTATCGTAGTCTCCCCACGTCGCGCCCATGGAGACGCCGGTGCCGGGTTTGTTCAGGTCGGCCAACTCGAGTTTTTCGGCCACGTCCTCGAACGTGCCGTCGCGGCGATTCCGGTAGAGCTTGTTTTTGCTGCCCTCGCCGCTGTTGGTGACGTAGAAGTCCTGCCACCCATCGCGGTCGAAATCAACCACGGAGACGGCCGCGCCCATGGCGGCGACGTGGTCCATTATGTGGCCGAGCTTAGAGTCCAGAGTAGGCCCCTGGTGCTTAAAGTCGATTCCGGCCTTTTGAGCGATCTCTTCGAAGCGGAATCCGTGCCGCGCCATCGCCGTGGACGGGTCCCCCACGCCGGAGCCTGCCTTCCCACGCGCCGCAAGCGTTCGCAGAATGAATGGGGTGGCGAGGAGTAGGATAAAGAAAAGCGTCAGCGCCAGTCTCGGAGTTCGGTTCTGCATGCGTTCCTATCTCATAGTCGGAGGTGCAAACAATTGTATCGGACCTTCACGCGGAGAAATCTTAAAACCTCCTTAACTGAAACTTAAATTCCTTTTAGCAACGGGGGTATCCGCGGATTCCGGTACACAGAGTCGCCGCTTTTGCATATAATGGACGAGCGCCAACCATGAAAGACGAACGACTCTCACGCCGGTCTATCCTTCTCCCCGCCGCGGTCGGAATTTCCGCGGTAGCGCTCTGGCATGTTCTCTGCAAGGTGGGTTTCCTTCCGGATTCCGCCGTGCCTTCTCCACTTTCGGTGCTTAACGGGTTCCTAGAGGAAGCGCGGCGGGGGCGGCTGTTCGACGACGTTATCGCGTCCCTGTTCCGTGTGTCATCGGGGTTTTTCCTGGCCGTAGCGCTGGGGATGCCGCTCGGGCTGCTGATGGGGTTGAGCGCTCAGACCCGCGTGGCGCTGCTCCCGGGCATCAACTTCTTCCGCAGCCTTTCTCCGCTGGCCTGGATTCCGTTTGCCATCCTCTGGTTCGGAATCGGTGATGCGCCCTCGATCTTCCTGATATTCATGGCCGCGTTCTTCCCGGTTGTCCTGTCCACCGCGGCGGCGGTAGCCAGCATCCCGGCGGTGTACTTCCGGGTCGCCCGGGACTATGGATTCCGCGGACCCGAGTTTCTCACGCAGGTCACGATTCCAGCGATCATGCCTCAGGTGATCACGACGTTGAGGGTCACCGCCGGACTCTCTTGGTTGGTCGTCGTGGCGGCAGAGATGATCGCGGGGCGAGACGGCCTCGGCTTCCTCATCTGGGACGCGCGGAACGCCCTCCGGCCGGACCTGCTGGTCGTCGGGATGATTGTCATCGGCACCATCGGCGTGATCCTGGACCGGCTGCTGGTCGAGATGACGAAGATCCCCAGCGTAAGGTGGGGCTATGACAAGTGAGATGCTGCGCCTGGAGGGCGTCTCCAAGTCCTTTGGCGCGGTGGAAGTGCTGCGGAATCTATCGCTTACGGTCGAGCGAGGGGAGTTTACGGCCGTTGTGGGCCCATCCGGCTGCGGGAAGACCACGCTGCTGAATCTGCTTTCCGGGTACGACAGGACAACTGCTGGGACCATCAAGAGGAACGGTGCGGTGCGAATGGTCTATCAGCATGATGGACTATTCCCGTGGCGCACTGCCGGCCAGAACATCGAGATGGGCCTCCGACACGTTTCGAGTTCGAAAGAGCGCGCAAAGCAGCTTACGGAGATGCTGGAGTTGATCGGCCTGCAGGGCTTCGAGAACCATTACCCTCACCAGTTATCAGGAGGAATGCGCCAGCGCGTGGAGCTCGCCCGCGCGCTGGCGGCCCAGGCGGACATCCTGCTGATGGACGAACCGTTCTCCGCGCTGGATTACCTCACGCGGCTAAAGATGCGGCGGGAGCTGGCGAGGATGCTCCACGAGCGGCCAAGGACCGTGGTACTGGTGACGCATGACATCGAGGAAGCCGCGCAGCTCGCGGATCGGATTGTAGTTCTCTCGGAGCGGCCGGCGCAGATTCGAAGGGAACTGTGGATCGACCTCCCGCGACCGCGGAATCTTACGCACCCGGAAGTCGTCGAGGCGATGCACTGCGTGCTGGCGGAGCTGGGGCTGGAAGATAACGGCAAGTCCCTTCCGCGTACTCTTATCCACGCGGCGGCAGGAGTGTCTCATCCGTCTACTGAAGAAGGGGAGTGATGCTACGCTCGACTACAGTTCGTGTGTTGATCGGAATTGCGATAGTCGTCGCTCTGATCGGCTACTTCCGTTATCGCAAAGTCACCAAGCCGCCGACGGACCATACGACCGCCGCACGCTGGGAAGGACCTAACGGAAACGAAAAGCAGAGTCTCGAAGTGGCATTCATCCCCGTGACGTGCCATCTGACGTGCCCCGTGACGGACTACGCATCTCACACCAGCACTACGGGGACGCGGTTCGACGCGCTGCGGTTTACGGAATTTCCGCCGATCGTGGAATCGGTCAAGACGAAGCGGATTCTGGCCGCCTTTGTCACCGTGCCGCTGGCGATGAAGATGCGCGAGCAGGGGACGCCGATCAAGATCGTCTGCCTGGGTCACCGCGATGGGTCGCAGCTTACGATTCGCAAGGAGAATACGGCCAAGGACCTGCGCGATATGCGCGGCAAGACCATCGCCATTCCCAGCCCGTTCAGCAACGAGAACTTCTTCATCACCAAAATGATGCGCGACCAGGGGATGGAGCGCGAGGAGATCAATTTCGTGGTACTTCCCCCACCGGACATGACCGCCGCGCTGGCGACTAACGCTATTGACGGATTCATCGTCGCGGAGCCGTTTTGCGGGAAAGCGGAAATGGAAGGGTACGGCCGCACGTTGTATTACGCCAAGGACATCTGGCCCAACTACATCTCCTGCTGCCTGGTTGTGCACGAAGACCTGATCAAGTCGAAGCCGGAGGTAGTCGCCGACCTCGTGCGCGGAATCAACGAATCCGGCGAGTGGACGGAGCAGAATCGCTTAGAGGCGGCGAAGCTGGTCGCCCCCTACTTCCGCCAGGACGAAAAGCTGCTGCGCTACGTCCTCACCCAGCCCCCGGACCGCGTCACCTACCGGAATCTCAACCCCACCGACGAAGAAATGAACAAGATTTTGGATATGGGAATGAGCCTCGGATTCCTCAAAAAGAAGACTCCGATGGACGAACTAATGGACCGCGCCTTCTTCCCCTCCAAGATCGAACCCGCCAAGATCGACATGCGCCGGATGAGCGAGATCATCAAGCCGGAAGGTGCCGGCAATCCATAAGTGACAATGTCGTCCAGTCGTCGGAATCTGCGCTCTACTACCCGCTCATGATTTTCTGCTGGTTCGCGAGTATCTGCTTCTGGTTGGCGAGGATCTCGTCCAGCTTGGATTGATTGGACTTGATCGTCTGCTGGTTCTCCAGGATCACCCTCTGGTTTTCCTTGAGGTCCCGCTGGTTTTGAATGATGGTCTGCTGGTTCGCAATCACCTGCTCTTCGCCCATGGTCGTCCTCCTGGCATTGAGTAGCCGTCGTCATTTCCGCAAGCCTGGTACAGAGTTCGATAAGGGTTATCGCATTCCCGCGTCGAATCCACGGGAAGTGCTCTCCTGGCGTTGAGGCATTTCATTCTAAGACCGAAAGATTAAGTCTGGATAAATTCGGGCTTAAATCCGCTTAATCCAATAGCCAATTGGGCCGTCGGAATCGCAATACAATTCATGAGCGAAATGGTTTCCGGCTCCAAACCGATCTCTCTCCACCCGCGGAATCCGCGCATTTTCCTGTTTCGCGGCAAGCCGACCGTGCTCATTACTTCCGCCGAGCATTATGGCGCGGTCCTGAACCTCGACTTCGACTACGTTACCTACCTCGAAACGCTGGCGGCCGACCGGTTGAACATGACGCGGACGTTTAGCGGAACGTATCTCGAGCAGGCGGGGAACTTCAACATCGCGGAGAACACGCTTGCGCCCCTTCCTGGACGGTTCGCCTGCCCCTGGAGTCGTAGCAGTTCGCCTGGCGCGGCGGATGGGGGAAATAAGTTTGACCTGTCTCGCTGGGATGAGGCTTACTTCCGACGCCTAAAGGAATTCATGAAGGAAGCCGGGCGGCGGGGAGTCGTGGTCGAATACGTGCTGTTCTGCCCGATGTACGAGGATTCGATGTGGAATCTCTGCCCGATGAACGGGCGGAACAGCGTGAACGGGCTCGGCGATATTCCCCGTACCGAGCCGCTAACCTTGAAGCATCCGGATCTTCTGGCATTCCAACTGGCGCTCGTCCGGAAGGTCGTGGCAGAGCTGCGGGGGTTCGATAACCTGATCTATGAAATCTGTAACGAGCCTTATTTCGGCGGAGTGACGCTGGAGTGGCAACGAAAGATCGCCGAAACCATCGCGGAAGCGGAATCGGGATTCCGGGACAAGCATCTGATCTCCCAAAACATCGCCAACAACACGGCGAAGGTGACGGACCCGAATCCACAGGTCTCAGTCTTCCAATTCCATTACGCCCGCCCGCCGGTCGCGGTAGCGGACAACTGGCACCTTAACAAGCCCATCGGCTGCAACGAGACCGGATTCGACGGCAACTCGGACTTCGCTTACCGCTCGCAAGGCTGGGACTTCATGCTGGCCGGCGGGGCAGTTTACAACAACCTGGACTACTCCTTCACGGCCTCGCACCCAAACGGCTCGTTTCCCTACCCATCAAAACAACCGGGCGGGGGGAGTCCGAACCTGCGACGAGAGCTTCGGATTCTGCGCGACTTCCTGGAAAGCTTCGAACTGGTGCAGATGAGACCGGCGGATTCCGTAATCGTCGGAGGGCTCTCGCCGGGAGTGACGGCGCACTGCCTCGCGGATTCAGGCGGGGGCTACGGAGTTTACGTCAAGGGCGGAACGCACGTCGATCTTATAGTGGAGATTCCGCAGGGACGCTGGCGCGCAGAATGGCTGAATCCGCGGACGGGAGTGGTTGATAAGTCTACGGTCTATACACACACCGGCGGTCGCCTTACCGTCGTATCGTGCGTGTATTCTGAAGACATAGCTCTGACGCTTCGCCGGGCGCGCTAACGGATTCTAATCCGCTATTGGGTGGTGCAGTGCCGCAGCGAGTTGGCCCCAGCGCCGGAATCTGTTTCAACCGAAGCGGATATCACCGAGCCTCGGCCCATCCACAGCTCGGAGGGTGTGTATTCTGCCAGGTTCGGCTTCTCACCACCCAGCCAGGGAGCGGAGGCCAGAGTAGGTATCTCAAGATAGGGATGGTCGGGACGGGAAGAGCTTTTCATGTCCCTTTGTTTCCACGATAACGAATATTCTTCAACCAGCAGGTTTCGAATCGGTTGACACGTTACTTACACCTCCATTGATAACGACCTGAACTGAGTATTTCGCCGCGTATACTAGACGTAGTTCTATCTCTTCCTTGACTTTCAGCCTTGTCTCGGTTAAAATCATTCGTAGTCAACCCCCCGTATGGAGTGATTGCTTGAAATACCTCTCACACCTCTCCAGACTGCTCCTTATTCTCGCATTCACCTACGGCTGCGCACCGGCGTTTGCGCAGAATCCGCCTGCAACGAAGCGAAAGGGCATAACCCGAAAGCAAACGAAGCCTGCGGCCCGCCGGCCTCGAGTCCGGCAGACCCGTAGAGCGTCCCGACCACCCTCCAATAGACCGAACAGCACAACGGGTCAGAATCCCAGGCAACAGCCGCCCGCAGTAGCGGGTTCCGCGCAGCAGCTCTTCGAGCGGGCCTTAGCGCTGCAGCGATCCGGGCGCAGGGCCGAGGCGATTGAGGCATACATACTGGCCCTACGGGTCGATCCGGGTTCCTACGCGGCAAACATGAATCTGGCCATGCTCTATGAGGAGGCCGGCAACGTGCTGATGGCCGCTAGCTTTTACCGCAAGGCACAGCAGGTGGACCCCGGGAACGCCCAACCGCTGGCCCAACTCGCCACACTATACGCCCGTTCTGGCAGGCACGCCGACGCTCTGGCCGAGGCGCAGCGCGCGGTAGCGTTGGACCCGAAGAATGCGCAGGCGCCCTTCGTGCTCGGCTCGGTGTACGCCACATCTCAGAACTGGCCGGCTGCGGAATCCGCGTTCCGACTCGCCATCCGGCTAGCCCCCGGATTCGGCCGCGCGCATCTCGCGCTCGCGAACGCGATCGCCTCCCAGAACCGCGTTGACGAGGCTATTGCCACGGTAGAGAATGCGGTGAAAGTAGATCCGGCAAACGTGGAGGGGTTTACCTATCTCGGCACGTTAAAATTCATGGCGGGCCACGCGGATGGGGCGATCAATGCATACCGCCGGGCGGTCGAGCTCCAGCCGCGCAGCTCCGCGAACCACTTTAACCTAGCGATCGCGTATGACAAATTGGCGGACCAGACGAAGGACAAGCGGTTGATCGAAAAAGCCATAGCCGCCTACTCTGAAGCCTTGAAGATAATGCCGGGCAATATCCAGGCGCGCGCGAATATGGCGCGCGGGTATTACAATCTCGGGCAGCATGCGAAATCCGCGGCCAATTTCCAACTGGCGGCGGCGGGTCGTGCGAGCGCGACGATCCTCGCCGACACGGGTCTGGCGTTTGCAATGACGGCCGCCGCCGCCAAAGACCCCGCGGTCCGCTCGAACAACCTGAAGCTGGCGGAGGCCCACTATCGCCGGGCAATCGCACTGCGCGACGCCCCTGCCTCGGCATTCAACGGGCTGGCATACGTTTATGATCTCATGGGAAGCGCTGCCCAGGCCGCGGACATATTCACCAAAATGGCGGCCCGCTTTCCCAAGGACCCGGAGCCCTGGCTCAATCTCGGAAAGCTGCGGGAGATTCAAAAAAGGCCGGTCGAGGCGGAATCCGCCTACAAGCGCGCGGTCCAGGCAGACGCGGGCAACGACCAGACCCGTTATGCGCTTGCCGGATTCTATGACAAAAACCGGCGGTTCGAAGAAGCCGCTGACATCTTCCGCAAGATGATCGCGAAGAATCAGGAAGATGAGGAGCCGCGGAGGGCGCTGGGCCAGCTCTATCTCAAGCAGGGAAAGCGGAAAGAGGCGATCGAGCAGTTCGAGTTCGTCCGCCGCCTCCAGCCAAAGGATCGCGGCACGCTGATTGCCCTCGGTTCTGCCTACGAGCAGATCGGCGACTTCGAAGCTGCCCTTCGCGAGTATCGCCAGCTCGCCCTGCTGAATCCGGACGACCTCACCGCACATTGGTACGCCGCTCGTGTGCTGGAACAGGCCAAACGTCACGAAGAGGCCATTATAGAATACCGCGAGGCTGAGCGGCTGAATCCGAAGGATAACTTCCACGGCCTGAATATCGCCCGACTCCTCGCCGAACTGGGGAAGAACGAGGACGCAGTCGTAGAGTACCTTCGTCTGGTACAGAAGAATCCGGACGACGTCAACACGCGCGCCCAGCTCGGCGACTTCCTGGAAAAACGGGGCAAACTGGACGAAGCCGCCCAGCAGTTCCAGGCTATAGTCAAGGCGAATCCGAAAGCCACGACTTCCTGGCTGCGCCTGGGCGCTCTTTACGAGAAACAGAACAAGAAGGAAGAGGCCCGTGAGGCGTATATGAAAGCGATCGAGGATCCCGTCGCCGGAAGAGAGGCGTACGCCAAGCTCAAGCAGCTCTATGAACAGGAGAATCGCCCCGACGCCTGGATCGCGTTTCTACAGGCTCGCCTGACGGAGAATCCCGCCAACACAATGGCCCTCGCCCAACTCGAAGAGACGGCCGTTAAGGCGGGCAAACAAGGGGAGATGCTCGCCTTCCTGTCGAACATCGCCACCGGTAGGGGAGCTGCCGACCGCACTTTCGTACTGGGCTACGCGTCCATCGCCAACCGGCACGGCAAGGTGGACGATTCCATCGCGGCGTACCGCAAGGTCGCCGCGCTTTCGCCAAACGACTACACTACGCGGGCCCTGCTCGCACTGCTCCTGGAATCACTGAAACGGGTTCCCGAGTCCATCGCGGTATACGAAGAGATTGTTAAGATCGGCGGCGTCCCAAAGCAGGATATGGCGCAATATCGCATGAACCTCGCCCACCTGTATGAAAAAGCCGGCCTGAGCGCGAAAGCCGTCACACAATATCGTGAGGCCCTAAAGCTTGACCCGCAGAACAGCAACGCCCAGGACAACCTGAGACGGCTGGGAGGATAGCGATGAGCGTTAAGCCTTAAGCGTTAAGCGTTAAGGTCGGAGGGAGAGGAAGTGTCAAGCGTTAGCGACCGACAGTATGTCCCAATGGAAGAGACAACCCTGTTTGCCCTCTTTGTCGATGTAGCTGATCGAACCTGGGATTTGGTTGCGACGTGGGAATCATTCGCGAAGGATACGGTAGGCAAGCAACTTGTGCGGGCAGCCGACGGGATCGGCGCAACCTGGTCGAAGGCGATGGTCGCTATAGTGATCGAGACGCGGTCCACTTCTTCATTATTGCGAGAGGGTCAGCTCGCGAAGTCCGATATTGGCTCAAGCGAGCAGAAAAAAGAGGCTTCTTGCGCCCGGAGCTAGCGGATGAACTCATTTCAAAACTGATCGCAGCGACTCGACAACTCAATGGCCTCATCAAGTACCGACGCTCAGCTCAAAACGCTAATATGGTCAAAGAAACTCACCTTCCGTATATGGGTGACAAGGATGACCCATTCACCGACACCCTCTAATCGCACTGTCCTTAACGCTTAACGCTCAACGCTAAACGCTCAACGCTAAACGCTCCTACTATGTTGCACTACGCCAAACCTCTTGCCCAGTTAGTCGGGGAGTTGGAGAAACTACCCGGAATCGGGCCGAAGTCCGCGCAGCGGATGGCCTTTTACCTCCTGCGAGTGCCCACGGAAGAGGCGCGCAAGCTCGCGGACGCGATCCTGGAGGTCAAGGAGAAGATCGGATTCTGCAAGGAGTGCTATAACTTCACGGATAAGGAAGTGTGCGATATCTGCTCCGATCCCAGGCGCGACCCGTCATTCATGTGCGTCGTAGCGGAGCCGCGGGACCTCATCGCGATGGACAAGACGAATGAATATCGCGGAATGTACCACGTGCTGCAGGGAGTGATCTCTCCCCAGGACGGAATCATGCCCGACATGCTGCGAATCCGCGAGCTCTTCCCGCGCATTTCGCGGCTGGGCGTGAAGGAAGTCATCCTCGCCACCAACCCGACCGTGGAAGGCGAAGCCACCGCGCTCTACCTGGCCCAACGGCTCAAGCCCGCCGGTCTCAAAGTGACCCGAATCGCCCACGGCCTCCCCGCCGGCGGCGATCTTGACTATGCCGACCAGGCCACGTTGATCTCCGCGCTGAACTGGAGACGGGAGATGTAGGAAGACTGTGTGGGTGTGTGGGTGTATGGGTGTTGGAC
>JBKJZI010000258.1:0-7608 GCA_046715155.1 Chthonomonadales bacterium | reverse complement strand
CTTCCAAGGCGCAAAGAAGTGGAAGACGAAACGCGTCGTCGGCTCTTAGCGGCGCGCAGCATGTCGGGCCAAGAGGATATGCGCATTCCCCTTCGGCCCGGGAGTCGCAATAATCGGCTGCCGTTCCTTGTTAGGAAGAAGGAATCAAGGGGAGAAAGTCATGTATAGTTTAAGAGCCTCATGGTTGCGGTTTGTACTCATCATCCTAATTTGCATCGCCTCGACATCGCAGGTTAGAGGGCAAGCAGCCGTAACCAACGGCCAAGCGCTCGGCACGTTTGTAAACGCGCCAAACGCCGTCGTCGGTGATTATGCCACACTCAACAGCCAGTTCGTATTCCGGGCGAGCGTGGATTTCGGAGGGGGCGGACAGCTTGCTCTACAGCCCGGCAAAGGCCCGGTTGCGCTCTTTATAGATCCGCCTAATCCAGATGTTCCCGAACAAGGTGCAACCAGTCCCCTCAATGCGAATCGCCTATTTCCGATGGTTCAAAGAGGGAATGTTTGGGTCACCTACATTTCCGGCTCTACAATCGGAGCAGGAGCTCACCGATTCTCGATTGTAGCACGGAACAACAGCACCGCCGGCGCGACCAACGATGGCGTAGGCGCCAATCCCAAGCCCGCCGGCAATCTGGTGGTCGTCGCGAATCAGCAAATCGATCTGACCCCTGTTGATGAGAATTTCATTCCTGACAAGCGGCCGATCCCGGGTCAAACTGGAAACGGGCTGCGTGTTGAGCCGCAGAACGTCTCCACTACCGATGATGGTGGCGGGGCTCAAGTTTATACCTGGCGCGTACGATACCGGAATCCCGACCGGATTCCCCCGCAATTCTTCCGGCGAACCGGCGATGAATGGGGCGATCCCCGCGTAGCGATGCGCTCCGGGCTCATCGTCGCGCTCATCGGTCCGGATGGTCTTACTCGCTGGTGCCCGATGGAGATCGACCCCACGGCCCCCGGTCAAGGCGGCCTTTTCAACGCCACGTATCAAACGGATCCCGTGACGGGCCGCCTCATAAGAGTGGTCGGCGGAGACATTTGGCGGACGGGCGTATACTTCCGTTACCGCATGATGCCCACGCAGTACGAGAGTCGATTCCTTGGCGGTCCGACCATGCCGGACGACCTTCCTTCCATGCCGTTCGGCGGAAACACGGGTGGCGCCATATTTGGCCGCCCGCTTGCGAATAGCTATGCCGGCTTCTCCATTCCCAAGCCCGGCCAGTTTCCTAGCTATACCACCACGCTCAATCGCGCAGGGCAGTGGAAGTACTACTACATAGCCTCAAATGATTTGAGACCCGTCACCGGAGCGAATCCGGACAATGGCTCGTTGAACTCCTATCCAAACGAGCCTTACGGTTCGGATCCATCCGTTTATACGACCCGGTCGGACAGCGACAACGGCGGCAACCCGAACATCTTCGATCCGTACAAGCACCCGTTCGTGACCCCCATTCTGTCTGACGGAGGGTGGACCGACGACCTCCCGGCCAACGGGTATCCGAGCGGCATCAGCGGACCGGCTCACCGGTCGCGTCCAACCAACAAGTCCGTCGTTCGGTTCATGGTTCGGGTGACGAAATCCGATAACACGCCTCTGCCGGCCGGCGCGGTAAGATTTTGGCTCGACGGCAGGGCGTTCAACATGAACCTGCTGCCCGCCCCCAACAACACTGACTACCTGAGCGGCGTGCTCTACTTTTTCGACACGACCTTTCCGCCAGGCAAGGAGGGGCAGCACTCATTCTACTTCGAGGCGATCGACGGCAATCAGAAGGCGATCTGGCCTCGCCGGCCCGTCGACGACCCGCAAGGCCTTTCGAATCTGATCTATCCGCCTTACGGGCCCCACCCAAATTTTCCGAATACGCCCACGAACTTCTATGGTCTTACGGTCGGCCGGAATGTTATGGCCGAGCCGTACGTCAACCGGCGCCCGTTGCTAGAGAACCCAACGGTCACGCCTGCGTCGGGACAGGACACTCAGCCCTATACCTATGAGGTGACCTTCCGGGACCCCGACAACGACGAGCCGATTGAAAGGATCGTGGTGATCGACGGCGTTGCCTTCAATATGACGGCGGTCAACAATAATCCCACGAGCGGCGGGCGGCGTTATCGATTCGTCAAGGCTTCCCTCGACGCCACCCCTGACGGAAAGCACACATACTATTTTCGATTCCGCGACAACTGGGCAAATCAGCTCGCGCCACAGCGACGCGAATTTGGCGAATGGATATCGAATCCGCCCGGAGACGACAACGGAATCCCGAACGCGCCCATCGAAGGGCCGATTATCATCACGAATACCCCGCCGCAGTTGCGGGATCCCGCATTCGTGCCCGGCGATCCGTCGCAAACGACGGCGACCCTCTACGACTTCCTCATCACCTATCAGGATGCTGAAAACAGCGCGCCAACCAGCATTTCCGTACATATCAGCGCCGACGGTGGCGTAACCTACGATAGTGGTACGCCGATGGTGAGAGCGGAAAGCGGGACCAATTACGCTGTTGGCGTGCAGTTCCACCTGCTGACCAGAATCCGGCTTGCGGCCGGCTCCAACTACCGATATAAGTTCATCGCCAACGACGGAATAAACGAGGCGACGCTCATCCATGCAGGTACCGGAAGCACCGCGCTCGCAAACTCCACCGCGGCCGTATTGCGCGCGACCGACGGGACCCGACTTCGCTACGAGGACCCCCGCCTGACGAAGAAGTGGCTCAACAGCGCCGCTTCGACCTTTGTATGGCTTGGAACCGGAGCGAACGCGCGCCTACTAACACACGGCGTGGACTACACTATCGATTCCGCCAACGGGCAGGTTGTACTGGCGACCGCCAATCAGGCGGGCGAAACCGTTTCAGCCTCTTACTTCTACCTTGAGCTGGTCGGGCCGACCGTTCGGGCGAACACTCCTCCGGCGCTCACCCAACCGGATCCGGGCGATCCTAACTCCAATGGCGGCACACTGACGCCGCTTCAGGGCGGAACGACGACGGTGTTCACATACAGCATCATATACACGGATGCCGACAACCATGCGCCGACGGTGATTCAGGTCATACGCGATAACGACCGGAATAGGCGCCTGACCTTGACTCCAGACCCGGCAACTCCCACGCCCATTAACTATGCAGGAGGCGTTCGTTACGTCGGCACCATAACGGGAAGCGGTATCGGCCTCGGAACCCACACTTACTTCTTCGAGGCCAGCGACGGGTCCAACACCGTGCGCCTGCCGCTCTCAACCGACAATCCGTCTCAGTATACGGGCCCGTCGGTCGCCGACATAGGCGATTTGCGAACCCCCGTCGTCTCTCCGGCAAACGGGCGTTCAACCGACACGTATACGTTTACCGTGACCTACCGCAACGCGAGTGGGGCCGCGCCGGCTTACCCGATTGAAGCGCGCATCACGCCCGTTGGTTCCACGCAAACGATCCGGCTGACTCTCAGCCCGATCGATCCCGTGGGCTCCGCTCAATACGCCCTCGGCGTGCGATTCCAGGGCCAGCTAACAGCTCCCACGGACCTCGCCCCCGGAAACTACGACGTTGCTTTTGCCTATCAGGGTCTCGGGGCGAGCACGGCCTCGCTCACACTTATTGTCAATGGACCGCCGGTCCTGAGCAACCCGGCGGCCGTGCCGGCCAGCATCAGCCAGGCGGGCGATATCCGACTCACGGTCCGTTACTTGGACGTTAACGGGGATCCACCCGTTCGGGGAGGGGCAGGCACACTGAAGCTGTTCCTGGACGGCGCGGCGCTTACATCCGTCCAACCGGTATCGTCGCCGCTGGCTCCATCCCCTGCCGACTTCCAGGCTGGCGTGGTATACACGTGGACGATCGAGGCCAGGACATTGAGCCTCGGAACGCACCGGTTCTATTTTACGGCGCAGGATCAGTTGGAGGACGCCGTCCCCGTACCCACCCCTCCCGGCGGCACATTTGAGGTAACGGCCGCAGGCTCTCCCGCTCTGGCCGAACCGGGCGGCGATGCCAGCAACAACAATGGCACGCTTACCCCGCTGGCCGGCGCTCAATCCGGTCAGTACACGTTCACGGTTCGTTACAGTCATCCAGACAACGTGGCGCCTGTGTCTGTTCAATTGGTGCTGAATCCGGGCGGCGCCGGCACCCAGGTCCGAAACATGACCCAGGTCGGGACTTCCACGGATTATCAGGGTGGAGTCCTCTTCCGCTACCAATCTCAACCCGGCGAGCTGCCAGGCGGAGCATATACATACCAGTTCCAAGCGGCAGACCGTCTGGCAACCGTGTCGCTCCGGAGTGGACCTCCTCATTACGCCGGTCCAACCATCAACATACCGCCGGTGCTGAGCAACGCATCGGTCTCGATCGATGGTGGCACTCCCTCCACAGTTGGGGCGTTAAACTCCCTCACGCCGGGGATTGCCGGGAATCTTACGTCGAGGTTTGTCTTCCGCGTCACTTATACCGACCAGAACGGCACGGCCCCAGCGTTCGTGAGGGTCAACGTAAGCGGCACGGAAATCAACCTGACCCCGCGGGCGGGTGATCCGCTAAACTACAGCGCCGGCGCTGTTTACGAAAGCGCTCCGACAACGCTAACGCCGGGCCAGAAAACTCTCTTCTTCACCGCTTCCGACGGCACCGATACGGCGCGGCTTCCGATCGGGTCTGCGGTGATTTCGGGGCTTTCGGTCGGAGACGTCCCGATTCTGGTCGCCCCGAATGCCGGTGGTGGCGACGACGGAACATTGTCGCCTCGCACCGGTCGGCAGTCAACATCATTTACCTATGAGATCATTTACCGTCACGCAGATAACGCCGCGCCAAAATCCGTGCGCGTCATCATCGACGGGAATGCTCATGAAATGATCAAGGCCACCGTCAGTAACGATTACGCAGCAGGCGTGTTATACCGCTTCGTCCATCAGTTCCCGAGCGGGTTGAACCATAATTACCGATTCGAGGCTGAGGATAACGTAAACGCCGGTCACATCGCGCGGTATCCAGCTGATGGGAGCGCCATTCCCAGTCCGGTGATCACGGGCGCTACTTTCAGCCAGCCTGTGTTCAATCCTACAACCGGAATCGTCGGAAGCCCGGTGACGATCACAGGTAGTCTGATCAATAACCTCGGTTCGCCTACGACTGTCAATTTGCAGACGGTGGCGCCGAATGGCGGCGGAAGCAGCGTGACTATCTCCACGGACGCCTCAGGAGCGTTCTCCCATACATTCACGCCTGATCAGACCGGTGATTGGAGGCTACGTCTTGACTGGCCGGGTGTTCCTGGTCAATTCGACCCAATCTCCGCTGAATTCGGCTTCCGAGTGTCAGGAATATCGATCGCTTTGGCGGCTAATGAGATCGACTTGATCTCTATCCCGCTCATTCCAATCTCCATCGATCCCGCAGTTGCTTTTGGACCAACCAGAGCAGATGGAACGCCGGTATCGATTACGGCGCTCAATCTTATCAAGTGGGCGCCGATCCTTGGGCGATACCTTGCGCTCAATACCGATAGCAACTTCCCGGCCGTTTCAGGCGGTCAGGCGTATTGGATTAAACCGAGTGAAGCCCTTGTGCTCAATCCTCGGGGGCGCCTGGCAGATCAGACACAGCCCTACGTAATCTCGCTGCAACCTGGCTGGAACATGATCGGCTCTGTCTATCTCCAGGACATTGTCTGGGGCGCCACGAAGGTCCGGTTCCAGGGCCAGGAGCTACCGCTGGGCAGTGCCAGCAACCTCGTGCGGCCAATCGCGTGGTCCTACAATAAGGCCACCGGCAGCTACGAAACTGTTCAGGGCAGCGGAATGCTTCGCTCTGGTCGCGGCTACTGGGTGCGAGCGCTGCAGGCGGCCGACATCGTGCTGATGCCACCGGGAACCCGGGCGGCCGAGGTAAGCCGTGAGAGCCAGATCGACCGGGCGACGAGCTTGCAGATCATGGCTCGCAGCGGCAACCGGGCGGATACCGACAACTTCGTGGCCCTTAGCGGCGCCACCAAGTCCCGCCTGGCTCTCATGGACAAGCCGCCGTATCCGGGAGACTACGTCTCGGTGCGGCTGCTCGACCCGGAGACCGTCACCCTTCCGAGTGCTACCCGCGAGGCAGTCGCCGGCCAGACGGTGATTCCCTTCGAGGTAGAGACGGATCGGAAGAATGCGGACGTGACGGTGCAGTTCCCGAACTACGCATTGCTCGGCCGCAGGTACGACGTGACCGTTGTTGATCTTGCCACCGGCGTAAAGCGCGGAGTGGGCTCCAATGGCGGATACACGTACAACTCGGGCGCGGAGGCGGCGCCAAGGCGGTTCGCGCTGCTGGTGGCCGCTCAGACTAACTCCGGGCGGCTGCTCATAACGGAGCTGCGGGCTACGAGCCGCGGTGCTACCGGAACTTCCTTCTCCTTCAACCTGACTGCGAGCTCGAACCTGCGCGCGCAGATCGTCGGAGGGAATGGCCGAGTGGTCCGTGACGTCGCCCAGGGACGTGCCGTCACCCGCGGCGTGAACCAGCTGCTCTGGGATGGCAAGAGTGCCCAGGGTGTCTCGGTGCCGGCAGGCGTCTATGTGCTCAGGCTCACCGCGACGGACGAATCGGGACGGCAGGCGACCGCCGCTATGCCAATAACCCTCGCCCGCTAGGAGCGCGAAATGCGGGTCTTGGTTATCGGCTATCGGGTATTGGGTAAAACAGATACCCGATACCCGATACCCGATACCCTTTCAAAATCAGGAGGTAATTTGACCACGATGAGAATGCTGAACAGGCGGCGCGTAGCCGGCCTTCTCGCGGCGATCTTCGCCATTAGCTGGGTGCCGCAGGTCGCTTTCGGCGCCCTGGAAGCCGGCAAGATCAGCCTTGCGCAAGCGCTGCGCCGTTCGATCCTGGTCTTCCCGGTCGACGTCACCGGCGCAAACATCCCTGCCAAGGACGAGGTGTCTAACCTCCTGACCGATGTCGTGCGCTCGAGGTTGATCGCATCGGATTCGTATACGGTTACCAGTTTCCACCGTGCTCTGCCGCCGATCGCGCGTTTGCACAACGACCAGCAGCTTTCGGATACGGACGTGAACTCTCCCTTCGCAGAGGACAACGCCAAAGCGACTCGGGTTGCCCGCCTTGCAGCCTACGACCTTGTCTTCATAGGCTCCGTTGATAGCTACAACGTTGCGGACAACGCCGGAGAAATGACCGTCAGCGGCCGGATCATCGAAGTAGGCACCGGCAGGATTGTGAGAAGCGCTACACTCAGCGCCGCCAGCACGAAGAACCCGACTGCGGTCGAGATCGATCGCGCCATGGAAGCGGCCCGCTCGGCAGGTGACAAGTTGGCGACCCAACTTGCCCCGCAGATTGTGCGGCAGCCGACTGTCACCACGGTTAGTTCTCCGACGCGGAAGTCCAACGCGAGAAAGCGAAACGACTGGCTGCTGGGAATTCTCGCGGCCGGAATAGTGATCGGAATCGCCAGCTCCGCGAGCGGTAATTCCGGCGCTCCGCAGTTCGGAATCCCCGGAAACGGCGGCGGCGGAGGAGGCGGCGGAGGAGGAGGGGGTAGCGACACTCCACCCGCTCCGCCGCAGTAAACGGC
>JBKJZI010000257.1:0-2601 GCA_046715155.1 Chthonomonadales bacterium | reverse complement strand
GCGACCATGAGAAGAATGAGCGCTTTGCGCGCGTGAAGATTCCGCAGGTGCTGCCGCGACTCGTTCCGATAGACGTGGGTCCGGGCAAGAATGGCGGAATCATCCAGCGGAGCCGGCGCCACGGATTCATTTGGATGGAAGAGCTGGTCGCCGCGAATCTCGGGCTTCTCTTCCGCGGGATGAAAGTGGTGGATTCGTACCCGTTCCGCGTGGTGCGCGACGCGGACCTCGAGATCAGGGCGGATGAAGCCGGCGACCTACTTCGCACCATAGAGCAAAGTCTGGCTCGGCGGCGGTTCGGCAATGTTACGCAACTGATCGTTGACCGGGACATGCCGGAAGGCATTCGGAATCTGCTCGTGAGCAACCTCGAGATCGAAGACTCAGACGTTTATGCCGCCGACGATGCGTTGGGCCTTAGCGACCTGATGGCGCTGTACGACCTCGATCTGCCGCACCTCAAGGATAAACCTTTCCGCCCGCGGGTCCCGGCCGCCCTTAGGACTGGGAAGGACGTGTTCAGCAGTATCCGGGCGCATGACATTATCCTTCATCACCCTTACGACAGCTTCGGGCCGGTTGTCGATATGGTCGAGACCGCAGCCGATGATCCGGACGTGCTGGCGATTAAGATGACGATCTACCGCGTGGGGACGAACTCGCCGATCGTTGCGGCCCTGGCGGAGGCCGCCAATAACGGGAAGCAGGTCTCGGTGATCGTGGAGCTCAAGGCACGGTTCGATGAGGAGAACAACATCGTCTGGGCGCGTGAGCTGGAAAAGGCCGGCGTGCACGTGGTCTATGGCGAGCTGGAGCTCAAGACGCACTGCAAGGCGTTGCTGATCGTGCGGCGCGAGGCGGATGGAATCCGGCGCTACGTTCACCTGGGAACCGGCAACTATAACTCCCGAACGGCGCGTACATATACCGACCTGGGGTTGTTAACGTGCGACCCTGAAATCGGTGAGGACGCTTCCGCCCTCTTCAACGTACTTACGGGGTACAGCGAGAACGAGGGATATAAGAAGCTGCTGGTCTCGCCGGGGGGAATCCGCCGAGGGCTGCTGGACCGCATCGACCGTGAGATTCAGCACGCGAAGGCGGGCCGGGATGCCTACCTGGTGTTCAAGATGAACTCGCTAACCGACTATAAGTCGGCGGATGCCCTTTACCGCGCGAGCCAGGCAGGCGTAAAAATCGATCTCATCGTCCGGGGAAGCTGCTGCCTGGTGCCGGGTGTGAAGGGCTTGAGCGAGAATATCCGGGTCATCAGCATCGTGGGCCGCTTCCTGGAGCATCACCGGATCTATTACTTTCATAATGGCGGGCATGGCAGCGAAGAGGTCTGGCTGGGCAGCGCGGATATCATGCAGCGTAACCTGGACAGCCGCGTGGAGACGCTATTTCCCATTCAGGACAACCGCCTTAAACAGTGGTTGATCAAAAGCGTCCTTCTCCCGCACCTTAGGGACAACTCGAAGGCGAGGATCATGACGCCAACCGGCAGCTACGAGCGGCTGTTTCCAGCAGAGGGCGAACCGGCGTTTGATGTTCAGAAGTGGCTCTTAGAGACGGCGGAAGAATATATCGTGACCGTTCCCGCAGGTACGGACTCTGCGCCGGTTCGGATGGGGGAATAATGCGGAAGGCTAAGCTGGATAATTCGTCCCTGCATACAGGCGGAAACGGCGCTACGCCGCAGCCGGCCGGATTCCGTGAGTACGGCGCGGATTCGATTCGCCGGGCTTTGGTGAAAATGCTCTCGCACGCGGAGGATGTGCGACAGGCGACGGATGACGAGGCCGTCCACGATATGCGCGTGGCCTCGCGGCGGCTCCGGGCGGCCATTGCCGTTTTCGAGCCGGCTTTCAAAGGAAAACGATACGAACGATTCCGAATTCACGTTAAGCGGCTTACGGATGCGCTCTCCCACGCGCGGGACCTAGACGTCATGATCAGCGCGGTGAAGAAGCTCTGTGGGGAGATTCCGCCGCCCGAGCGGTTGGGAGTAGATGAGTTTCGCGACCACCTTTCCGGACGTCGCGACAGGCTCCAAAAAGACGTGCGCAAATCGCTCAAGGCCCTCGAATCATCCGACCTCGAGGCGGAATTCGCGCGGATTGCCGATAAGCCGGATTCTGCTGCCAAGCCGCCGGAAGCGGTCCATGGCGACCTGGAGGAAGAGTTCTTCGACGCCGTAAGCAATCGGGTATCCGAGTTGGTATCCTGGGAACCGTTCATCCATGACAACCGGCGCGTGTTTGAACTTCATCAAATGCGGATCGCTGCAAAACGGCTCCGGTACACCATGGAGCTCTTCTCCCCTTATCGAGGCCCGCTGTTTGGCTCGGCCATCGATCAGGTACGCAAGATTCAGGAGCATTTGGGGAAGATTCATGACGCCGATGTGATCGCTCCGGCCCTCCTGGTGTACCTGCGCTCGAAGCTGTGCAAGGTGAATGAGCTGGACAAGGATGGCGTTTACGCGGTGGAATCGGCCCGCTTGAACGGTCTGCTCATGGCGGCAATGGCCAAGCAGAAAGAGCGCGAGGACCAGTACGAAGCGTTCCTGGCGGATTGGGAAGGAATAAAGAAGAGCGC
>JBKJZI010000256.1:0-10327 GCA_046715155.1 Chthonomonadales bacterium | reverse complement strand
CTCGTGGTAGAAGAGACTCATCGTGCGGGCTACACACTGCGACGCATCACTTTCGCGGTCGAGCACAGTGACAGCGTCCCCGCCTATCTGCTGATTCCTCACGAGCGCAGAGGAACAGTTCCCGCCGTTCTCTGTCTCCACCAGACGACAGCGGACGGAAAAGCCGAACCTGCAGGGGTGAAAGGTAATGAAAGTCTGAAGTATGCGGCGGAGTTGGCCGCGCGGGGATACGTCACGCTGGCGCCGGATTACCCCAACTATGGCGACTATCAGATCGACGTGTACGCCCGCGGATATCAGAGTGCGACGATGAAGGGAATCTGGAACCACATGCGGGCGGTCGACCTGCTTCAAACCCTGCCCCAGGTGGACGGGAGGCGGATAGGCTGCATCGGCCACTCCCTCGGCGGCCACAACACGCTGTTCCTGTCCGCGTTTGACCAGCGTATCAAGGCGGCCGTGACGAATTGCGGATTCACGTCCTTTCCCAAATACTACGGCGGCGACCTCACCGGCTGGTCGCACAAGGGCTACATGCCCCGGATCGCTTCCGAATACGGGAAAGACCCGAAGCGGATGCCGTTCGATTTTCCCGAGGTCCTCGCCGCCATCGCGCCGCGGTCTGTTCTAGCGATTGCCCCCGTACGCGACAGCAATTTCGAAGTGTCCGGCGTGAAAGACTGCGTGGAAGCTGCGTCGAAGGTCTACAATCTGCTGGGAGCTAAAGAATCACTGCGGGCATTGTATCCGGACTGCGCCCACGAGTTCCCGCCGGATATACGCCGCCAGGCCTATGAGTGGCTGGACGGACGCCTGAAAAGGAGAGAATGATGGTCACAACATCCGCTGCGCCGCTGGCGATCGACGGCGGACCGAAAACTCGGGAACAGCCGTGGCCAAAGTGGCCGGTCTGGGACGAATCCGAAGAGCGGGCTGTGCTTGAGGTGCTGAACAGCGGTCAGTGGTGGTCGGTCGGTGGCCGAAAGGTACCGGAGTTTGAGCAAGCGTTCGCTCGGTTCCACGACGCGAAGCACGCGATTGCGGTCACCAACGGCACGGCCGCCATCGAAGTATGCCTGCGCGCGCTCGGAATCGGCTGCGGAGACGAGGTAATCGTCCCGCCCTACACCTTCATCGCAACCGCCAGCAGCGTCCTGGCAGTATCAGCCACGCCGGTATTTGTGGACATCGAGCCGCGGACGCTCAACATCGACCCGTCGCTCATCGAATCTGCCATCACTCCGAGAACGAAAGCGATCATCGCCGTCCACATCGCCGGATGCCCGGCGGATATGGACGGCGTGCTGGAGGTCGCTCGGAAGCATGGCCTCGCCGTCATCGAGGACGCGTGCCAGGCCCATGCAGCGGAATGGAAGGGACGCAAAGTGGGCGCTCTCGGACACTTCGGCACCTTCAGCTTCCAGGCCAGCAAGAACCTCAACGCCGGCGAAGGCGGAATGATCCTCACAAACGACGACCGTCTTGCGGATTCCGCGTGGTCGGTCCACAATGTCGGCCGAACGAAGAGTGGAGGATGGTACGAGCATCCGGTCCTCGGCGGCAACTTCCGCATGACCGAGTGGCAGGCCGCCATCCTCCTTGCCCAGATCGAGCGCCTGCCGGAGCAGACAGAGCGACGCACCGAGAACGCCGCCTACCTCACGTCCCTGCTAACCCAGATTCCGGGAATCCGAACCCTCCCAGGCGACCCGCGCGTCACCTGCCACGCCTACCACCTCTACATCTTCCGCTACGACCCCGCCGGATTCGGCCGCCGCCCGCGCGCCGACTTCATCAAGGCGCTCAACGCGGAAGGAATTCCCTGTTCCTCCGGCTACGTCCCGCTCTACAAAGAAAAAGTCTTCGAGCGTAAAGCCTCCGGCTGTCCTTCCGCCCGCCAGATCGACTATTCCCAGGTCCACTGCCCCGTCTGCGAAGAAGCCGCCCAAGACGCCATCTGGCTCCCCCAATACCTCCTCCTCGCCGATTCCGCAGATATGGATTCGATAGCAAATGCGATGGCCAAAATCCAAGCAAGTTGGACGTAAGACGCCTTTAGAGCGCGAATATGACAGGCTCGGCCTTTTCAACGACGACCCTGAACTGTGCGATCTCCTGGCGGATCGCGTATTCAACGCCAATGAATTAGAAGTCTGGCGGCATCCAATCCGAGAGCGTAACAAGCTCTTTGAAAGCAAAGTAGACCGAAGTTACTTTCGCTCAGCAGCCGAAGCCAAGCGGGTTATAAAGCATCGAGTAGGCTTTGGCCCACTTGAATCATCCTATCCAAATCCAATCGTAACCGCCGGTCTGGTGATTACGACCACGGTCTCGCCTCCATGGGTATACGCCCTCGATCTGGAAACAGGGAACAGGGAATGGTCTATTGCTCTCGATTACTACGGATCCGGCGTGTGGGAAGCCGGTGACCTTGTCGTGGCGGGAACCAAGAGGGAGCTTCTTGCCATCCGTCCGGATTCCGGTGAGATCGTGTGGAGGTGGCATCCCTATAAGAAAAAGGAATCGTGGTTGAGCGCGTCGCCGACGGTCTACGACGGGAACATCTTTGTTGGCTCGGCGGGCGGCCATACCTGTTGCGTGAACGCGAAATCCGGGGAGCTGCGATGGTGGGCGCAGTCGTCGCGAGCCTATTGGCGACGGGTGAATTCAACGCCGCTTGTATGGCAGGATCGCGTTGTCGTTTCGGCTGATCCAGGTTGGGTCATAGCATATTCAATTGAAGACGGACGAGAGGTCTGGCGAACAAAAACGGACCACGGCTCTCACAATCAGGTCCATCAGCTTGGCGAGCTGGCGGTCGTTATGACTCGAAGGTCTATTTATGCCATCGAAGTAGAATCGGGCGCTATCCGAAAGAAATGGTACTGGCAGAACTTTGAGGTTGAAGATATCTGCGTGGCGGAAGACACTCTTTTAGTCGTGCGCCGACGAGATCTAGGAGAAGGAAGGCCACTGTGGCCGGTGTCTGAAGTCCTCGCCTTCCGCGGTGGAGAGCTCGTATTCCAGCGCAACTGTCCCCGAAACTCAATTACGAAACTTCGCTACGAACCGCAAACCGGTTACATTTATGAATCAACCCAACAAGGATTGGGAATCCTTGACCCGGTGCACGGCCAACGAAGGGCGGCAATTGTGAATATCGGAAAGAGTGAAGGCCCCCCACACGACCACACTACGCTGCCGGCTTATGCTGCCGGCACTCTGTACATGCTTAATTCTGATTGCGATGTATTGGCCGTTCGCCACCCTGAGGTTGACGGCCAGCCCGCTATGGTAAAATAGCCGCACGCGCTCGTAGCTCAGTGGATAGAGCAGTTGACTTCGGATCAACAGGCCGGGGGTTCGAATCCCTCCGAGCGCACTCCTACCCCCATTTCCCGATTCGCGTGAGGATGAAGATTCCGAACCCCGCGGATGCAGTGTAATGCAGCAGTGTGACTCTGCGGAAGAGCTCCTCACGCGTCCAGCGTCCCAATCCGATTTCAATTCCTCGAAGCGCCGCGATAATCAGTAGGTAACCAGTTCCTATCAGCGCGGAATCGCCCGGCTGCCCGCGCAGCCAGAGTAAGACAGCGCCGCACCCACCCCCCAATAACAGCGCCGCGCGCGCCAACGCCAGAGCGCTCTTGGGGCCGAGTACCACGCACAGTGTCCGGTCGCCGCGCACGGAATCCTCCTCGATCTGGAAGAGCTGGGTGAGGGGATACATTCCCAGAGTCGTCAGGCACGCGGTCATAAGTCCAAGCAGGACAGTGGCAGTCTGGATTCCGCTGATCCCTCCGGTCGCTGTCGCCCAGCCGGCGAGGAATCCGAGGCCGCCCTGGCCCAGGCAGACGGTGGCCGAGCTGAGCCATGGATCGGACTTCCAGCGGAATCGAGGGTGCGAGTAGAGTATGCTGAGCGCCACGAAGGTTGCATAAATCGCTGCAAGCGTTAATCCACCTGCTATCGCGAGGAGAAACCCTGCAGCTTTAAGAGTCAGGGCCAGAAAGAGCAGCGATCGTTTAATGGGCGGCGGATTCCGCAGGCCGCCAATAGGGCCGCGGTCGCGGTCATAATAGCTGTTGTACGCGGTGATTCCGGAGTAGAGCAGCAAGTGAAAGCTGACGAATGCCGGAATCAGCGCCCATGACGGCCGAGGCGAGGCTAGGAAGCAGCCCCACAGAAAAATCGGCGCCAGCGTGAGCTGATACGGAATCCGCAGATGCTTCCAGTTGCTCCGGAGCACAGATTCCGTCTGCTCGTCGCGTAGTGCTTCGGCCTGCTCGATCATCGAAATCTCCTTCAACGCCATTGACCGAAAATCCCGCAGTCGAGATCGAGATACGCGTGCGCTACGCGGAGACGGACCAGATGAAGGTGGCGCACCATGCAGCCTACTTCGTCTGGTTCGAGCTGGCGCGCAGCGAATTCTGCCGGTCCCGCGGAATCGACTACGGCCGGATGGAAGCGGACGGCTATTTCATGCCCATTCTGGAAGCCCGGTGCCGCTACCGGCTGCCCGCCCGCTACGACGATCTGCTCACCATTCGATCCGAGATCAAAGAGCGCACGCGCCGAACGCTCCGCATCACGTACACGGTCACTCGCGGCGAAACAATGTTGGCCGAAGCCGAGACTCTTCAGATGCTGGTCGGTGAGGACGGACGCCCGAGGATTTTCCCTCAATCCATCGCCGACCGATTCGATCCGCCCGCAAAGGGCTAGTCGCAGGCAGGCGGGATGCCGATAATAACCGGGTCAAGCAGTATTACCTGCAACATATCTGGAATTATCGCACTCTTGTAAGAAGCTAGGTCCATCAATCATGAAGCATCGACAACTGCATCCATTTAAACCCATTTGCGCGCTCTTCTGCCTCTCGCTTTTCGCAATCTTGAACGGTGGGTGCGGGAAGCAAGAGGACGCTAAGCCGCCGTCGGGCAGTACCTACTACGAGGGCCCGATGGTTCCAAAGACCACGGGCGGTGCGACCCAGAGTACGACCCAGCAAGGCTCGAAATAGGTCCATCGAATTGACCCAAACGGGGCCGCTCCTATCTCGATGGGAGCGGCCTCACTTCGTTAGCGAGAATAAGGCCAGGACGTCGGGCGCGGGCACGCATTAAAATAAAACCCGTACTTGTACGTATGCGACGAAGCAGTGCGAATACTGAGGATTCCACTCTGCCTCCCACCCGGAGTCACAGGCGCAGTTCACTCGGCCATCGCGCCGTAGACAGTCAAGATCGTGCAGCGCTGCGTTCGCGCGAATAGTAAGGGCCGGCATCGCGCCGCTGGTTTCTTCCTACCTCGCAGGTCCGCGTCGACGCTTTATCCCTCTTTGGGGGAAGCCGCCGTCCAGGGATACCAATTTGTCCCAGAAGTACCAGGTGCTTCGCCCATCGGAGACCGCTATCATCACCGATGGCCTGATCATGCGGACCGGCGGCACGACTCCCGGATTCATCCTGAACACTATGGGCTGCGAGGCGGCTTTCATGCACCAGGAAGGTGGGAACGTAGTAGTGTTGAGTGTTTAGTGTTAAGCGCTGCAAGATGATGCTCAACACTCAACACTCAACAGACAGGAACCTCACTCGGACGCGCCTAATCCACCGGCATGGATGCGGGCGAACAAACGGTTCTGAACCTCATGCTGCTGGAGACGCCGGGGATCGGGGCGAAGACCCTGGCGGCCGTGTTGCGGCGAAACGCCGTCGCGCGGAGGACGCCGGACCAATTCCTGGGTCTCTCCCCGGAATCCTTGGCCGAAGAGTACGGAATACGACGCGCATCCGCCGCCCGGCTCGCCATCGAGATCAGGCGCCGGCGCGAGGAGTCCGAGCTTCAGGCTCGTTGGCTCGCGCGAAACGGAATCTCCCTTGTCACACTGCTCGACGCCACCTATCCCGTCCGTCTCTCAGAACGCCTCGATGAACTTCCGCCCGCGCTTTTTCTTTACGGAAAAGTCGAATTGCTCGGAGGCAAACTCTTCTCCATCGCAAACTCGAACGGCGCGCCTGAGGAAGCGCTGGCAGCCGCGGATTCCGCGACCGAATATGCCGTAGAATCCGGCTGGACCCTCGTAACCGGCCACAATCGGCCCGCCTATCAGAGACCCGCCCTCGCCGTCAGGCGCAACGGCGGTCCGGTAATCTACGTGCTAGACCGTGGGCTCCTGCACGGATTCGGCGGCGACCTGACCCGCGCTCTATTCCCGGCGGCCAGAATCTGGGGTCCGAGCTTCGACCCACAGTGCGACCTTGCCATATCCCCGTTCCCCCTGCGCGCACAGGGGCTGGCGGCAAACAACCGCCGCCGGGATTCGGTCATCTTTGCCCTCGCCGACCGAATTCTGGCCGGATACCTGCGTCAGGGCGGCCAGATGGAGCGCGAATGCCTGACAGCCCTCTCCCGGAATCAACGCGTCGTACTCCACGCGAGCGTGGGCCAGGATCCCGTTCCGTTACTCGGCGTTGGCGCGGATTCCGCGGACCTGTGCGACCGACCTTCCGTAGCGCAATTCCTCACTGCATAAAGTTTGGGAAGAACGAATCCTCACACCGCGGGGGCTGCGTGATGAACCAATTGGATAGTTAGCCGCGCAAATCTAAGGAAACGTCTCCGTAGTCCACGCGGCACGCGCGCGCCTTTTATCGGAGCGATGAGCGGCCATGAACATATCGAGAGCAGTACGATTTGGTGCGGCGATCCTGGCGCTCCTTTGTCTTGCCGAGCCCGCTAAAGGCTGTTCTTGCGCGCAGGTCATGAGTCCGGCGGCCGGTATGAGGTCCGCCACGGCCGTGTTCGCTGGTTGGGTAGCGCGGTTTACGACCGATCCTATTTCCGGCCGTCGGCGGGCGATCTTCTGGGTCACACGGTCATGGAAAGGGGATGTCAGCCATGTCATCGCCGTCGAGACAGACCGCAGTCAGGCATCCTGCGGCTATGACTTCAGGGTCGGCCGAAAGTACGTCGTTTATGCTCGCGGGATCGGAGCATTGATGACCAACATTTGCACGCGGACGTGTACCATCGAGACGGCGGGTGCGGACCTCGCGTATCTAGGGACTGGAACAGTCCCATACATGAACTACCTGCTCGGCGTTGCGGCAATTGCCGTGATAGTTGGCGGAGCGGTCATTGTGGGAAGGCGTCGGAGAGCCGTTATGCCGAGCGACTTTTGAAGATGAGCAAGAGCGCCATCCCGCCGAAACAAGGGTATTCAGGATACATATACGTTGGTGCTGTTAAGCACGCCTTTCGCAATTGATCCACCTGTCCGCAGGACATCGCTGAGTTGTCTGCCGTCGGTTTTATACCGACGATTACATGATGGAAACGCTGAATCGTCGGTATGAAACCGACGAAAGCCACTTCAGCAATGTCCTTCGGACAGGACTCCACAGAAATTGACGAGTGGTTTTCTAAACACTAGGAGCCAGCGTCTACGTCCTGGTAGTCAGTCTTAGATGGTTTGAGAGAGCAGTGGTCGCCGCAGCCGAACTTGTAGCGATTCCGGGCAAACCAGCGGTAGAGCTTTTCCGCCAGCGGACGAATGAATGGAATTCTGAAGATCCAGGCGAGCCACTTCCACCTGGGCAAAACATTAACCAACTCTTCCACCGCGCGCGCGCCCTGGAATGTGCGGCCATTCGCCGCGATGACTTGAATCGACTCCGCAAACGCCTCTGCCGGAATCCATGGGAATCGAGCTTGCACGCCTGGTCCTTGAGACGGAATCACCGTCAACTTCGCCTCATGGTCCCACTTTCTCAACAGTTCCGCCTGGCGAGTGCAGACGTTACAACTGCCATCGTAGATCACGGTGTAATCGCGCGGTGGAACGCGCGGCCGCACTTCGCGACCGGCTACCACGAATCGCACAACGGGGACGCTCATGGTTTTGCCTCGATGGTGATCTGCGGCGCGTGATTCAGTGTGTGGTGAACGGGGCATTGCGCGGCAGCGCGTTTGGCGGCTTCCATCCTCGATTCCGGCAGAGACGGCCATTGGAATTGCAAATCAATGTTGGCGACCCGGTGTGGCGATTCGGCAAAACTCCATGTGACATCTATGGTCAGGTCATTGGAGGTTATTCCAGCGTTTGCCCCCCAGGACTGCAGCACATACCACGTGCACGCTCCAAGGCCGCTCACCAGCATATGGTACGGCGAGTAGCTCTGTTCGGGTGATTCCGCTTCTATCATCATCATTCCGTCGGACGGCTCGACCCGTAGGGCTTCGTCGCCAATCAATGTGATCTTCATAGGGACCTGCCCGGCTACTGCGGTGACTCTACCTGCTCAGCGGGATGAGAAACTCCCTGGTCTGCATTGTATCCGATGTAGGATTGTGTTTCCCACTGGCGAATCCGGGATTGGTTTCACTTATCAGCAATCCGTTCCACTTCCGGCTTTCTCGTTCCATGCGCCTAAAGCCATTCCTGTTGATCGTACTGATTGTAATCACCGGCTGCGCCTCTCCGGAGCAGAGGGTAGACAAGCACGCGCGGGCAGCCGCGAAACTGATCGCGTCGAGCCGGTATCGGCGCGCCTGGCGCGAATTGGAACGAGCACGGAGTATTGGCGTCCCGTGCCCTCAGGTGGATGCCATTCAGGGATTGATGATGGCCAGGCGTCGTGATCTCGCGTCGGCCGAAACCCTGCTGACATCGGCGGTCAACGGCCTTCCTTCGAACTATTCCGCTCGAAACAATCTCGCGGTGGTCTACCTGGTATCAGGTCGCGCGCCGGAGGCCCTCCGGGTCTTGGAGCCCTCGATAACGTCAGGCGTGCGCCAATCCGCTCTCCTGAACAATTACGGCATTGCGCTAAGGGTGTGCGGCGAATCCTCTCGCGCAAGGAAGGCATTTGAGCAAGCGATGCGGGCGAATCCTCGCAATTCTGACGCTACGGCGAATTACGCCATGTGCCTGTACCAGAGCAAGCAGCTAAAGGACGCTGTTGCTGCCTGGGAGACCGCCGTTTACATCGACGAGAGTAACCCGGAAGCCTGGGCCGGGCTATGCATCGGCCGCGCTGCCATGGGTCAGCAGGGCATGGCCAAGGAAGCAGCATTCAAGGCCGTGATGATTGATTCAAGCTATGTGAACCAGAAGATGCTGATAAACGTCCGCAACTGGCCGCGCGCCGCCGCCGCCGAACTTTTCCACGTAATTCGATCGATCCCCAGGTTCCGCCAGGGCATGAATTCGCCGGTCGCGATGAAGGTAAACGGCTCGGCTCAGCTCATGGAGGACCCGCTCGTTGAGGAAGCGCGAACGGCAGCTCGGTAGCAATTGATCAACGCCTTATCAACCGCGTGGCAAGTCGCTCGCGAACCACGGCTAATGTTGCGTTCTCGGTTTACCGGCGCGTGGAAAACGAAAGAGGAATCAGCGCTTGGCAGTGGTAGAATGTAGCATCACAGTCCACCAAACCGTGGAGAAAACGTCAATGTCTCAACGTTCGTCGTGAAGGGGAGGTTGGTAATGCCGACGGTCTGTTTGAGCGTTGACTGCGAAGCAGCCAACGTTGGAAAATGCTACACCCGTGAATTGATCCAGGTTGCCGAAGAGTTCACAGTCCCCCTTAGCTGGCTCTGGTACTTCTCCGAAAAAAACCCCACTTCAAACATCGACCTCTACTACACCGAGTACCAACACCGAATCCCCTCCTGGCACGAGACCGGTCTACTGGTCCACTTCGAGAACAGCGCCGGCTACATCTCCGACCCCAAAGAACGAGGCCAAGCTATCCGGATCGCTAAGGACACTATCAAGTCCCGTCACGTGAAGCCCACCGTCTTTCGCGGTTACCGATCCGACCTTCTTGCGAGCGACCTGAAATACCTTGAGGATATAGGAGTTCTGGTCGACGCCTCACTTTGTCCGGGGGGCCGGACCACGCAGGAAGTCGCGGGCGCGCCCGGACCGGCACAGCCGTATCACCCTTCGTATGACGATCTACGCCAGGAAGGCGATGCGAAAATCTGGATGGTCCCGCTCGCGGTTCACGGCGGTCTCTGCGCGATACTGGACTTTGGCTGGGATAAAGTCCGCCCCATCGTGGAGCACAGTCTGACTCACGACCGGGTCACCCACCTTTCCCTGAGCGACCACGTCGATAACGCTAGGACCCTGCGGAATGTCCTCGACCTTTGCCGAGACAAAGGCGCCCGCGTTACAACGTTGACTCAACTGGCTTCCGAACTTTAGGTTCGCTTTGGAGTGGAGTGCGGTCCTTGTGGCATTGACACCGCCGTAAGCTGCGAATCAGGTAAGCACGTTCACGCACCCGTCATCCTGTAAGGATCTGCTTTT
>JBKJZI010000255.1:0-27136 GCA_046715155.1 Chthonomonadales bacterium | reverse complement strand
ACAGCGTCGGTGTATCCGTTGTTGAGAAGATACCGGAACTCATACTGCCCGACGACGTTCGGCATCGTAAATGTCCGGGTGCCGCTGTCGGCGCCGCCGGTGTAGCTCCAGGGTCCATTGCTCGTGTTCGGATCGCCGACTTTGTAGAGCGCGATGCAATCGTTTGCCGATGAACCAGCGGGCGCGGTCCAGGTAACGGTTACCTGGCCGCCTCTAGCGACGGTCGACGGCGTTGCAACGAGCCCGTGTGTCTTGACCGTCACTTTGGAGCTGCGCGCCTTCTCCTCGTAGCCATTGTTCACGAAGTATCGGAACTCATAGTCGCCGGCCACCGAAGGCATGTTGAATTCCATCGTGCCCGACGTTCTACCTCCGGTGTATTGGTAGGCGAGATACTGGCCGCTGGTCGCCCCGCTTCGGTAAAGGCCGATCCAGTCTGTAGTCGCTGCTCCGGATGGAGCAGTGTACGTAACCGTTACCTTTCCTCCGGCGCCAATCGTGTCCGGACTGGCCGAAATGGAGTAGCTCGCGGCCACCGTGAAGTTGTTGCTGCGGGCCGCGTCTACGTATCCGTTGTTGAGTAAGTACCGGAACTGGTACTGTCCGGGCTCAACCGGAGCAGGAATAGTTACCGACCCCGTCGCCGCGCCATTTGTGTACCGGAACCACAAATACGTGCGGTTGTCATCGTTCACCCGATACAGCGCGATCCAATCAGTAGCGCTCGAGCCCGCAGGCGCCGTCCAGGTGACAGTGACGTTTTGCCCGCCGTTCACCGAAGTCGGCGTTACCGCAAGGGAATAACCAACGTTGACGGTGACGGCATTGCTCGTTTTGGCAAGCGTGAATCCGTTGTTGAGATAGTAACGGAATTCATACTGTCCGGCTTCATTCGGCGCAACAACATTAAACGTACCGATTGACAGTCCCGACGTATAGCTCCACCAGACGTAGGCGTTGTTCTGCGCTCCCACCTTGTAAAGCCCGATCCAGTCATACTGGGAGCTTCCGGGCGGTGCGTTCCATGTTACGGCGATATTGGCGCCGGCATTCACGGTGGTAGGCGATGCCGTGAGCGTGTAGCTTGGCGCCGCGTTGATCGTAAACGTGAGCGTATTGGAATCGCCGCTCCCCGGATTCGACGCTGTTATGGGCGCAGACCCCGCGGAGGCGATATCGGTCGCCGGTATGGCCGCAGTCAGGCGGGTTGCCGACACGAAGGTGGTGGTTTTCGCCGTCCCATTCCACTTCACCGTCGCCCCCGAGACGAATCCGCTCCCATCCACGGTGAGCGTGAAGGCTGCCGCTCCGGCGGTGACGGAGGAAGGGGAGAGAGCAGTGAGGGCGGGCGGATTGTTCGCCGCCGCGCCCGCTCCGATTCCGATAGTATGCGGTCCCGCCGGTACGGAAAACCGCAGCGACCCTTGCGCGCTGGACGTATAGTCCACCGTAGTTACGCTGCCCGTCGAGCTGTTGCGAATGGCCACGGGGTAGCGTGTGCTTGCGGCCAGGTCAACCAGGAGATGCTGCGTGACGGCCGCGCTGTCCGACGCATAGTTAACCGGCGCGCTCACCAGCTCGGTCTTGCCGAACAACACCACCCAGTTAGCGATCCTGGCCCCCTCCATATTGCCCTGATCGCTCGTGATGACAACCGGCGCCGGAACGCTCGTGGTCCCCGAGGGTGTCACCTGCAAGCCATAGAGCATGAAGTCGGTGGCCTGGTTGCGGTTGGTGGTCACGTCCAAACGGTAGCTTGACGCGCCTGCGCCGGAGCCGAGGTTCATCGCTTGCGTAGCCAGTGTAACTCCGGAGGTGGGAAGTAACGAAACGCCGTGCAGTCGATGGCTGCTGTTTGCCAGGGTGAATGTGCGTCCGTTGATCGTGGCGATGCTCTGCGACTGGAAGTGCATCTGCTTTGCCGCCGCAGCGCTCACTGTCGTCACGCGATCGTAGACCAGGAAGTAATCCGGCGATAGGTAGGCAAGCTTGCGGACATAATCGTTCGCCACCCTTGTGCCCTGGCGGCTGTATGAGTTGGCGGCCTGGCCCGCGAAGTAGCTGTACTCCGCCGTGTTCTCTACCTTCAAAGCCTGGCCGGCCTGGGGGACACCATCCTGTGGCTCCTGCCAGGTCTGCCCATACAGCCCGAGGTTATAGTTGTTGTGGTTGATGGTGTCGGCTTCGATTCCCGAATGCGACCAGACGTTCGCATCGCCCAGGAGCCAGTATGCGCCCTTCCAGATCTTGAAGCCGTTTACGTCTTTACTTTGATGGCTCTCCTGCAGGGGTCCCGCCCAGATGCCGAAGTAAGTAGCATCCGGGTTCCAGCTCGAGCGGCGAACCAGCATTCCGGACCCGGGAGCGTAGTACCAGGGGCTCAGCGCGGTGGAGTAATCCAGCGGGGCAACCGCTTCGTCCAGGAATACGAATTCCCAGGCGGAAGTGTAGAGCCAGGTGCTCGCGTTAGGGACCATGTTGTCGAGCCAGTGGCGAGCGTAGCGGCGGACAGTGAGGTCCGACACTCCCGCCATGGGCGCGAAGGCGCGCCAACGGTCGTAGTCGGATAGTTCTCCCGAAGAGACACGCGCCTGATCTCCCAGTGGATAGACGAAATCCCGCGTGGGTGAAGAGCCGTGGATCCGCCACAGGAGGCTGTCTTTGACATAGTTGAATCCGGTTTCGTTGACGAGGTCTTGGCCGGTCGCGGTAACGTGCGCGTCCAGTATCTGGCTGATCCTCTGGGTTGAGTCATAGCCCGTGCTCTCCGGGAAGACTCCGCCCGCTCCCCAGCCATCGGTGAACGGCCGCACGCGGTTGCGGTACTTGGTCAACGCAAGCTGCAGATGGTACTGCGGCCGGTTTGGAGACGAAACGGTTCCGGAGGTCGTGGGGTCGTGGCCGTAGGCCGCCAAACAGGCGGGCCAGCTCATAAGGAACCCGTAGTAGTAATTGTTGGCCGGGTTATCCACGGCCCAGCCGCTTGCTCGCGGGGGATTAGTCTCCGGCCAAACGCCGTCGCACCGGTCCATCAGCCAGCCCGCAATCTGCGAACGCTGTGCCGCGCTCAACCGATCAAAGCACCAGTCGAACCCGGCAGACATGTTCGGGAGGATGGAGCGGTAATCGAAATAGTGATCGCGGGTCAAGGTGTTTGTCGGGACCGCGATAGGAAGCATGATGCGGATCGCCGCGTCGGAATAGCGCGTATCGCCCGTTGCCAGGAAGGCTAGCCCGAGGTGTGGGAGGTACGCATCCGGCTCGTCTCCTAGAGACGTGTTGGTAACCGCATATTCCGCTCGTGTCCTCACCCGCTGCCACCGCGCGGTATTGCTTACTGCGGCGGCCCGGATACGCGCCAGTCGGGTCGGAGTGATCCAGACGCGGGGATGTGACGAAGAAACTGTTTGAGAATGGGATGCTGAACTAAAGCATACGACTGCCGCGAAGATCAGAGCTGAACTTCGGAGCCCCGATAACGAACGAATAGGTGCCGCTCTCACTGCAATCTCCTTTTTCGGTAGCCCGGCCAACCGATCGAACGAAGAATGCTGAATGACGAATTCCACAAGACTTCGTCTTTCGACTTTCGTTTTTCGTCCTTCTGTCTCGGTTCCGTGGCTTTGCGTCCCGGCGTTACCGCCGGTTTGCCGATTCGTAGGTAGGATTTGCTCGACCGCGAGTAATGCCTTTAAGCGCGGCGACCTCGTACCTGGCGAAGTCGGTGAGTTATTCCACAATCGTCCGGTCGGTGAAATGCGGTTCATGCTGGTGGTCTTACCGGATTCGGACCCGAGAAGTGGGACCCAAATCTGGAGGGAACTTGAGAACGGGGTCATATCGTGGCCCATACGCTAACGGTGCTTCACTTACCATTCACGGGACTTGTCTGACCGATGTTTCCATATAGGCCCGTAGATTTACCAGGATTGTTAGACTGATCCTATATCCTTCCGACACCTGCACGATCGAGCGCAAACGAGCATCTAAAACATGGCTATTTGTACAAGCCGGATTCATTCACCGCTGAACGAAATCGGAAGCTCGGAGCAACGTGAACGGTACATTCCTGGTTATCCTGCAGCCCCTTATCCTCAATGCCGTAAGCATCATTTCTACGGCCTACATCATCCGGATTCTCGGGGCACAGGGTTATGGTCAATGGGCCGTCTCCGCGACGATCGCGTTGGTCGCGTCCATGCTTGCCAATCCAGGTCTTCGCCCGATTTTCGTACGCTCCATAGCCCAGAATCCGGATGAGGTTGGGGTTCGATTGGCTGAGCAGCTCGGTTTGCGATTGACACTCGCAACCCTGGCCGGGACCCTCGGATTCGGCGCCTGTGTTCTTCTGGGCTATCCACCGGCCGTACTGGCGTGCATAGCGGTTGCGGGTGTTGGTCTTCTGATCAACACCGCTGCCACCACCCTCGCCGATGTGCTGCAGGGTACACAGAGAATCAAGACCTACGCCCTGGTTGGCTTGACCGCCGGACTTACACTTACTGCGCTTTCCGTACTATTTGTGTACGGCGGAGGCGGACCCGTGGGTCTTGCGGCTGCCTACACGTGCGGACCACTGACGAGCCTGGCAATCCTATTTGTAATTGTCCGCCGCTCTCACGGACCCATCAGGCTGCTGTGGTTGCCCCGCCGCTTCTGGGAAATGCTCAAGCATTGCCGCGTATTGGCCGCAGAAACGCTGCTGGGCACCCTTCATGATCGGGCTGAGCAGCTCCTACTTCCGAAGTTCACGGGCATCACGCAGTTCGGATACTTCGCTGCCGCGACACTGCCGGCCGACCGGCTGAAGATCGTCCCAGACGGGCTCACGACGGTCTACTTTCCATCGATTTCCAGCCATCATGAAAAGGACGAATCTGCCGTCCTGCGCCAGGTAAGTCAATTCGGCGTTATTTCGTTGGTGACGTGTCTGCCGCTGGCGCTTTTGATCTATTTCCTCGCGCCCTGGCTTTCCGCTATCCTGTTTCCAACGTCCCCCGAGATCTGCCGGCAGATTCTTGAAATCACCATCTGGTCGCTTCCGCTGCTGGCTGTCTCGATGCCGATGGCCTGCTGCCTTCAAGCGACCGGCCGCTACAATCAATCGGCCCGCCTCTCAATGGTCGGAATGGTTTTCAGCCTGTTCGTTTCGGTTACGCTGGTCAGTCGCTTCGGCCTGGTTGGCGCCTGCTGGGCGTTCGTGGCAAGGCCCGGCATCGCTGCATTGTTTCAACTGCCCCTCTTCGTAATCTCCTTTTCCTCGGCCATTGGTCATATCCCATTCGTTCGGATCGGCGCGTGCGCCGCTGTAATGGCGACGGTCCTCTATCTCAGTCAGCGACTGCCTATTCACGGTATCATCGGAATGGGGATCGGGGCTGCAGGAGGCTCGCTCGCTTACGTCGCTGCTCTATGGACCTTTAGAGTGTTCGGTCCCCAAGGATTCAGAGCCATCATTCCCGGTCGATCAGCAACCGGCGGATGAAAAAATGGCCGGAGTTCATGACGAACTCGGCCACAGGGAACTCACCAGTTTGCGGGAGTCACAGGTTTAGGTGGCTTCCGGGCCAGTACTTTCTGCCAGGTGTAACTCCACGAGATGACCGTGCTAAGCGGGCGCGGCGCCTTTACTGGAGGAAGCTTGAGCTTCCGTAGAAGCCGGTTTAGCTCATTCTGACTCAGATCGATCACATCCCATTCCGAGAAAAGTCTCTTAAGCTGCCACGGAGGGGTAGACCAGGGAAACCCTTCTCGCCGATTCTGATTCCCCAAAAATCTCAAGGAGTGATGCTCGCGCACGCGCAGCGATGTGGGGGTTGAAAGAAAGACGTAGCCGCCGCACCTCGTTACGCGCTTAAGCTCCTGGATGAATGAGATCCGCTGATCCTGACGGGTAATGAACTCTAGAACCGAAACACATGCTACCAGGTCGAATTCACAATCATCAAACGGCAATGGCCGCCCAGCTTCGATCTCTCTGAACGTGCAGAGTCCTGGAGAGACGTCCGATCCAAGTGCCCGCATTTCAGCCGCCCGAATCGATGCTCTGTTCGGATCGATTCCGATAACTCTCTTCGGTTGCAGCACGGGCGATAGTGCCACTGCCACTGTGGTGCCCCCGGAACTGCAGCCTACGTCTAGGATTGCCTCGCACGAGCCGATATTCATCTCCAGAATCGGGCATAGGCTCCGTTGATGCATTGCCGTTCGCTCAACTTCGCGCTCAACGAAGGCCTCGCTCACCGATAGGGGTCCCGACGCGAAACCTGCCATGACAGTCGTATCATGAATATCCTGGGCGCATGCCCCGCTCACGATCAGTTCCTTGAATAGCGACAGATAGGGTTCCTTCAAACCGTTGTCCCCCCTGATCCTGATTTCGGGTCGGCGATGCCCGGACATGCGGTGAGTGACGGCTTAAACTTGCTAGCTAGACACTTCGCAAGCAGGCGGGAAAACGTGGACCAACGCCCTGCGTGAAATGGCCACGCACACAGGGATAGAAGGTACTTATTCAGTGCCTGCGCGGATTGCCCGGCAGATACGAGCTCTCCCCCGGCATCGGCAAGGATGAGCGCACGCATGCGCCGTCTCGTGGTTGGGTTTAGCACATCGGGCCAGCACGCAATCGCCTTCTCATATACTCGCCACTGGTTTTCTTCCATCTTCGTCGAATTGCGAAACGTCCCCGTACCGTGGCGATGAATATTGACCAGGATTTGGGAAAGGTTTGTAAGCTGGAATCGCGAGACAAGCCGAAGCCACATGTCCCAGTCTTCGGCTGCATGCAGCGAAGTATCGAAAAGGCCAATCGAATCAAAAACGCCGCGTCGGACAAGGAGCCCGGAGCCAGATCCGCCAACCCAGAGCCTTCGCAGGGCCACCGCGCGCAGATCGCGTTCCTGCGAGCCGGACGGCTGCGGCCGGGTTTCCAATTCATTTGCATTCAGATTCCGATCTACTTGACGGACACCCACTCCTACGGCGCTTACTTGTGGGAAATCCTCCAACGCCTGCATCTGAAGCGAGATCTTGTCTGGTTCCCACCAGTCGTCAGCGTCGAGGATGGCGATGCATTCTCCGCGGGCTACCTTAATCCCGGTGTTGCGCGCCGCAGACAGGCCGCAATTAGCCTGTTTGATGACCTGGATTCGGCTTCCATATTTCTGGAGGACTTCAGCCGTATTGTCGGTAGAGCCATCGTCTACGACGATGCACTCGATCGGCGCATAGGTCTGGCGTAGGACACTGTCGACTGCGCGATTTACATAGTGGCCATAGTTATACGTCGGTATGATAGCGCTTACGAGTGTCTGCATATCCAATTCACCGGAATTAGTCATAGTCGATTATCGATGCTGCGCCGCCTACGCAGTTCCCGTCTACATTAAGCGGTCCGCAATCAGCCAGATAGATGCGATCGAACCGAGGCAGACCGCCAGGATTCCGGCTGTCGTCTTCATCGCTTCGGGCCCCTTCATTGCAAAGAGAGTCGGCTGTGCAGAGATCGAGATTTGTTTGGCGAGCGGCAGGCTCATGAGCAGGTAGGGCACGGCCACGTACGTCCGCGAAATGAAGAAGGCTGCGGCCAGGTAAGCGGAAAGCGCTAGCCGAGCGCCAAGAAGCTCGCGTACGTCAGCGAATTCCTCGTCAACGACCTCGTCGGACTCGGCACGCCGTCGGTAACAGAAATAGAGAATCCCCATCCAACAGAAGTAGCCCGGAAGACCAAGCTCCCCAAAGCAAAGAACGAAGCTATTGTGAGCGGTCGCACCGTTGTTGTTATCGCCAAACTGTCTAAACCCAACGCCCGTTAACGGATTCTCGATGAGCATGTTAACGCCGTTGTTCCAGAAGTAGAAGCGTTGGTTGGCCGACTCTTCCCCGGAATCGAACGTCGTCATCCTACCGGGGGCCGCCGCGAGGAACACGACAGCGGTCAGAACGGCGAGCACTATCGCTTTGACCTTGTTTTTGCTGAATGAAAGATATGCACCCATGACCAGGACCAGCAGCGACACCATGCCTCCACGCGAGTTCGTTAGCATGACGGCGCCTAGCATCAGGCAAGCTAAGACCACGTAGAATGCTCGCGCCATTCCGCAGGTAAGTGTTAAGCGTGTAAGCGCAAGCGCCATACCCGCCACGATGGTAGCAGCCAGGTCGTTTGGATCGTTGAAGATGCCGCTGCCCTGCGCGCGTACAGTCTCCCCGCCGTCTTGAACGAACGCGCCGCCCGTAAAATACAGATAGATGGAGTAGACGGACAAATACGCGGTGCATATGAGAAGCGTTGAGACAATAGATCGATAACGCTCGCGATCGCGTATCAAATTCATGATAAGCAGTACGAGGATCACGAGCTTGGCAATCTCCGCCGCCGCGTCGGAGAGTTTACCGGCAGACATTCCGGATAGGACGACTACGACGCCGAATCCAATGATCAGGGGATTTACCGGCGTGCGAACGATAGGAGAACGATTAACACAGATTTGAAACCAGGTGCCGACCAGCGTAACCAGGCCGATCATGAGGGTAAGCCGCATCCCGGCCATCGCGGGGAACATCTCCTCCGGCCGAACGTAAAGCAGCCCAATAAATAGCATCAGTCCGAGATATGGGCGCGAGAGGATAGACGCGACCGCTAACAGAGCGACCACCGCGGCCGTGACCTGCAGCTCATTAGACGTAGTCAGCGCATATGCGAGGACGGCCGGCATCACAACCAGCCCTGCAATCCAAAGCGCGGCCGGAACACCCGGGGTTCTCCGGACGGCAGCGTCGCTGCCTCCCAACATCATGTGTGTTTGTGGATTGCTGTCGGCCATTAGGTTATACGTTACCGCGCGGCCACCAACGGGCGGCCGCGCAAGATCTTCATCGGTTCCGCATGCGCTTAGGAACGACTACCGGGGAGGATTACAACCAACACGGTACGCAAGATGATTTTTATGTCCAGCCAGAATGAGCGATGAGCGACGTAATACAGGTCGAACCTCAACTTGTCCCGCCAATGTGTATGGTAGCCGCCGCGGACTTGGGCGAGCCCTGTAATGCCGGGGGGGACCTGGTGCCTGCGGGCATATATCGGATTCTTTGCTTCGAACTGATCTACGAAGCACGGCCGTTCCGGGCGAGGGCCTACCATACTCATCTCTCCGCGGAGGACGTTCCAAAGCTGAGGCAGCTCATCGATTCGAAAGGCCTTCAGCCACCGTCCGGCACGCGTCAGTCGCGTATCACCCGCGCCGTGCGCAAGGATGGGTCCCGTTGAGGCTTCCGCGTCGTTCACCATGGTTCGGAACTTGTAGAGGGTGAACGTCTTGCCGTTTCTGCCGACCCTGTCCTGTGCGAATAGTGCAGGACCGGGTGATGTAAACTTGATAAGGGCCGTGATCACCAATCCCAGAGGTGCCAGGATAATCAGACCCAGGCTGGCCACCAGGATGTCCAACATCCGTTTGAATGTGTCATGTGCCGATTTCGATGCGCTATTGAGACGGACAATCGCGATATCGCCGAAATTGTCCACCTCGCGAGTACTTAACAGGGATTCATAAGTAGTCGGAACGATACTGACGCGCACATCAGAATCCGTCCGCGCAAGGTCTTCAGCTAAGACTTGCTGCCACGTCGGCGCATAGGCGACAAACACCTCGGTCACCCCATAATCCCGAACGATCTGCGCCGTCGCTTCTCGGTTACCCAACAGGGGCAGGGCGAAGTCCGGATCATCGAGTCCATCGTCGACAAATCCGACGACATGGTATCCGGCGCTATCGAGGGACCTGGAAAGTTCTCGCCCGACCATTCCGGCGCCCACAATAAGAGCCCGAGCTGGGCGGACCGTTTCGCGAGTAATTGGCTCATGTACCTCGCGCGAATAGTCGCGGCTGACGATTCCGCGTTCGGAGACCACCACGGCCAGCAATAGGCCGGCGATTACTCCTGTCGCGCCGAGAAGCGGGCGAATGGTGTCGAACGGGGCAATAAGCCCCAATAGTCCCAAAACGATCGCGAATCCGATTTGAATTCCTATAACGCTCATGAACATAGCGAAAGATCCATCCTTAGGACCGGATTCCTCAGAGTTCGAGGGTGGAACTGCGATATTGCAATCCCAGTTTTCGGCTGCTCGGTTTATGACTAACCGACGTACTTACCTTCATCGCCACTCGCGGCGGCGGTAACAAACATAGGCCCGGCTTCAGCTGCTTTGTCAGGCGTGTCGATTGCAGCCTGGATCGCCGGCGCATAGTAGTGGCGGTAGCTTGCATATCCTTCTATTACAGAAGGCGGTACGTCCGTCAACACGCTGCCGAGCACTTCCACATTGGCCTGCTCCAAAAGACTCATCAGGCGCTTTTCTTCCCCAGTAAGTGTTTCCAGCGCGCGGACACACATAAAGGCGCCATCTACAACGGACGCTACATTGAGCGCATCCGTGAACAGTAGGGCCGAAGGTGTGTCGTAAAGCACATAATCTGCGCGCGCCAACAGCCGTTCCGAGATTGTCTTGATGTTGCCCGATCGGAAGATTTCCCATGGGTTGGCGGGTATCGATCCGACCGTTATCACCTCAAGATTGGGGGTGCTGGTCGGAAGCAAGGCGTCTTCCAGCGACGCGCTTTCCGGATTCTTCAAGAGGTCGACGTAGCCGTAGCCGTTCGGAGTCTCGAAGACCTGATGAAGCTCAGCCGTACGTACGTTGGCGTCAACCAGGATCACCTTCCGGCCTGCCTGTGCAAGGGAGATCCCCAGATTGCTCAAAGTAGTAGTGCTGCCTTGCTCGCTCTTCGCCGACACGATCATAATCGACCGGGCGCGAGACCCATTGGGACTCAGCAGATGCTGGGCAAGGAATCTATACGCCTCGGCGTGCATCGACATCGGTTCCAATTCGGTCGCTCGGGCGAGGGAGGAATAAGTGACCGGGCCCATCGGCTGCGGTATTGCGGCGATTACGCGGCTCGGTAGAGCGGTCTGCGCTTCCTTCACGGATCGCAGCCGCCGGTCTATGCTATCGAAAGCCACCACGAGCCCACACGTGCCGAGCAGCGCGCACATGATCGCCATAATCAAAACTTTCTTGGTTCGGCCCGCGGTCGCGTTAGCTACGGGGTTGAATTCATTCACCAGTGCGGTAATGGCCAGGGGGCTGTGTCTTGTGGTGACATCGAATGCCGTTTGGGCCGCATTCAGCCGGGTGACGAGGCTGCTGCGGGCTTCCGACTGTTCGTTGACTTCCGCCGTGAGAGCGGCCAGAGGACCATCTACGTTCTGATATCTGGAAGCTTCGCCCTGTAACTTAGCGATGGACTGGTTTAGTACATGCAATTGGGCATTGGCGCCGCTTACATCGCTTCGAAGTAAACGGAGCCGTTCTACATTGGGATCCACGGCTGGAATCGCCGCCGTCGCCGCGGGAGTTTGGGCCGCCACATACGGCACTCGGGTCCGGTTTGCGGCTTCGGCCGTGGCACGGGCGGCATCAATTCGCCGCACCACTGCCTCTCGTCTGGCCTCCGCGTCCTTAACTCTCGGGTGCTGGGAAGTGTATCTGTCGTTAATCGAAGCCAGCTCTGCGTCAATCGCGCTCAGTTCCTGCAGTAGAAGCTCATCCTGGGGTTGGACACTCTCGACTGGCGGCGGATCCTGAGAAACGATCGACGGCGGCTGGTCCTGGGTTGTCTGTTGCGGAGCTCGCTCAATCTGCAGATAATTCAGCTGGGCGGTTAGTGCGGCGAGCCTCTCCATCTGCTGATCGCGTTGTTGACGTGCAGTCTGCAGCCGGTTCAAGGCGGCATCCGCCGCATTGACACTTCCTCCGATCAATTGGCGGGAAGACCTATAGCGGTCAAGCTCTTTCCGAGCATTGGCCAGTCTGGTATTTACAACTCTTAGCTGAGTCTGAAGGAGGGTTACGACCTTGCGTGCCTGACGGGAGGCCAGCTCCTGATGCTGTTCGATAAATCGCTTAGAGAGAGCATTGGCGATAAGTTCCGCGCGTCTTGGATCGTTGTCGGTTAATTTGAGCTCGTACAGCCGTGGAGTTTTCGCTTCGAACTCAATCGTATCGATCAGATCGGCCGGGTCGTAAGCAACTCCGAGGCTCTTCATCGCGGGTTCGACTACCTCGCGGCTTGCGACAATTGAGCCGTAAACTGCCGCCTGGGCCGTTGCGCTCTCCATTGCCCGACCGCCGTGGTCGGATGTCGCCGGTTGACCCGTCACGAGCTGATTCAGGCCGGAATTATCCATCGAGGCGAACCTGACGGTCGCTACCCATCTGGAGCCTGCCAGCTTACTTGCACCAAGAGTCAACATCGCGGTAATCACGATGCTCAGAGCGATAAGCCACTTACGTTTGGATAAGATCGAAATTGTTCGCCAGAAGTCCACACTCTTCTCCCGCGGCGCGGCAGACTCATTCCATTCATGCCGTGCGTACTATGAAGGTACAGAGCACACTATGGCTGTGCAGTGAGGAACCGTCAGTTGGAGATAAGAAAAACTGCGGGGAAACGCTACGCGGCAATCACGGATCTGGCGGGTTGGCAGCGGTAGATGGGATCGCGCGAAAGTCCGAACCTGCGATGCTCTAGCGCAGTGAATCCGAATTCAATCCGTTCAGGTTCCAGCCCGGCAGCGCGAATGCGGTCGCCGAAGTCGTCGCCGTAATGCCGCCATTCGTTGCTGAAGTCCTCGCGACTCCGTCCAAACTCGATCGTATCTTTACCGGCCCCCCAGTTTTCTGAGAGGATGAGCTCCCCGGTTTGTGGATCCAGAACGCGAAGTAGCTCGGCTAAACCAATGCGGTCATCGCGGAGATACGCCAGGACGTGATGGCACCATACGAGACTCATCGATCCAGCGGGGAAGGGGAGGTGTTGAATATCGGCAAGAACCTCCGCTCCGGGTCTGCGAACGACATCGGCGCCAATCGTGACCAGGTCTGGCAGGTCTCTCCAGCAGGGAGCAAGTGATTCTTCCGGGGCAAGGATAAGTCCGCGACCCGTTTTTCCGCTCAGCGGTTGGAAGCGCTTGATCCAGAGATAGAGAAGGCGGTGTCGGGGATGACTCTCGCATTGTGGACATTCGTGTTCCGGGAAAGCATCTCCCATAAAGAAGTAGTAATCCTGGAAGCGGCGCCCTGCCCATCCGCAGCAGGGGCATTCCACTCGGGCGGGCATGACCGTATTGATCAACGAGTCTCGGCGTGGATGCCAATAAGTCCGAACGGCGTGCCGCGCTGCCGGGATCAGGCCGTACCGGTTGACATGCCCACTGAATCTGGAGATAGCTCCTAACATCTTCTATTCCCGCCCCTCGACCTTTCGTCCCTGGGCAGACTCCGGTAGCCTGGCACTGCTCGATGCCCCAGAATCGTGCTCCAACCGGTCTTTCAATGCAAGGAAAGGACGCTCGATGAGGTAGTAGGAAACCGCGGCAACCGTGAACACCAGGAGCAAGTTGATCGGCCAGGACACCGCCCAGCCCGCGCCGGCAGGCTTCAAGAAGAGCTGCTGCCAAAGGTAGACACTGTACGAAACCAGACCGAGAGCGACCATGAATCGAAGCTCCAGGAACTGACCAATAAGAGTTTTAGAATGACTGACACAAAGCCAGATGAGCGCTGCTATGCAAAGCGCGTCTATGCTAGGCCCAAGGATTACGTCATAAGCAGCGATCTCGTTGCGGATAGCAAGGTGGACCAGCACAAACACAACAAGGGCGACTATGAGGGAAACCCCCGTTCTTGCGGAAGTTGCAAATCGCGCGCGGAATCTGGAATCGGTAGCGCATATTGCGAGCAAGCAGCCGATAGCAATTGTGTCAACGTGCATCGGCGTCCACAAGTCGAAGCGTCCGACGGTCGTGGGAAAAGTGATCAATAGGGCGGCCCGCAGGAACGGGGCCGTCATTAGCCAGGCGAGGATCGCATACTTGGCCCGCTGCTTCCCCAGTAACATGAGTGCGATTGGCCAGAAGAGATAAAACTGCTCCTCTATCGAAAGAGACCAGAGGTGGCCGATTTCCCAAGTGGGCCGCTCGGCGAAGTTCACGGTATAGGTGAAAATGTGCAGCCAATCACTCTCGCGAACTGCGACAGCGCCAATTAGCGTGAGTCCGAAGACCGTTAACGCGAAGAGTAGAAACGCCGGTAAGAGCCGAAGACAACGGCGGAGATAAAAGCGCTTGAGACTAATGGCGCCGGTTCGTTCGCGTTCTCGGAGAAGCAACAGCGTGATCAAGAATCCGCTTAGGGCAAAGAACACATCAACGCCTACTCCGCCCACCTTCCCTAACAGCCACTCCTGCCCTCGAATCTCTGGAAATCCGCGGCTCTTGTGTAAGTGTTCGAAAAGAACCAGGAAAATTGAAAGGGCTCGCAAGCCATCCAGGCAGGGAATTCTCCCTTTCCAAAGCCACGACGGTTCGGCGTCCTTGCCCGGAATGACCTTTATCGAAACATTGCAAACGGAATCTGGTAGTGGCGGACTCGGCACAACTGTATCGCGGGAATATCCCACTGGCGTGTTGAGCAGGGAAAACTGATTGTCTCTTAGGCGAGAAGGCATTCGTTTATCTGACTCCTGATAAGGCCAATGAGGCGTTCGCGACATCGGCAGGAGGTACGTGCCGCCTTCCGAGTTGAAACGTGGGGGTGGACCGAGTATTCAAGCCGGCGCTTCCGGTGAATGCGCAGGCGAACCCCGCTTCACGAACTAGCTCCTCCACGCGCGGCGTAGTTCTTCCATTCGGATAGGCAAAAGCGAGAAACTTCAGACCGAGGCGATCTTTCAGCTCGCGTGCGCAGCCCGTCAGCTCACGTCGCACGCGGTCCGGAGTACAATTCGGCAGGAGAGGATGTGTAAGCGTATGCCCCCCGATCTCTACCCATCCGGAATCTCGCAGCGCTTCCACCTGCCGCCAGTCCATCATTCGTTCGTCGCCCAGTTGGCCGTCCCATCCCAAGCGGTCTGCCAGTTCTTGTATCCTCTCGTCCCAGGCATCTGCGGACAGAGTTGGCTGCGCGCGGGAATAGCACTCGATTGCGCTTACCCGCTCGGCTGGGGTGCGGATAGGCAGTTCCGACTCACGAAGGAAAGGCGCCGTCCGCTCCAGTTTGCAGCGGGTAATCCCCGCAATCAGCCGCTGGAACCACGCAATCTCGCCGGCTATTGGCCCCGTGGTAACGAATACCGTCGCCGGTACCCGATTCTTGCGAAGCACCGGGAGCATGTGGTCGTGAAGATCCGCGTAACCGTCGTCGAAGGTCAAAATCAGGGTGAATGGATCTAGTTCTTCGCCACGATTCCACCGATCGAGGCACTCGCTGGGAGTGCTGAAGCGGAACGACCTCTTGAGATATGCGATAAGGCCGTCCAGTTCCCGCGCGGTTGGGTCCCCCATGATTCTCGCGTAGTGGTCAGCCGCGGAATCATCCGCAATCACGTGATGATAAAGCAGAACTGTCGCCCCTATGAAACTCTGCCGGCGAAGCCGGCGCGCAAGGCCCAATGCGCCTGACACGTGAAGCGCTCGGATTATCTGTCGTTTGCTATCCATATCTAGAACCGTGACTGAGTAAGAAGTGCCTGCACCGGCATGGTGTGCAAGATGAAAGATGAACGCAGGATGCAAGAAAAAGGGCGGGGGGCTCTCGCCCCACGCCCATGCTCACGCTAATGCCGATTCCGTCCTTCTCAAACTGAAGGCGGTTACTTGGACCGCCTGCGTTTCATTCGATTACGGAAGATTCCGAATAGGGGTACCACCCCTCCAGCCATGAGAGCCATACTGGATGCCTCAGGTACGACCGGAGGCGATCCGCCGCCATCACCGAATCGACCATAGACGTAACCCGTCTTGGTCGCTCCGCTAGTGCCGTCGACGAACCACCGCAGGTGGAATCCCCACCAGAGGTTTTCGTTCCACTCGTAGTTCGAGGGAGCGTTCCGCCAGGTGAAGTTCCCTACTGTTTCACCGTTCTCGATCCTTGCGCTGTTCAACGGGCTCTGAGATACAAAGCCAGTTGCATGAAATCCATCCTTCGTCCCGCCGTCATGCAACGACCAGCCAGGGGCCGTCGTCGACAGCGAGAGATCCGGAGAGATCGCAGGGCTGCTTACGATATAGACACCTATGATCTGCTCGATCTGGAAGGTGCCTGCGGGAGTGGTGCTAGAAACCGCGTTGTAGCTAAACGAGGCATCCGTCACGCTCCCTAAAGAGAAGCTCCACGACGTCGACGTTCCGTTATCGCTCACGAGATTCGGCGTAATGCCGCGTACCGTGGCTGCGTCGAAAGGCGGAATCTTCTCGGTTTGCGCGCTTGCCGGCGCAGCGGTTAGACAGCCCAGAAGGGCCGCCATCACCGCGGCTTTCGCGGCAGCGTTTCTTAGACCATTCGTCCGTAGGTAATTCACCTACATGGTCCTCCTTGGCTAGTGCCCGTGTCGACGGAATCAATGAGATCTGCGCCGTGACACGTCAGAACGCCGCGGCTGGGAGCTTGTAATCCCTTCCGCGACCCCCCTCACTGTCGTGAGCGAGAGGCTTTTGTTATATACGAGACCGGCGGCGTGAGCGTACCAGGTCAATCTCAAAGTGCGGCTGCCCTATGGAAATGTGCAGCGACAATTACTTGTTTTTCACCGGCCGCCCAATCATGTCTTCAAATCGCTTAATGCATCCTCGCTTGGCAGCCGCCGCGCAACCTCCTGTCTTGCACGCCATAATTCACCTCTGTACCTCTTTGACGAACGAACATGCTGCCATATTCCGGTGGTTTTTGCCGCCAGTGATAGCCAAGAGGGGATAGTTAACTACTGATGTGTGGGATAGCAGGATTTTATGGAGCGCCGAGCACCCAGGTGGATTCACGCCTGTTGGTCGAACGAATGGTAGATGCCATCCGACACCGAGGGCCGGACAGCCAGGGAGTCTACATAGATTCCGGCATCGGCCTCGGCCACGCGCGCCTCAGCATTATCGACCTTTCCCCGTCAGGCCACCAGCCCATGTCCAACGACGACGGCTTGATCTGGGTCACCTTCAATGGCGAGATTTTCAATTACATCGAGCTCCGTCGGGCCCTGGAGTCAAGGGGCCATCGATTCCGTTCAACCTCGGACACAGAGACGATCCTGCACAACTACGCCGAGAAGGGAACGGATTGCGTTCAGGACTTCAACGGCGACTTTGGTTTTGCGCTGTGGGACAAGAAACGCGACTTACTCATGCTTGCCCGCGACCGTATGGGCGTGCGGCCGGTCTTCTACACAGTTCAGAACGGCGCGCTGGTGTTCGCCTCCGAGGTCAAGGCCCTCCTGCAGTTTCCGGGCGTTAGCGCCGAGCTGGATCCGATCGCGCTAGACCAGTGCTTCACTCTCTGGTTCCCGCTCGCGCCGCGAACGCCGTTTAAACAAATCAGGGAACTCCCTCCAGGACACATTCTCATTGCCGATGGGCCGAACATTACGGTCAAGCCCTATTGGCAACTGGAGTATCCACACTTTGCCGAGGACCGGATTCCGCAGCCTGGCGAGGAAGAGTCACTGGCCGAAGAACTGGCCGCCCTCCTCATAGATGCAACCCAGATTCGACTCCGAGCGGACGTGCCGGTAGGCGCTTACCTGAGCGGAGGGCTCGATTCCTCTGCCCTGACGGCGCTCGTCCGAACGTTCACGAGCAATAAGCTGAGAACGTTCTCCGTCGGATTCGAATCCGAGGAGTTCGACGAGACGGCCTATCAGCAGGAAGTCGTCCGCGCGCTCAATACGGACCACTCATCAACGCTCTGCACGCGCGCCGACATCGGGTCGAGCTTCCCGGATGTCGTTCGCCACATGGAACGGCCGGTGCTGCGAACTGCGCCCGCGCCGCTGTATAAGCTGGCAGGGCTCGTTCGCGAAAACGATTTTAAGGTAGTTCTCACCGGCGAGGGCGCCGACGAGATACTCGCCGGCTACGATATCTTCAAAGAAGCTAAGATCCGCCGATTCTGGGCCCGCCGCCCGGAATCCACCTGGCGGCCGCTGCTTCTGAAGAAGCTGTACCCGTATCTTTCGGGCGTCCAGGGCCAGTCACAGGCCTACTTGCAAGCCTTCTTCGGAATGGGGCTGGACGCGCCGGACGACCCACTCTTCTCGCACCTGCCGCGATTCACAATGACGGCAAGAACGAAGGCATTCTTCTCAGACGACCTGCGCGAGAAGATCGCCGGCTACGATGCACTGGACGACCTCCGGGGCAGCCTGCCGGAATCCTTCCGTACCTGGCATCCGCTCAACCAAGCCCAATACCTGGAAGCAGCGCACCTCTTGCCTTCCTACATATTATCTTCGCAGGGTGACCGCGTTGCTATGGCCCACGCGGTCGAAGGCCGCTTCCCGTTCCTCGACCACAGGGTGGCGGAGTTTGCCTCGCGGGTTCCGACCCGCCTGAAGATGAAGGTGCTTACGGAGAAGAACCTGCTGCGTAAAGCGGTGGGCAAGCATCTCCCAGATGTCATCGCCAGGCGGCCGAAGCAGCCGTACCGTGCGCCGGACAGCCAGTGCTTCTTCGGTCCGAACGCGCCGGAGTATGTGGAGGATGTTCTTTCAGCCCGCTCGATTGCCGCGGCAGGTTACTTCCGCCCGGAATCGGTCGAACGCCTAGTCAACAAATGCCGGACGCAGCCATTCATAAGCACAAGCGACAACCAGGCGCTGGTCGGGATTCTCTCCGTCCAGCTCCTTCACAATCAGTTCGTAGCCGGGTCGGAGCAAGTCCCTGTGGCCGTCTCCGCTCGATAGCAAATAACATTGGAGAAACAACCGAATGCAGCCGATCGAATCCGAAATCCGAAACTTCATCGTTGAGAACTACATGTACGGCCAAAGCCCGGAATCGCTCCGAGACACGGACTCGTTCCTGGCACTTGGCGTTATCGATTCCGCGGGAATCCTGGAGCTTGTCGCTTACCTGGAAGAGACGTTCAAGATGCAGGTAAACGACGACGAGCTTCTGCCGGAGAACCTTGATTCCATCGCTCAAGTCGCGGCGTACGTGCGCCGCAAGACCGGCAGCGAGACCATGGCAGGAGTGGCCCATGCGGGTTGAGCGCTATCTGGAGCAGTGTGCGCGCACAATGCCCAACAAGGTCGCGCTCGTCTCGGGCGAGACTCGGCTGACCTACGCCGAGTTGAACGGATTGGCCGACCGGTTGGCGCACGGTTTGTGGGAGCGGGGCGTGAGCCGTGGCGACAGGGTCGCAATCTACCTGGACAACTGCCCGGAGGCGGTCATCGCCCTCTACGCGGTCCTGAAGGCCGGCGCGGTCTTTAGTATCGTCAACGCTACGGCAAAGTCCGATAAGCTGGCCGAGATTTTGAATAACTCCCGCGCGAAAGCTCTGGTGACCCACGCTCGACTCCTTCCGATCGCCGCCGCCGCGCTAGATAACTCGCCGAGCGTAGACGTCGCCATTGTCGCGCACATGGAAGGCGAGCCGCCAATTCGTGGCGGAGTGGCTCTCGCCGACATTTTCGGTCCCGATCCTGCGACACCGCCCGAGCATGCCGGAATCGACATTGACCTGGCGATGATCATATACACTTCGGGCTCAACAGGCGTCCCGAAGGGCGTGATGATCACTCATCAGAACATCGCCGCCACCGCCGGATCCATCGCTGCCTACCTGGAGAACGATGAGAAGGACGTGGTGCTTTGCGTACTGCCGATCTCCTTCGGTTATGGACTCTATCAGGTCCTCGTGAGCGTCATGACCGGCGGTACGGTGGTCCTCGAGAAGGGGATGGCCTTCGCGGCCGTGATCGTTCAGAAGCTCAAAAATGAGAAAGTGACCGGATTCCCCCTGGTGCCAACCATCGCAGCTATCTTCCTGCAGATGAAGGATCTGGAGCCGGGAAGCTTCCCGCACCTGCGATACATTACCAACGCCGCCGCAGCAATGCCCGTACCTCACATCGAGCGTCTCGTAGACCTGTTCCCGACTGCGAAGTTCTACTCTATGTATGGCCTTACGGAATGTATGCGCGGTCTCTATATGCCGCCCGACGAACTGATGCGGCGAACCGATTCCGTCGGCCGCGCCATACCCAATACCGAAGCCTACGTGGTAGATGAGCATGGCAAGCGCCTGGGCCCGGGTCTCGTTGGCGAGCTCGTGATTCGCGGTGCCCACGTGATGAAAGGTTATTGGGAAAACGACGAAGAGACGGTCAAGAGACTAAAACCCGGTGAGAATCCCTGGGAGCTCGTCCTGCACACGGGCGATCTCTTCCGCACGGATGCAGAAGGCTATTTCTACTTTGTCAGCCGCAAGGACGACATCATAAAGTCTCGCGGCGAGAAAGTACCGCCCAAGGAAGTGGAGAACGCCATCTACATGCTGGAAGGCGTAAAGGAAGTAGCGGTGGTAGGCGTGCCGGACCCCATTTTGGGGATGGCGATCAAAGCGGTAGTGGTTGCGGCAGACGGAGCGGTCCTTTCTGACCGCGAAATCATTGGGCACTGTATGCGGAATCTGGAAGACTTCATGGTACCGAAGCACGTAGAGTTTCGACAGGAGCTCCCAAAGACCGATTCTGGAAAGATCCGCCGAAGCCAGATCCAAGCTGAAGAAATCAAAGCTTACGAAGAAGCGCACTAGTAGAATTATTAATTATCAATTAACAATTATCATTGGTACAATTCACTGATAACTGATAACTGATAACTGATAAGTTCTGGAGACACTATGTTAGAAACCCTCGATAGAGTAGCGGAGACGATGCCGGCCTTCTCGGCAGACGTGCTCCATATGGATATGGACCGCGAAGTCAATCGCATCGTGGACGCCCTGCGGAGCCAGGTGCTCCGTGATCTCCGGCGCCGTGGCCTTGTGGTAGGGATGTCCGGCGGAATCGACAGCAGTGTCTGCGCCGTGCTGGCAGTGCGCGCCTTCGGCCCGGATAAGGTGTTCGGCATCTTTATGCCCGAGCGCGATTCCGATCCGCTCAGCCTTCGTCTTGGCCAAACCCTCGCCGCCCATCTCGGAATCCAGGCGGTCACTGAAGACATCGCGCCAATGATCGCCGCCATGGGGTGCTACGACCGCCGTGACGCCGCGATTCGCGAGGTCTTGCCCGAATACGGCGCCGATTGGAAATTCAAGATTGTCCTGCCGCATGCCACCGAATCCAAGGGCTATAACATTAACTATCTCGTATATGAGTCGGCATCCGGCGAAACCGGCCGCGTCCGCTTGCCGCTCGGGCCTTACCTCGGAATCGTCGCCGCCACCAACATGAAGCAGCGCACCCGGAAACAGACCGAGTACTACCATGCGGACCGCCTGAACTACGCAGTCGTCGGCACTCCAAACCGTCTTGAGTACGATCAGGGTTTCTTCGTAAAGAACGGCGACGGTTCAGCAGACGTCAAGCCCATCGCCCACCTCTACAAAACGCAGGTCTATGATTTGGCCGCCTATCTCGGCCTTCCGCCGGAGATTCAGAGCCGCCAGCCCACCACTGACACGTATTCGCTCGCCCAGTCCCAAGAGGAATTCTACTTCGCCCTTCCTTACGACAAAATGGACCTCTGCCTATACGGCCTGAACCATCGTGTGGCGCCGGAATCTGTGGCCTCGGCAATCGGCCTCCCGCCTCCGGTCGTAGAGCGCGTCTACCAGGACATCGACCAAAAGCGGCGTACTACTCGCCCGCTTCACCTTGGTCCGCTCCTCGTTGAGAAAGTCGCGGAGATCGTCTAGCCGATGACCGGGGAGCCTTCCGAAACGCCGACAGAAACTCTCGCCGCCGCACCGACGCCTCAAACCTATACCGTTGCTGATTCCAATCTGAAGGATGATCGCGAAGGCATCCTCGCCGTATGGCGGCGGAATCTGGCGGACAAAGAAAAAGCCGGCGATAAGTTCGACTGGTATTATCTCTCTAATCCGCTGGGCCGTGGCCGAATCTGGAAGCTGATCTCCGACTCGACCGGCAGTATCGTCGGGACCGCCGGCCTGGGTTGGCGGCAGGTCAAGATTGGCGATACGTCTCGCTGCGTCGGCCTGAACTCGGATTTTGCCGTCGACTCCGAGCACCGTTCCCTCCTTCCCGCTCTGAAACTGCAAAAAGCGGTTCTGGCCGGGCTGCCGGACGATGCGGCATTCACGTATTGTGTCCCCAATCAGAACGCCGCTCCCCTGATGAAACGCGTAGGCTTCGCTCCAATTGGCCGTCTGCGTCGGCACGCCAAGGTCTTGAAACACTCGGAGTATCTTCGTCGCATTCCCCGCATCGGCGCTATGGCTCCCATACTCGCCATCCCCCTGGATCTTGCCTTGCGAATGGCTTCCCGTGAAAACTGGACGGGTCTGAGCGGCGCGCGAGTCCGGCACGTGGATGACTTCGATGAACGCTTCGATCGTTTTTGGGAACGGGCCGGTCGCCGATTTTCGATCGCCGCTGAACGGACCGCGGCTTTCTTGCACTGGCGATACAATCTATGTCCGCTGCGGAAATACCGCTGCATCGGCCTTTGGACTGGGACAGAAGATAGCTTGTTGGGCTTCGCCGTCTATTACATCGAGGACTCCCACATGCGCCTGGTCGATCTCATTGCCGAAGATAACGGCCCTGTATTGAGGCGACTGTTGGCGGCAGCGATCTCCACTGGGAGGAGTGAGGGGGTCAATTCTATTTCGCTCTCCGCTGGTGAGGATTTGCCGATAGAGCAGGAACTGCACAGCTACGGATTCGCACACAGGGAGGACGCCGGCGGCGCAAATACCATCGTAGCGTATTTCCGGCCCGAAGCCGGGAGTCCATTCGAACAGACCCCTAACGCTCAGTTGTACTTTGTCGGCGGCGATGAAGACTACAACTGACGCACATTAGCCGTGTTCGACCGCCCCGCCGCCTTGCCCCTCTTCCGATGACGCCAGAATCCGGCCGCGTCGTTTGTCAGTCGCTATTAGCTCCACGTTTAGCCCGGGCTGGGCAAGCACAAACGCGATCGGTTCATTGTCAAACGCTTCTCCAGGCTGCGGCGGCGCCAAGACGCGGCCGCCCTCCTGCCGGAGTCCCTTGATAGATCCCTCCAGATCGTCCACGCGAAAACAGACGTGATGTAAGCCGCCTCCTTTCTGCACGAACGGGAATAGCGGCGACGATGGATCCGTAGGCTCGATCAACTTGACCGGGAGAGAACCCTCCTTCTCCTGAAACACGACGCGCACCATCTGCCGCGAGTTGATGACCGGTTCAGTTGACCTGCGATAGCCGAATTGGCGTTCCCAACTGCCGATCGCCTTCTCCAGCGACCTTACTGCAACTCCAAGATGGTCGATGAACACGGATTCCTCCTTACGCAGTCATTCAGCCTGCGGCGATTGTACCCGGGCGTAATTGCGTGAACTCGCGTTGTCGAGCCGATATCGAAATAGGGATTCCGTACGCAGTCGCCAGGTCCGAGATAACTGTCGCCGGCTGCACGGCGGAGTGCAGCGGCGTACTTTAAGTGCGGTATGCCCGAGGGTCGGTGTTAACTTTTCTTACGTTGTTGTAGAGCCGACACGGTTCTTCCTACGTTCGGGCAAAGACGTCGATACCACGTTGAATCTAAACTCATAAATGATGAGACTTCGTCATCAAGCCGGCGCTTTGATCGGCTGCACGCCCATACCGGAAATGCTCTTTCGTAAACGAGCATTGAACGCGATAACTGTTATCGCCTATCATCGCATCCACACCGAGGTGGATGGTGATTATCCGTTTGACGAAGAGCTCTTTAGCGCTACCCCCATTGAATTCACGCGTGAGCTGCGCTTTTTTCGAAGGCATCTGGACGTTATGACCATGAGCGATCTCGCATTGGGTCTTCGAGACCCGCGATCGCTTCCCTCCCGGCCCGCCATAATCACCTTTGACGATGGCTATGAAGACAACCATCGTGTCGCGTTGCCGCTCCTCAAGGAACAGGCCCTGACCGCCTGCTTCTTCCTTTGCACGCGCCTTGTCGGTAGTTCGACTCTGCCCTGGTATGAGCAATTCGTTTGTTGTTTGAAGCATTCGAAAACCTCAATCCTCGCTTCCCCATTTGGCGATGGCGATCCGCCCTACGCACTCAACAAAGCGAACCTCCGAGAGTCTATTAGACGTTACAGGCGCAATCTTCGACGGATAGAGTGGTCGAATATGGATGAGCATTTGATGCAGCTTGCCGAATCGACCGGCGTGACTGCATCGGATTATTTGGACCGTCCGCTCTTTATGTCCTGGGATGCGGCTCAAGCCATGGTATCTGCCGGAATGGAGCTGGGGGGGCACACGCGGCGCCACCCAATTCTCTCCCGCGTTGCCGACCCTGCTGTTCTTCGAGACGAGATTGCCGGCTGCTGGAGTGACCTGGGAGAGCGCGTCGGAAGAGCGCCTACCGCCTTTGCGTTTCCCGTAGGCGGACCGGACGCGTGGTCCGCGGAAGCTGAGAGTGAGGTTCGCCGCGCGGGCTTCGAGATCAGCTTCTCTTACGTCAACAACCTTGCCCCGAGGGCCCCAGAATCCTGGCAATTCCTACCGCGAGTACATAGCGAATTCGGCCGCGATTACCGTGCGTTCCGCCTGGCGATGGCTCGTATTCGCCAGGCGGGAGCGCCCGGCAGCAATCTCCATGTAGGGCCGGCCCCTGGTCCGGCTTAACTCTTAGCGGCCACTCATCCGATCATGAATAGTTCTCATTTCTTACAAACAAGGAGTTGCGCGAATTGAAAAGCGGGAGAATCCGCCGGAGTGCGCTGGTCGGCTGCTTGGCCATATTGATAGTGGCTGCCGGAATCGCCCTGGTCCTCCAGCGTACCGGCCGGCTAAGGGACGTCGTCGGCGTCGTTATGCCGAGCATCCTGAGGCCTATCATTGGTCCGGCCCCGCCGATGCCTAGCGCGGTCGTACTGGACGAGGTGCCCGGCGTAAAGGTTGAGGAAGTTGCGCGGGACCTCGATATACCGTGGACCATCCTCTTCACTCCCGATGATCGAATGCTGGTGACGGAGCGCACGGGTCGAATCAAGGTTTCCCGCGGCGGCAAACTGCCGAAAACCTACCTGGACATGAGCTCCGTCGTCCCCTCCGAGGAAGGCGGACTGATGGGCCTTGCCCTCGACCCGGATTTTACGCAGCGGCGATTTCTCTACCTCATGTACACGACACGGGATTCTTCCGGAGCGACCGTCAACCGCGTATCGCGATTCACCGATACCGGAGAGACTGCAAAGGAAGAGAAAGTCCTCATTGACGGAATCCCCGCGACCCCCTACCACAACGGTGGGGTGCTAGCCTTCGGTCCCGACCGAATGCTCTATGTAGGTACGGGCGACTCCGGGAATCCGAATCTTGCGCAGGACCCCGTGTCCCCGAACGGTAAAGTTCTAAGGATCACGACCGATGGGGGAGTGCCGGAGGACAATCCATTTCCGGGTTCGCCGACTTACGCTTACGGCTTCCGAAACGTAACCGGCCTGGCCTGGCATCCCGTAACGAAGGAGCTCTGGGCTGCAAACCACGGGCCGAGCTCCGGTCCGGAGGCGCCCAGGCGTTACGCGCGCGACTCCGTCTTCGTCGTCAAAAAGGGCGGCAACCATGGCTGGCCGACAACTCTGGGCGTAACGGATGATCCCAAATTCGTTTCCCCGATCCTCCACTGGATCGACGCCCCGGTTCCGCCCGGGGGCTCCCTTTTCTACACTGGCACCCTGTTTCCAACTTTCAAGAATAGCTACTTCCTCACGAGCCTGCTGACAGCCCACATTCAGCGCGTGGAATCCGCCGACGGCAGAAAGATCACGGCGATCGAGCGCTGGTGGCCCGGCAAATACGGCCGCGTCCGCGCCATTGCCGAGGGCCCCGATGGAGCCATCTACTTCGGAACCTCCAGCCGCGACGGCCGCCAGCCAAAGTATCCTGGAGAAGGCGCCGACCTCATCTTCCGCATCCTCCCATCTGAATCAGCAAAGTAGGAACTCAATTGCTCTCACCCTATGCGTGTTATTTGGCTTCGGAATGACCGCCTAATGCTCCCGACTCACTCAAGCCATAATGGGATTCGTGCGTCTGGGAATGCGCGGTTCAGCAAAACACTGGTAGAACAGCGGGAATTTGAGGAATAAACCGACAGGCCTGAGTCTCTTGACCCCTGCGGAATCGCAACGGCGGTGCGTTGGCTCCCCAGAGACGATGGAACAAGCTATTCGGCACGGCTTGCCGTTTGGAGAAGGACCCCGGATTCGTCGCGGCGCGAATCCGGGGCCCGGAATCCACAATTAGCAGGCTGATTGCGTCTATCGGAAGGATTTTGAATGAGGAAAACGTCGGGTTCATCCGCCGCACTGATGGGTATGCTGGGCCAGCGACTTCTCGACGCCGGCCTGATCAAAGAAACCCACCTCGAAACGGCGCTTAACCGCAAAAGAGACAGCGGCGGATTCCTCGGCGAAATCCTCATCGAGATGGGCGTCGTCACCGCCAAGCAGATCGGCCACACCCTCCAGGAAGCCATCGACGTGCCCTACGTCGACCTCGGCGATACCCAGATCGAACAAACCGCACTCGACCTCGTCTCCGAACACTACCTCCGCCGAAACCGCGTCATGCCCTTCAAAGTAGAAAACCGCACCATCCACGTCGCCATGGCCGACCCCCTCAACCTCATGATCATCGACGACGTGCACATGATGACCGGCCTCAAAGTCATCCCCTACCTCTCACTCAACAACGAACTCAACGACGCCTACAACCGGGCCTTCACCGCCAAAAACGCCGCCGAATCCGTACTCCAGGAAATCAGCGCCGGAGAAGACAAATTCGCCGCCGTCGACCTCTCCGCCGACGAACTCATGGACCTCGCCGAAGACGCACCCATCATCCGACTCGTCAACTCCATCATCCAGGGAGCCATCAACTCCGCCGCCTCCGACATCCACATCGAACCCCAGGAAAAAGAAGTCCGGGTCCGCTACCGAATGGACGGCATCCTCTACGAACAAATGCACATCCCCGCCCCCCACCCCCCCCCCGGCCACAGCCGCCGCAAAATCATGGCCCCCCTCAACAACGCCGCAAACCCCCGACCCCAGGTCGGTATA
>JBKJZI010000254.1:0-5668 GCA_046715155.1 Chthonomonadales bacterium | reverse complement strand
TTTCTGTAATGATGATCACGCGTTAAGTAGCGAGGGCGGCCACAGAGGGTCGCCCCTACATTTGCGTCACGTCGATAACTGGGGTCAATTCCGCTGCGCTTTGCGTTCGTGGGCTTCGTTGAGGTGGGCGCGGACGAATTCGGCGTCGGTGGCGTCGGGCACTTCGGCGAGGTAGCGGGCGAGGTATTCGGCGGCATCGGCCCAGCGGCGCTCGTGGAGGTAGATCAGACCGCGGTCGCGCACGTCGTCCATCTGAGTGTGCACCACCAGCATCTGCTCGACTGCTGTGCCGGCGCCCGGATAGTCTTCGTTCTGGAGGTAGACGAGCTTGAGGTTATTAAGCATGCGGTACAGAATTAAGCGAGGCGGCAGCGGCTGTGTGAAAGTGTCCTGCAGCGCGACCGGAGCGCCGTAGACCTTCAAGAGGAGCTCGTCCATATCCGCCCGCGTTAGAATCTTGCCCTGGTTGAACGGGTCGATCAGCAGGTCTCCGGAGTCCTTCTCGTACTTCACGAGAAAGTGCATGGGGAATCCGACTCCGACGATGGGTACGCCCAGGCGGCGAGCAATGGAGACATAAAGGATCGAGAGCGTGATCGGAACGCCGGTACGCCGGTCCAGCACATGGTTGAGCAGGCTGTTCCGCGGGTCATAGTACTCCTCGGCGTTGCCGAAGAACCCCTCCTGGTCGAACAACACCGAGTTGATTCCGGCAATCTTGCCCTCAGGCGTAATCGCTTTCGCAATGAGCGGGCGCGCGCGGCGGGCGTACTCGTCGATCCGGTTGAGGTAGGCGCCCACCTCCGTGTCCGGGCAGTGCTGCTGCGCGATGAGCAGCGCCGTTCGGTCCAGCTCGATCTCCGGGCTGTCCTCCGACAAAGCTTCGGCTAGCGGCCGATGGGTATTGCGAATCTCTTCGAATGAGAGCATGGTCAGATTGGTGAGTAGGTGAGTAGGTGAGTAGGTGAGTAAGTGAGTAAGTGAGTAAGTGAGTAGGTGCGTATTCGCGGAACCTACTCACTCACTCAATCACTCACTCACTCACTCACTTACCTAATTATTGTTCAATTCTCGGCAAATATCGCCCGTACTTTTACCAGGTCTTCGGGCGTATCTACCGAAAGTGGGGCCCGTTCTACCTCTGCCATGCGGATTCGGTAGCCGTGTTCCAGAGCCCGAAGCTGCTCCAGGGATTCCGCCTTCTCCAGCGGAGTCGGCGAGAGTTTGGGGAAGTCCAACAAGAAGTCCAGCCGGTAAGCGTATAGCCCGATATGCTGCATGACCCCAGCAGATTCCGCGCTTCGCGGAAACGGAATTCGGGCCCGGGAAAAGTAGAGCGCGTCGCCGTTCAGCGCGGCAACCACCTTTACCGTTGCCGGGTTGTCAAGCTCTTCTTCCGGACACGGGCACATCAAGGAGCTCATCGGAAGGTCTGAATCCGTGAGCAGCGGCTCCATCGCTCGTTCTATGGCGGAGGCTTCTATCAGCGGTTCGTCTCCCTGGATATTGACGATGATGTCTGCGTCGAGTTCGGCCGCCGCCTCCGCGAGGCGGTCAGTGCCCGAGCGGTGCGCGTGCGACGTCATCAACGCGATCCCCCCGAACGCCTCTACCGCCTCCCGAATCCGGTCATCGGGTGTAGCGACGTAAACCGCTTCCACCCCTGCGGCCTGTCGCGCACGCTCCCAAACGCGCTGAATCATCGTCTTTCCGGCTATATCCAGAAGCGGTTTATCCGGCAGCCGTGTCGCCGCCAGCCGCGCCGGTATAATGGCGATCACCTTCACGGCAAGCTGCCTTCTTTTTCCGTATTCCGTATTCCGTTTTCCTCTCCGATTAGCTCTTGAGCCGCAGAATAAACGGCTTCCGGCGTGATCGCGTCGAGGCACCTACGTATCGTCTTCGGGTCGCGCGCGGGCGCCGGAGGGTACACGGCTACGGTGCGGTGACAACTCCCTTGGTATCCCCATCGACGCGCTTTGGTGGGACCGAAGATTCCCACTGTCGGCACGCCGAGCGCCGCCGCCGCATGGAGGAGACCCCCATCGTTTCCGATCCACAGGCGACATAAGGAAATGAGGGCGAGAACCTCCCGAAGTCCCGTCGAACCTGTAAGCACGATCGGAGGTCGCTTCATCATATGGGCCGTTTGATCCGAAGTAGCCTGTTCCGCTGTCCCCCCAAATAGTATTACCCTGGCGTCGTACTCCGCGGCTAAACGGTCTGCCACGAATGCGAACCGCTGCGCACCCCATTCCCGCACATAAGCGTCGTTCGCACCCGGCTGCATTCCGACGAGAATGGAATCACCACTCGTTCCGAGCTCCTGAAGACGTTCTCGCGCCTGGTCGCTTTCTTCTTGAGTGATCCAGAGCTGCGGCATTGCCGGCTCAGCGGGAGCACCAACCGCCCGCAGAAGATCCAGAGCGCACTCGCGGTCCGGCTTATTCCAATCGTAGGGTGTCCGTACGCTCAGGCTGAATCCTCGCAGCTCCGTGTCGTGGCCGACACGGATTGGAATTCCGGCGAGCGCGGCAAGTATAGCCGAATGAATTGACCGATTCAAGACAAAGACTGCGTCGTAGTGCGATGCCCGAAGGGTCGCAGCGTCGGTAAGCGTACCCGCGAGCGCTCTACCCGCTTTCCGGTCCAAGGTCTTGATCTCGTCGACATAAGGGCAGCCGGCCAGAAGCTCCGGAATCCCCGGACCCGTCAGCAGGGTGATTTGGGCGTTGGGCGCGGCTTCCCGCAGCCGCCGGAGGAAGGGAGTCGCGACGATGGTGTCTCCCAGGAAACCGAATTTCGTGATGACGAGAATCCGCTCGAGGCCGGCGATCAGGTTAGACACGCCCAGCCTCCTCGCCGCCCGGAGTCCGCCGTCGTTCTGCCAGCGCCGTCCGAACCATCGTCGCCACCTCCGGCATCGTGACTACCGCCATGCAACGCGGGGGAGGCGAAAGGCACTTTTGCTTGCGGTTTAGCGGCGCGGTATCGTGAAACCTCCGACATTCACGCGCGCACTGATCCCGATGGTGTACCACGTAGTCGCGGAATCCATAAGGCGCAAGCCGATCCGGGTCGGTTCTTCCAAAAATGGTCACCACGGGCGTCTTGAATGCCGCCGCAATGTGTGCTGAGCCTGTGTCTCCGCACACGTGCAGCGCCGCTCCCTTTAGAACGGCCGCAAGCTGTTTCAAATCGGTTCGTCCGACAAGATTGGCCACCAGGACGGCCGATTCTGAGGATATTCGCTCTGCAATCTCCGCATCCGCCTTCGACCCAACGAGGACCGCCGGAACCCCCGGTATTGACTTAAGCTCGCCGAGAAGGTCCACGAAGCCTTCGGTACTCCAGCCCTTGAATCCGCCGCCGCCGTGCGAGGGATTATACACCGTGTAATCGGCTTTCGGGTCAATGCCGCACTCCTTCAGCATCTCCCCTGCCGCCTCCTCCGCATCACGCGGAATATAAAGGGGGAACTTGACGGCGTTCACGGAAGCTCCCAGGAAACGAGCTGTATCGAGAAGTTGGTCCACGACGTGAATGCTATCCGGTTGTCGCGGAATCCGGGTCTCGAACAGCGGCGCGAGCTCTCGCAGCCAGTCCTGGCCGAAGCGATAGCGCGCTCCGGTTGCCCATGTCACAAGCGCGCTTTTGCTGAGCCCTTGCAGGTCCAGGGCAAGGTCGAACCGCTTTGCCCGCAATTCCCTTCGGAGCGCAGCAAATCCGCTCAGTGAAGTGAACGATAGGCGATTGCGCAGGCTGGCGGGAAGAACGATCACTTCATCCAGATACGGATTTCCCTCCACCATCGGCGCGGACATCTGTTCCACGATCCAGGTCAGGTGGATTTTCGGAAAGGCTTCCTTGAGGGCCGCGCTCACGGGAAGAGCGTGGACCACGTCGCCGATCGCGCTCAGCTTGACGATCGCCACGCGTTCGACCGTGCGCATATCAGGCGGCGTGGACGGCATGCTCCTCTTCCACTTTCGGCGAGGACTTCCACCGGTTATGAAACCACAGCCACTGCTCCGGGTACAGGCGGATCATTTCCTCGAGTCTCTTGTTCACCTCGGTCATCGTGCGGGCGACGTCTGTCTGAGTGTCACCGGTGGGAACCGCCCAATAATGGCCGTTGGACCGGATAGTGTACTGGCCCTTCCCATCGCGCACGCAGTAAAAGAAGAGCAAGGGTGGTCCCATGCGCAGCGCGATCCTCGCAGGACCATCCACAGTCCCGGTAGGGCGGCCGAAGAAGGGGACCACCACGTCGCGCGCGTTCTGATCGCATATGATGGCTACTAGCGCGTTCCGTTTGAGACCTGCCAGGACCGGCTTCAGTGACTGGTTGATGGTGACAACCTTTATTCCCATCCGTTCTCTGGACTGCGTCATGACGTCGGTCGTTCCCCGGTCCCTGGCCTGCCGCGCGAGGGCGAACAACTCGTATCCGCGAGCCGTGATCCAACGGCCGGCGATTTCGAAGTTGCCGAGGTGCCCCGTAATGAGTAGGATGCCCTTTTGCTCAGACGAGAGCTCCCTCAGAAGTTCCAAACCGCCCTCCTGAACGGTAAGACGTCGATCAACCTCTTCCTGGGACATATAGCCGAACTTCAGGCTCTCGACGGCAAACATCCCGAAGTGTTTAAAGCATTCACACGCGATTCGTTCCTTCTCCTCCGTCGACTTTGAGTCGCCGAATGCAATCTCCAGATTCTTTAGGGCCACGCGGTACCGCTTCCTGGCAACGAGCCGCATCAACGTGCCCAGTCCCCTCCCAACCCGCAACGCAAGTGGTAATGGCAAGGGCCGGACCAATGACATCACGACGCGTAGAAAGCCGAGACCAATCGCGCGGCCCCAGCGTTTGCGCCTGATCACTTGCCTACCGCCTTAAGCAGGATCCGTTCAAACGCCGCTTCGTCATCCACAGCCATCGTCACCGCCAGCGCGTAAAACGGAATCGGCCGCATTAGCGGAGGGAGCTTGACAGCATCTTTTTCGGTTACGATAACTGCCTCAGCCCCCGCCCCGCAAGCCGCCTCAATGACTTCATTCAATTCGCCGACCGTGACTCGATGGTGATCAGGGAAATCCACACGGTGCACGACCTCCGCCCCAAGATTGGCGACTTGTCGGGTGAACGATTCAGGGTTGCCGATGGCGGACAGCACGGCGGCTTTCCTATCTTTCAGCCACTCCGGCGGAAGTGAATGAGAGCGGTCCAGCGCATTCAGGGACGTAGCCGTGAGTCTGGCTGTGAGAACCGGATGGCCGCGAGAGAGTTTCGACGCGGTCCGCCGGATCGATTCCACGGATTCCGGGGCTGCTTTATCGACATTCGTGATGACAGTGCATCCGGAGCGCCGCAAATGGGAAGGCGGCTCCCTCAGCAGGCCGCGCGGAAACGTCCATCCATTGTCGAAGGGCCGTTGCGCGTCCAGCAGCACCAGGTCGAGATCGCGATGTAGCTGGTAAAACTGCATTCCGTCGTCGAGCACAATAACGTCCGGTTTGAATCTATCATAGGCTAGGGCGCCCGTCACCCTTCGGTCCTTCCCTGCAATGACTGGCACGCCCGGCAGCAGGGAAGCCAGCAGGTGGGCCTCATCTCCTGCCTCCTGCTGCGTTAGTTCGATCCTTTGTGTGGATGATACTACTTCTGCGC
>JBKJZI010000253.1:0-5417 GCA_046715155.1 Chthonomonadales bacterium | reverse complement strand
GTGGTGGATCTCGACGGTGTTGCTGCCGTATTCAAGCTCATATTCTTCCCGGACAGTCTTATAAGGGAGCTTCCCCAGCTTCCGGATCGGGGTAAAACCGAGACCGAGATTCACCGCGATAGGCGCGCCGAAGATAAAACCGCGCGATTCGATGCCGACTATCATATCCGGCCGGCATTCCGCGGTCAATTCAGTCATACGCTGAACCGCTTCCGCCAACGCAGCCGAATCCGCTAGGGCGGGCGTTATGTCCTTGAACATGATTCCGGGCGTCGGGTAGTCCGGTATGTCCCGAATAAGTGATTCCGCAAGCAGCGCGGCCAATACTGTCTCCTTTAATCGAGCTGGATTAGCTGTTTTTGAAGAGTTGCGGATACCGACTTCTCCAGACCGCGCAACGACTCCACATAAGGAGGTCGGGCGACTCCAATGTCTGTGATGATTGCTGTTATAAGGCTGTTTGACGTGACGTCAAAAGCCGGATTCAGCGTCTGCACACCCTCCGGCGCCACGCGGATTCCGCCGATGTGGGTCATTTCCTCGGATTCACGTTCCTCTATCGGGATCGCCGCGCCATCTGGCAGCGCAAAGTCAACCGTTGACATCGGCGCCGCGACGTAGAACGGAATCTCGTGGTGATGCGCCAGTACCGCCACGCCATACGTGCCGATCTTATTGGCGGTATCGCCGTTAGCGGCAATGCGATCGGCCCCCACCAAAACGCAGTCGATCCGACCCTGACGCATCAGCGCGGCGGCCATGTTATCCGCGATGACCGTGACCGGAATCCCGTCATGCTGAAGCTCCCAGGCCGTGAGCTTCATGCCCTGCAGCCGCGGCCGGGTCTCGTCTGCGATCACGTGAATCTGCTTACCGGATTCGACGGCCGCGCGAATGACGCCGAGGGCCGTGCCATAGCCCGCCGCGCAGAGAGCGCCCGCATTGCAATGGGTCAGGACGGTCCCGGTTTCCGGCAGCAAAGGAGCCCCATGGCGGCCAAGTTGTCGGTTTGCCTGAAGGTCCTGCTGAAGAATGGTTACTGCCTCTCGTTCAACGGCCGAAGCCAGCTCGAACGATTCGCCTGCCGTAGAATCCACTACGCTTAGAATCCGATCGATAGCCCAGACAAGGTTGACCGCTGTAGGCCGCGAACCGCGGAACGCCTCAGCCGCAACGGTCATTTCGTTGCGGAATCGCGAAGAATCCGCGCGTTGCAGCTCGCGCGCAGCCAGGGCCATACCAAGTGCGGCTGTGCAGCCGATTGCGGGGGCGCCGCGGACCACCATTGTACGAATGGCCTCGACCGCCACGCGCCAATCGCGTATCTCCAAGTACTCTAGACGAGCGGGAAGCGCCGTCTGGTCGATCAGGCGAATAGAATCGCCTGTCCAGGCAACGGTCTCTATACACCCAGCGTTTTCAGCCACTGATCTTTGCGTGGTCGAGTGAATGATGGGAGGGGCTGGCGAGGTCGAGCGGAATCCGTCGCGTAAGCTCGAGCACCACCTCTTTCACCCTCCGGGCGTTCTCGTTAAACACTCGCAGAATCTCCTCGGCAGAGATGCGCTCAATACCCTGCTGCTCGAACAGTCCGCAGTCGAAGTCCGTAATAAGCGAAATGTTCACTACGGCCATCGCCTTCTCCAGCGCCAGGTAAGCCTCCGGATACTGCGTCATCCCGATCACCTCCCACCCCTGCGCCGAAAACCAACTGCTCTCCGCCTTCGTTGAGAATCGGGGTCCGTTGATGACGACGATCGTGCCCTTCTCATGGACCGTAATACCCTGCTCTCGGATAACTTCTGCCGCCAGCTTACGAAGGTGAGGGCAATACGGATCGGCAGGGCTCACGTGGTAGACCGCCGGCCCCTCGTAGAAAGTGTCCTGCCTTCCGCGTGTGCGGTCGACGTACTGATCGCACAGAACGAACTGCTCCGGTTTTACGTGCGGCTGCAGACTTCCGGCCGCGCACGGACTTATGAGGAATCGAACTCCGAGAAAGTGGAGCGCCCAGATGTTTGCGCGATAATTGATCTTGTGCGGCGGGATGGTATGATTCCGCCCGTGCCTTGGCAGGAATGCCAGCGTGCGGTCGCCCAATTCTGCAAGATGAATGCTGTCGCTCGGCGGCCCAAACGGCGTCTCGATCTGCACCTCCCGCACATCCGGCAGCAGACTGTAGAATCCGCTCCCGCCAATGATACCAATCTGAGCCCGTTCCGGCACACTCTCTCCTTTACCACAAATGCCGCGGATTAAAATCCACGGCAGGTCGGAATCGTCCTTCGGACGAGCGGAAGGCTCCTACGTTCTCAGGAAGAGCGTATCGCCCGTCCGGTAGGACGGTTCTCCCAACCGTGGATTTTAATCCGCGGTTGCGTCCAATGCCGACTTGGCCGCGGCCTGTTCGGCCTGCTTCTTGCTTTTCCCCTCGCCCTGCCCGAGGACCTTGCGGCCGACCATTACGTGCGAAGTGAATGTCTTGTCGTGGTCTGCGCCGGATTCCGCGATGGTTCGGTAGTGAGGCGTCTTCCGCAGGCTCGCCTGAAGCCTTTCCTGCAGCTTGGATTTGAAGTCGATATGGTAATCCGGCGTTCCTACTCGCAGTAATGCCTCGCGAAGCGCGCCGCGGACAACCTTTCGCGCGCTGCGAACTCCCTGGTCAAGATAAATCGCGGCGACGAGTCCTTCGAACGCATCCGCCAGGATGGACGGCCGCATCCGCCCCCCAGACGCCTCCTCGCCGGCGCTCATCTCCAATACTTCATCCAACCGGAGCAAACGCGCGGCCTCGGCCAGGATCGGCTCGCTCGCGAGATACGCCTTGGCCTTCGCCAGGTCGCCTTCGGACCAATCCGCATGGCTGGAGTAAAGGTAATCGCAAATTACCATTCCCACCAGCGAATCGCCGAGAAACTCCAGCCGTTCATTGCTGAAGAGAGGCCGATCGAGCGTAGCCGAGCGGTGGCGCAGCGCCTGCTGAAGATACGTTGAATTCCGGAATCGGATGCCGAGGCGGCTCTGGATCGACTCCAGCGCGTCAGCGCCTTCCATGCTGAAGACCGGATTCTAGACGACGTTGGTGTAAGCGCAGCACGGTTTCGTTATTGGCGGCCTGATCGGGAGAGTCCTTCCGGATGGCCCGCATGGCTAATGCGTGACATGAACTCGCGGATGGATTCCGGCGCGCGTTCGGTAAGCGGCCGTCCATGCCCAGAGAACACCGCCGACGGACCCAGTTCCGCGATCCTCTGGGCGGATCTCACGGTCGCCTGCTTGTCCCAGGTGAACACGGGAAGGGGAAGCGACAGTCCGGTCTTGCGAAGCCACGGAATCACATTGATGAGCGCATCGCCGCAAAAGAGCCATCCCTCGGATTCGTGATAGTAGCTCACATGCCCGGGAGTGTGCCCGTGCGTCTCCAGTACCGTCAACCGTCCTATCGGCGTTTCCACGGAATCGCCCTCCACCAGCAGCCGGTCCGGTTGGCGGCGCTCGACCGGAAACACCGCCTCTCCCGCCAGAAAGAGAAACCCGCTGCGGCTGATGGCGCGGATTCCGCGTGGAGCATATGTCCTCCGCGTCGAGAGGAAAGACTCTTCCTTGGAGTGACATAGGAGCTCGGCGTCGTATGTCCTGGCGAGGAATGCCGCGTTGCCTGAGTGGTCGCAATGCGCGTGAGTGAGCAATACAGATCGTAGCCGGAATCCGCCGGGACAGGCCTCCTCCAGCGCTCGGACCAAAGCCCTCCTATCCCACCGCGTCCCGGAATCGATGAGCGTCGCCTCCCCGCCTCGCGCCAATAGCCAGGCATTCGTCCACGGGAGATCAATTTGCCAGATTCCAGAGACAATAGGGCGGAGCATTGTAACTATCAGTTATCAGTTATCAATTATCAACAAATCAATTTGCTTGGACCATACGGATCTCGTCTTCATTGATAATTGATAACTGATAATTGACAATTAGATCGCTCGAAGAGCAATCGTCGCGTTGTGGCCACCGAATCCGAAAGAATTGGACATTGTAGTTCGAATAGGCATCTTGCGAGCTTGGTTGGGGACGTAGTCGAGATCACATTCGGGGTCCGGGGTGGTGTAGTTTATGGTCGGCGGGGCGACCTGGTCGCGGATAGCGAGGCAGCAGATGAGCGCTTCGACCGCGCCGGCAGCGCCCAGAAGGTGCCCCGTCATGGACTTGGTGGAGCTCATCGCCAGTTTGTAGGCGTGGTCACCATACGTGCGCTTAACGGCGGCGGTCTCCAGGCGGTCATTCGGGATGGTGGAGGTGCCGTGAGCATTGACGTAATCGATCTCGTCCGGGCGGATTCCGGCCTTCTTCAGCGCCATGGCCATTGCCCGGGAAGCGCCCTCGCCTTCCGGCGCTGGAGCGGTGATATGATACGCGTCGCCGCTCATTCCGTAGCCTATCACCTCGGCGTATATCCGCGCGTTGCGCGCGCGGGCGATCTCGAGTTCTTCAAGAATTAGAATTCCCGCGCCTTCACCGAGCACGAACCCGTCGCGGGTGGCGTCGAAGGGTCGGCTCGCGCCTTCGGGGTCATCGTTGCGGGTAGATAGCGCCCTACACGCGTTGAATCCGCCTACGCCCAGTTGGGTGATAGCCGCTTCCGCGCCCCCGGCAATCATCGCGTCGGCGTCGCCGCGCCGGATGATCTCATAGGCGTCGCCCACAGCGTGGGTGCCGGTAGCACAGGCCGTCACCACAGTACTGTTTGGGCCGCGCGCTCCCAGGAGGATGGAGACTAAGCCGGAGCCCATATCGGCAATCATCATCGGGATAAGAAAGGGGCTGAGGCGCTGCGGCCCGCGATCGATCAGAATCTGCGTCTGCGTCTCCATCGTAAGAAGGCCGCCGACGCCGCTGCCGATGTAAACGCCGACCCGGTCGCAGTTCTCCGGCGTGATCTCAAGGCACGCGTCCTTAACGGCTTCGCGCGCAGCGCCGACCGCAAGTTGAACGTAGCGGTCCATCCGCTTCGCGTCCTTGCGGTCCATGTAGTTTTCGGAGTCGAAGTCATTGATCTGTGCAGCGAACTTGGTGTCAAACTGAGCGGGGTCGAACGCAGTTATTCCACAGACTCCCGACCGGCCCGCGAGGATGTTCCCCCAGAACCTGTCGATCGTAAGGCCGAGCGACGTGATAGCTCCGAGACCGGTGACGACGACTCTCCGGGGCTCATACCCGCCCGGTTGATTACTCATGCCAAATCCCAGGGTATCGGGTATCGGGTATCGGGTATCGGGTTTAGGTCCGTGCGCTTGTACCCGATACCCTAGACCCTAGACCCTAGACCCTACCCCTTCGTCTTCTCTTCGATATAGCTGACCGCGTCCTGGGCCCGGCCGCTCATCTCCCCGTACTCAACCCGAATGTAGAGGTCGAACTCTTATTCG
>JBKJZI010000252.1:0-2719 GCA_046715155.1 Chthonomonadales bacterium | reverse complement strand
GGCTTGGTGAAGATCTGCAGCAGGTACCCTTCCTCGTCCCGGTCCACCAGTATCCCTAGCTTTCCGAGCTCCTGGATATCCTCGTCGATCTCCCCGATCCGCTCCGGCAGCAGCTCGTAATAGGCGTTCGGGACGCGAAGAAACGATACATCGTTGTGCCGGAGCGCCTTCACCGTCTCGATGATGTTTTCGGTCGCCAGCGCAATATGCTGCACGCCGGGACCCCCGTAAAAGTTCAGGTACTCCTCGATCTGCGAGCGTTTCCGCGCCTTCGCCGGTTCGTTGATGGGGAACTTGATCCGGCCGTTCCCGCCCTGGACTACCTTCGACATCAGCGCGGAATACTCGGTGGAGATGTCCTTGTCGTCGAAGTGGACGAGCTGGGAGAACCCCATCACCCGCTCGTAAAAATGGACCCACTCGTCCATCTTGCCCTCTTCCACATTGCCGACGATGTGGTCTATGAACTTGAGGCCCGCCGGATGGAACGTCCGAGGGCTGTACCTTTCGGACTCGATAGGCTTGTATCCCGGCGCAAAGATTCCGCGATAGTTGTCGTGATTTACGAACGTATGGGCGGTGTCGCCGTAGGCGCGGATCGTGGCGGATTCGTAGACTCCATTCTCGTCTTCCACGCGTGTCGGCGGAATCAGACCTTCAGCGCCGCGTATGGTTGTTTCTTCAAAGGCGGCCGTGACATCATCGACCTCCAAAGCGATGTCGCGGACTCCGTCGCCGTGGAGCTGCAGGCGGTAGTTGTCCGGATGATCCTTCGTTAGAGGGGATTCGAGGACGAAGGTGATGTCGCCCTGGCGGATGACATACCCGGCTTGGTCGCGGACGCCCGTTTCCAGGCCAGCATAGCCGACGACGTCGAATCCGAACGCGTTGCGGTAGAAGTACGCCGACTGCCGCGCATTCCCAACAAAGAATCGCACATGATCTATCCGCCGCAGCGGCACTGCTGCCTCCGCCATCGCTAAGCCTCCACGAATTGTTTGAATTTGCAGTATCGGCAGAAAACCACTTAATCTACGGTTGCGATTCGTCTCGCTGGATTCTTCTCAGCCGCGGATATGCGCGCTCGCTCCCCCCATGGTCATTGAAGGATTCGACTTCCGTTTCCGCAAATGCTCCCATATGGTTCAGCCGAAAATCAGTTTTGCCCCTATCCCTCTCGCACTACTGGGCGTCGTCCTGATGGTCGGTTGCGGCGGCGGAAGCTCGGGCGCGCTTAGCTTCAGTATAGCGCGGGTACCGGGGCTTGAAGATTATGACACCGCACCGGTCGCGCTCAACGAACGCGGAGTCGTGCTGGCTACCGGCACCGGGGGCGGAATCCCCGAGGTGTATATCGGAAGGGCTTTCATTTGGGACGGCGCGCATGTGCGCGAAGTAGGCACTCTGGGTGCTGGCTGGAGCTTCGCCGAGGATATCAATGTCGGAGGAGAAGTCGTCGGAACATCCAGCGCTGCCGGCAATTGGATGGGGGACCCGACGAGCGCGTTCAGGTGGAAAGATGGCCGGATCGCGGCGCTCCCTTCCCCATACGACTCCGGCGCCGAGGGAATGAACGATTACGGCGACATCGTCGGCTGGACCGTCCAAGTGCCCGGTCAACTCGGGCGAGCTGTCCGGTGGGACGGCGACTCGATGTCCGAACTTGGAACCCTACCTGGATTCCAGCTCAGCTACGCACTCGACATTAACAACGCAGGACACGTAGTCTGTAATGCCCGCGAGCATAGCTATTGGACCGAGCGGGCTTACGTCTGGAAAAGCGGCGAGATTATCGAACTCGGAACCTTTGGAGGGCGGAGCAGTACCGCTCACGCAATCAATGAGCGCGGACAGATCGTCGGAACCGCCGACACGGGCATGGTGCGGGAAGCCCCTTACCAAAACGTCGCCATAAGCCACGCCTTTATGTGGGAGAACGGCCGCCTGGCGGATATCGGGACCCTCGGCGGAAAGGACAGTGTCGCGCACGCGATCAATGATCACGGTTGGATCGTCGGAATCTCGGAGATCGATATGACCTCCATCATCGGCGGAGAACAGTCCCAGTTTCTCTATATGAATGGCGAGATGCTCGACCTCAACCGCCTCATACCCCGCGATTCCGGCTGGCAGCTATTCAACGCCGTGGCGATCAACAACCGGGGACAGATTCTAGCGACGGGTAACCTCGGCGTCTGCTTACTTACGCCCCGATAATCCCTCCCGGGAGGCGGCAAGGTGGATTCAAACAACGAGTTCTTCTATGACGAGCTGACGTGGCCGCAGATCGTTGAGGCGGTTCTGGCGCTGCTGCCCATCGGGAGCACAGAACTCATCGGATCGGCGGCGTGGAATCCTCCCGCCTAGCTCGCCGCCAGAACCAATTCCGCGAAGCGCTCCCGGAGATCGGGGGCATTGAGCCTGAGATACTTGCTGACGGCATCCGTATCAAGTCCGGCTCGTATGAGCGCCACGACATCGGCCAGGTCCTGATGTCGATTGGCATCGAGCTTAAGCAGTATCAATCCTTCCGCCGCAATGATGGGTATGTCGTCTGCCGCCGGAATCTGGAGAAACTGCGCCAGGTCGAGGTACTTTTGCGGAATCGGCATGAAGTCGATAACGCCTATTCTCACAATTGCCCCCAGCTCTTCGCGAAACTGGAGAACGGGCGTCATTCTGCCAAACGCCTCCGGACCGACGAGATAGTCCACGTCCT
>JBKJZI010000251.1:0-1104 GCA_046715155.1 Chthonomonadales bacterium | reverse complement strand
TCACGTCCCTATGCTACGCAGTCATCAGGCGACTACGGTCGCCTATTTTCCTGGCTCCGGAGTCAAAGGCTGGGGGATTGCGCGCCGGTTGGAGACGCTCCAACGGGGCGAAGGGGCGAGGGTATAGGGTATAGGGTCTAGAGTAATTACGAAGTTCGTATTCAGAGGATTCTGTCGACGAGGATTTGCTACCTGGCATTCCACTGGAGCGATGAGATCAAATGGAGAAGCTCTTGAAGGTCGCGGTCGGCCTGGCGGGCAGCGCCATCGTAATTGCGGGGGCAGGGCTTTTCTTTCTCGTGGGAATGATGTCCATGAGCGGTGATAATCTGAAGACCACCGCAAGCCAGGTCATTTTCGGTTCCATTATTCTAGCGACCCTTGTTATGTTGGGGGTAGGCCTTGTCCGGGTATGGAGACACGTTCTTCGGCCCTAGACGGGCAATACTCAGTGAATTGGAGGGAAGTCATGAAACGGTCGCGGCCTTCCTACGCAGAATCGGCAGAATCCCCTGCGCTGACCACAATCGGCCGGCGAGAACTGTTGAAAGCTGCGGCGCTGGCTTCGGTGAGCGTGATTCCTGCATCCGCGCGGGCGAAGGGCCAGGGGGCGAACAGCCGGATCAACCTGGCTGGAGTGGGAGTTGGAGGCGTCGGATTCTCGCAGCTTCAGGAATGTGAAAAGGCCGGATTCCGAATCGCGGCGCTTTGCGACGTGGACGATGTCGTCGCGAAGAAGGCGTTCGACCGGTGGCCGCAGGCGCGGCGGTATCGCGACTTCCGGGAGATGCTGCGAACCGAGGGAGATAAGATCGACGGAGTCTACTGCGGCACTCCGGACCATACGCACGCCCTCGTGGTGATGGCGGCGTTGAAGCGGAAGAAGCACGTCTGCTGCGTCAAGCCGCTGACGCGTACGATAGCGGAAGGCCGGGCGTTATTGAGGGCCGCGCGGGAGGGGGGTGCGGCCACCCAGATGACGGCTTCTCCCACCACGGATGAAGCTTCGTGCCGCACGGTGGAGTGGATTCAGGCAGGCGTGCTGGGTCCTGTGCGGGAGGTACTTATCTGGAGCAACCGGCCGGTCTGGCCCCAGGGGATGGT
>JBKJZI010000250.1:0-3784 GCA_046715155.1 Chthonomonadales bacterium | reverse complement strand
ATAGATTATCGCTGCTTCTGGCCATCAGAGAGGTTGATACCATCCTCGCCGACTTTCGTGTCGTACCCATCCGGAAGGGACAGTATGAAATCGTGCAGGTCCGCGCTCTTCGCCGCTTCGACTATCTGCTCTTCCGTAGCATCCTTCCGCCCATAGCTAATGTTCTCACGCAGCGTTACTGAGAAGAGCAGAGATTCCTGGCTCACGTAGCCAATCTGGCGCCTGATCGTTTCCAGTCGGATCTGCCGAATATCGATTCCGTCGATCATCACTGATCCCTCGTTGACGTCGTAGAATCGGGCGATGAGGTTGACCAGCGTGGTCTTCCCTGCGCCGGAGGGGCCAACGAGCGCGATCACTTCGCCCGGCCGCACCTTTAGATCGATCCACTTGAGCACGGGACGCTTCCGGTCGTATCCAAACGTCACGTTTCGGAATTCGACCTCACCCCGGATCTCCGTCAGCGGCACGGCATTCTCGGAATCTGTGATCTCTGGTCGGGTGTCCAACGTTTCGAAAACGCGGTCCATCGCCGCCGCCGCCCACTGCGCCTGCACGTTGAAGTCCACGACCCGGACCGTCGGATCATACAGATAGGCGAGGTAGGCCGTAAAGGCGATCAGCTCCCCCGGCTGAATCTGCTTGCCATAGACCATCTTCGCGCCGAGCCAATAGATGCAGCCGGTGCCGATCGCCCGGATAACCGTCGCGAACAGTCCGAGCCCACGGTTAAGCTTCGCCTGCGTCATGCCAAGGCGAAAGTTGTGAGCTACGTCCGCCATGAATCGATCGGTCTCGTAGCCCTCGCGCACGAAGGCTTTCACGACGGCGATTCCGGCCAGCTTTTCCTGGAGACCTCCGAGCAGCGCATCCCACCGCTCGCGCATCTCCACGCTGAGCGGCCGTATCTTGCGCAGGAAAAGCTTGTAGATCACCACGTAAACCGGCACGATGCAGAGCGCGACCATCGCAAGTTTGCGGTCCATCCAGAACATGACCGGAATCACCAGCAGCAGCGTGAGGAGGTCGGTGATAAGCTGCACGAATCCGCCGGTGATCATGTATTGGATGACGTTGATGTCGTCCACTACCCGCGCCATGATCTTGCCGGTCTGCCGCTGGTCGTAGTATGCGAGCGAAAGCCGGTTCAGGTGCCGATAGGATTGGAACCGCAGATCGAACACGACCCGCTGCCCCAGCCAGCCGATGAGGTAATTGAGCGTGAACGAGGCGACTCCGCGCACCGCGTATACCGAAGCGACGATCCAGAAGATCCAGTTCAGCGCGCCAAAGGCCTTGCGCGGCAGCGCCACGTCTATGACGTACTTGATGATAAGCGGCACCGGCAGTGTGGATGCCGTCACCAACAACATCAAGACAATCGTCAGCCCCACCCTCTGACGGTAGGGATGCAGGTATTTTAACAATCTAGGAAAATTGCCCATGTCTTTATGCGGGTGTGGCGTGTGGGATGTTGATTGTTGGCAGGACGCCTAACTCGACTTCCTTATGCAGCGCTGCTTTGAACTGCTCGTTGTAGAGCGCCGCGTAGTGTCCTCCATTTGTGAGAAGCTCGCGGTGCGTGCCTGCCTCTCGAATCTCACCGCGGTCCATGACCACGATGAGATCGGCTTTCACAATCGTGGAAAGTCGGTGAGCTATGACGAAGCTCGTACGGCCGCGCATCAGGCGTTCCACGGCCTCCTGGATCAGGGACTCCGCGGCGGAATCGAGTGAAGAAGTGGCCTCGTCCAGAATCAGAATCCGCGGATCGGAAAGAATGGCCCGAGCGATTGCAACCCGCTGCTTTTCCCCGCCTGAGAGCTTCACGCCATCCTCGCCGATCCGGGTGTCGTAACCCTTCGGGAGAGCCTCTATCACGTGGGCTATGTTGGCCGCCCTCGCCGCCTCCTGGACTTCCTCGTCCGTCGCATCCAACCGGCCGTAGCGGATGTTCTCCCGCACCGTGGTGTTGAACAGGATCGTCTCTTGAATGACCACGCCTACCTGCTTGCGGAGCGAATCGAGCCTGACCTCGCGTAAGTCGAATCCATCCAAAGTGATCGCGCCACCGGTCACGTCGTAGTGCCGTGACAGCAAGTTGATCATCGTCGTCTTGCCGGACCCCGAGCCGCCCACGAAGGCAACCATCTGTCCCGGCCGCACGTCCAGATCGACGCCCTTGATGATAGGATGTCCCAGCTCATATTCGAACCAAACGTCGCGGAATCGCATTTCGCCGGAGAGGATTGGGAGCTCTGGAGCATCAATGCGGTCCTTTACGTTCGGCTCCGTGTCCAGAGTGGCAAACACTCGCCGCAGCGCGGCATTCGCACGCGCGATGTGCTCGTTCAACTGAATCAACCGCACCGTCGGCGAATAGAGGAAGTTGGTGATGTAGGTCAGGAAAGCTACGAGTGCGCCGGGAGTCAGGTCTCCGCGCAGCACCTCGCGGCCGCCGTACCAGAGGATCAAAGCCGTCCCGCAACCGCTCCCCAGAAACTCGGCGATCGTCCACAGGCGCGTTCCCAGCATGGAGAGCCGGACGTTATGGTTTAGGAGGCTGCGATTTTGACCCGTGAAGCTCCGGATTTCGGAGCGCTCTTTGGCGTATGATTTGACCACCATCGCTCCCGCAAGCTTCTCCTGAAGGTCGCCGAGCATGACGTCCCGCTCATCGCGCGCATAATCTGCCGACTGCTTTATCGGTGCGATATGTATCAGATAGTTAAAGATGTAAAACGGGTAGATGCTTAGAGCGACGAGCGCGAGCTGCCAGTCCAGATGGAAGACGATGACGAGAACCGCGGCCAGCGTCGCCGTGTCGGAGATGATCGTCACGAATCCGCCGCTGATGAGGTTGTCCAGCGCGGCCACGTCATTCGTGATGTTGGACATCAGCTTCCCCGTCTGGCTCTTTTCGAAGAACCCCAGGGAGAGCGTCTGCATGTGGGCGTATAGCTTGCGGCGGATGTCGTACTTGAACCGCTGGCCGAGGTATGTGACAGCCATGGTCAATACATACTGAATCAGGCCGTTGAGCGCTGCGATTCCGACCAATAAGCAGAAGATCAGGGCCAGATTCACCGGCTGTCCGGCGATGAGGTGATCGATAAGATACTTGACGATGAGCGGTCCCGGAATCCCAACCGCGGCCGAGAACAGGGTCAGGAAGCAGATGAAGATCATCACCCGCCGGTACCGCCGCATTTCTCTAAACAGTCGCCAGACGTTTCGCATAATAGCTAGAGCGGTGTTGGTTATTGGGTGTTAGGTCTTGGGTTCTCACGCAGCACGCAGCACGTGTCACGCATCACTCTTTCCATATATCGGCAGACCCGGCAGGAATACCAGAGTGATTCGCGGAATCCGGCTTGCGTTTTTTGCATGATTTTCTACGCTAGGCACCATGACGAAGAGGGCGCACATTGTCGCAATGGGGCGGGTCCAGGGCGTCTCGTTCCGCGCTTACGCGCAGCGGGAGGCGCGCCGCCTGGACCTCCTGGGATATGTTCGGAATCTACCGAACGGAGACGTGGAGATCATTGCCGAGGGTGAGGATTCCGCTCTCGAATCACTCGTCGCCTGGATAAGGAAAGGGCCGCCCCTCGCCCACGTTGCGGAGGTTCGGGTACAGTACACCGAAGGAAGCGGCGGATTCCACAATTTCGAAATCAGATATCACTAGACACGTAGAATCCCGGTTTGTAGGGGCGGCCCGGTGTGGCAGCCCGCGGTAGAAAGCCACTACGCGCAGACAAGCCACGGCGGCCACACACGGCCG
>JBKJZI010000249.1:0-2876 GCA_046715155.1 Chthonomonadales bacterium | reverse complement strand
GGGATGGGGCGGGCGCTGCCGTGGTCGGACCCTGCGCGCCGGACGAGGGCATCCTGGCTTCATCCATGGGAACTGACGGTGGCGGCTTCGATCAGATCTGGCTGGAGGGCGGCGGCAATGTCTGCCCGGTGTCCATCCATTCCGGCGATAAGCGCAATTACATTCAGATGAAGGGCGCTGAGGTCTACAAGTTCGCGGTAAAGATCATGGGCGAAACAAGCATCGACGCACTCTGTATGGCCGATCTTACGCCAAAGGACGTAGACCTATTCCTGCCGCACCAGGCAAACATCCGGATCATACAGGCGGCCGCCGAGCGCATGGGCCTACCGATGGAGAAAGTCTTCCTGAATGTGGAGCTCTACGGAAACACCTCCGCCGGTTCCATCGGAATTGCCATGGTAGAGGCGTTGGAGCAGGGCCGAATTCATCGCGGTGATGTCCTGGTAACTGTCGGCTTCGGCGCCGGCCTCACCTGGGGTGCAAATGTCATTCGCTGGTCGCGGGATGAGCCTTGAGCGGTAAGCGTCGAGCGTTGAGAAACTATCTCGAGGCTTAACGCTCAACACTCAACACTTGACGCTACGATGAAGATTGCCTTTCTCTTCCCGGGTCAGGGTTCGCAGAAGGTTGGCATGGGCGCCGACTTTTATGCGAACGTGGAGGCGGCGCGGAATCTGTTCGATTTAGCCGATTCCGTTTTGGGATACTCGCTGTCCGGACTCTGTTTCAACGGACCGGAAGAGGAACTCAAGCAATCCATTCACACGCAGCCGGCGCTTTTCGTGACGAGCTGCGCTGCTCTGGAGGCGCTGCGGTCGCGAGTTGAGGTCGAACCCTTTGCGGTCGCCGGGCACAGTGTTGGCGAATATGCCGCTCATTACGCTGCGAGGACCATCGGATTCGAGGCGGGGCTTAAGCTGGTGCGGCGAAGGGCGGAGCTAATGCACGAAGCGGCGCAGCGGAAGCCGGGAGCTATGGCGGCCATACTTGGCCTGGATGCGGATGCCACGAAGAAAGCCTGCGAGGAAGCGCGAGATTCCGGAGTGGTCAGCATCGCGAACTACAACTGTCCCGGCCAGATTGTCATCTCGGGCGAATCCGCGGCGGTGGAGAAGGCAGGGGAACTGGCGAAGACAGCAGGCGCGAAGCGTGTGATTCCGCTAGCGGTGAGCGGCGCCTTCCACTCCCCACTGATGGTCACGGCTGGGGATGCGCTCTACCCCGAGTTGCGCGCGGCCCAGTTCAAGCAAGCGCAGATTCCGATCGTAGTCAATGTGACCGCCGAGTACAGCACGAGCGGCGTCGATTTTGCGCCATTCTTGACTATGCAAGTAAGCGGAAGCGTCCGCTGGGAAGAATCCATGCGCCTCCTGCTCTCGGACGGCGTGAATACCTTCATCGAACTAGGCTCCGGCGAAGTCCTCGCCGGTTTGTTGAAGCGGACGGAAAAGGACGCGCCCGTGATAAGCGTTCAGGATCTAGCTTCGCTGGACGAGGCGACGAAGTTACTTACGGATTCTGCTCATGAAGCGCAGTTGGGCGCGTAGGGCGCTGGTCATCGTGGTTGCGGCCACGTGCTACTATTCCTGGCTTTGCTATCGGGTCCCATTGCACTTCGGACTGGCGGAGTGGTTGAACATCGCGCGGGCGGATTCCGTCGAGCTATTTCGGCTCAATCCGAAGAAGGGGCGTACAATCGAGCAGCAGACAATTGCGGGACCTTTCAAGCCAAGCAGTGAATGGACGCAAAAGGTCGTAAACCGGCTCGGGGACTCGCGCAATTATGGTTGGGACATTGCAAAAGCCTGTGTTATGATGCCCGGCGTGGCTCTACGGTTCCGAAGAGGAAGGTCAGCCGCAGATGTCTTGTTCTGCTTCGAATGTAAAATGCTGTCAATCGGCAAGCCAGGCGAACGCCCGAGAACAGAAGATTTCGACCCAATGGGCGCTGACCTCGTGGCCCTAATGAAACAGGCCTTTCCCAAAGACTCGGTGATTCAATCTCTCACATGGCATGATCTCGAAGAACGCAGTCGGAGATAGACGAATGAAGCTTGACGGGAAGGTAGCGTTGGTTACGGGTGCTGGGAGAGGGGGGCGCGGAATCGGGCGGTCTATCGCGCTGGCGATGGCGAGTGAAGGGGCGGATGTTGTTATCACAGACTTCGTCCCTGAGAATGCGGAGACCGTGGCGCAGGAAGTGACGGAGACTACTCGAAGGCGCACGCTCGCGGTTCAGGGCAACGTGGCGGTCTGGGAAGACGTTCAGCGGATGTTCGACGGGGCGATGGAGAAGTTCGGGCGGATCGACATCCTGGTCAATAACGCCGGGATTACGCGCGATAAGCTGATTCTGCGAATGTCCGAGGAAGACTGGGACGCGGTGATCGACATTAACCTCAAAGGGACGTTCTTCTGTACCAAAGCCGTCGCGAGAATCATGCTCAAGCAGGAGTACGGGAAGATCGTCAACATCGCCTCGGTGATGGGCCTCGTGGGTAACCCGGGACAGGCAAACTATTCGGCAAGCAAAGCGGGTATTATTGCGCTGACCAAGACCACCGCGAAAGAGCTGGGATCGCGAAACATCACGGTGAACGCGGTGGCGCCCGGATTCATTCAGACTGTAATGACGGAGGCTCTCTCTCAGGAGCTGCGGGACCAGATGCTCGGCCAGGTCCCCCTGAAACGCCTGGGCTCTCCGGAAGACGTTGCGAAGGTCGTCCTCTTTCTCTCCACCGACGATTCCGCCTACGTCACCGGCCAGGTCATCTCGATAGACGGCGGACTGTTTATGTAAGCCGGCGTTGGGTGTTGGGTGTAGGGTGTAGGGTGTTGGCTCGGTCGCCACCTTACACCCTACACCCTACACC
>JBKJZI010000248.1:0-18243 GCA_046715155.1 Chthonomonadales bacterium | reverse complement strand
TACCACCTCGACGCGGCTGAACCTAAGTACGTTCACGAGCTCCAGGCTTTCGATCCGCTATCTCTTCCCGAGCCGGCGAGTTATTCAGACGCGCTCCGGTGGATTCTGGCGTCACCGACCATAGCTTCCAAAGAGTGGGTGACGCAGCAGTACGATTCCATGGTTATGACGCAGACCATATTTGGTCCTGGCCAGGCGGATGCAGCGGTCCTTCGAATCCGGGGGACGGGGAAGGGGATCGCCGTCAAGACCGATGGGAACGGCCGCTACTGCTACCTCGATCCCTACGTCGGCGGCATGATCGCAGTGGCGGAATCCGCCCGAAACGTGGCATGCACAGGAGCGCGACCGGTGGCTATCACCGACGGTCTGAACTTCGCGAATCCGGAAAAGCCGGCCGGATTCTGGCAGTTCCGCCGCTGCGTGGAAGGGTTGGCGAAGGCCACCGAAGTGCTCGGCACGCCCGTAGCTTCCGGTAACGTCTCGTTTTACAACGAAACGCCGGAAGGCCCGATCCACCCAACGCCGATTGTCGGCATGCTTGGAATCCTCGATGACGTCAATCGGCGGTGCGGATCCGCATTTCGTGAGGAAGGCGACATTCTCGTGATGCTCCGCGCCGATAACGATCCGACCGGCGGCCTCGGCGGGAGCGAGTATTTGGCCGTCATCCATGGCAAAGAAGCCGGCCGGCCGCCGGCGATTGATCTCGAAGCGGAAAAGCGATTGCACGCATGTGTCATTGAGTTGATTCAGGAAGCCTTGCTGGCCTCGGCACACGATTGTTCTGACGGCGGGCTTGCGGTCTGTCTTACGGAATCCTGCGTGCCCAACTCGGTCGGGGCATACCTGACTTTGCGGTCTTCGGACTTTAACGGATTGCCGCCCAGCGCGATCCTCTTCGGTGAGACTCAATCCCGCATAGTCGTTTCGCTCCGCACGGAGAAACAGTGGAAGAAACTGGAGAAGCTGGCCGAGCAGCACGGAATCCGCGCCGACTGGCTCGGTACCGTCGGCGGCGAACACCTAAGGCTCTCCCTGGACGGCAAGGAGCTTCTCCGAGAACCTATCTCCGAACTATCGCGTATCTACCAGGGGACGATCAGGTCGATCATGCAGGCGAGTTAGTCTCGACTGTTGAATACCACCATGACGGTAACGGTCACTTTCGAACAGGCAAAGGCCGATTTCTCATCACTCTTGGACCGCGTGATAAACGAAGCCATCGAAGTGATCATTACGTATTCCGGTCGGCCAGTCGCCAGGATAATCCCAATATCGCAAGCGCCAGATGTTCCGCGAAAACCGGGCATTGACCAGGGACGATTTGTAGTTCCGGAAGACTTTAATGATCCTCTTCCCGAAGACGCCCTCGGAGGCTATTACTAGCAAATGCCTGCCTCAGCGACCCATCGACCCAATGAACTAACGACCGACTCGCCGAAAGAGGAGTGCGGGATCTTTGGCGTGTTCGGGCGCGGGGAAGAGGTAGCGCGTATTGCGTTCTTCGGACTCTTCGCGCTGCAGCACCGGGGGCAGGAGAGCGCGGGAATTGCGGTGGCTGATGGGGAGTGTATCCGCGTTCACAAGGATATGGGGCTGGTCACACAGGTCTTCGACGAGGATGACCTCGAAGCGCTGCGAGGCGGGCACATCGCCATTGGACACACTCGCTATTCGACTACGGGTTCAAGCGTGGTGCGCAACGCGCAGCCGCTCTGCTGCACGGCCGTTGCCGGCCAGGTGGCGGTCGCCCACAACGGGAACCTGATCAACTCCGGACCCCTTCGCTCCGCGCTGGAGAAGCGCGGAGTTGGCTTCGAGACCAGCAACGACAGTGAGGTAATCGCCCAGCTTCTCTCTCATCTGTACGAAGGCGACATTGAGGCGGCGGTGAAGGAGATGGTTTCTCGGCTGGAGGGGGCTTATTCGCTGGCGATCATGACCCACGATAAGTTGATCGCGCTCCGAGACCCGTATGGAATCCGCCCGCTGTGTATCGGCCAGATCGATGCGGGTGAGTACCGCGAGAACCCGACTTACGTGCTCGCATCGGAAACGTGCGCGCTCAACGTCGTTGGCGCGAGGTATCTGCGAGAGGTCGAGCCTGGCGAGATGGTGGTGATAGACGACGACGGACTTCGCGAGGTCCAGATAGTCCCGGAGGCGCAGCACGCTACGTGTATCTTCGAGTTCATCTATTTCGCTCGGCCGGACAGCCACATGTACAACAAGAGCCTCCACGCCGTCCGCCGCCGCATGGGCCACGAGCTGGCGAAGGAGCACCCCGCGCCCGGCGCCCACATCGTCATTCCAATTCCGGATTCCGCCATCCCCGCCGCGCTGGGATACGCCGAGGCATCGCGGATTCCATACGGCGAAGGTGTCGTCAAGAATCGGTATATTCAGCGCACCTTCATTCAGCCAGACCAACGGATGCGCGACCTGGGCGCCCGCATGAAGTACACGCCGCTGCGAGAGATGCTGGAAGGTAAGCGAATCGTCATGGTGGACGATTCTATCGTCCGCGGAACGACGACGGGGAAGCTGGTGAGGATGATGTTCGACTCTGGCGCGGCCGAAGTACACGTCCGCATAAGCGCGCCGCCGGTCAAGTACCCCTGCTTCTACGGAATCGACATGGCCTCGCAGGACGAGCTCGTGGCGGCCAAACACTCCGTCGAAGAGATCCGCCAGATGATCGGCGCCACGTCGCTAGGCTACCTGTCGCTAGGCGGGGTGGTGCGCGCGGTCGGCCTCCACAAAGACAAATTCTGCCGCGCCTGCTTCGACGGTAAATACCCCATCGCCATCCCGCAAGACGTCCGCCTAACCAAATTCATGCTGGAACCCGTCCCCGCCGGCCCACGCCCTGACGAATCCGCCGATTCCGGCAACGATTACTGAGCGGATCTCCGCCGGCTATCTTTTGCTGGTGCTCGACGCGGCGCGGATAATGTCATCCGGCCATGATAAGATGTCGAACTCGAGCGGCAGGGGACATTGCGTGATTAGCTTTTCCCAGGAATTCCCCGCCAGCTCGGCCGCGCATAGACAACCACATCGGCCATGCCCAAAGTCCCACGTATATCGATCAAAGACACGCATCTGCTCGCGCATCCGGTCTTCATGCGAGCTTAGGTCGATAGTTTCACGCTTTGGATTCAAGAGGAAGCCGTGGAGCTTACCACGGAGGTTTCCCGTCCCGGCGATTTGGCCGCGATCGTTGATGGCCGACGCCACGAGGAGATTCCAGCCGGAGCCTTTTGGTATCAATGTGTTCAGGTCGTAGAGCTTACCGCTGCGCCACGCGCAGGCGAGGGCAACATTTCAACCGAATCCGGAAGCACCCACCACGATCCCTTCGCTGTTGACGTCCCAGGCGCCGCTCCACTCGGTGCCGGGCAATTTACCAAGATCGCGGAATCGCCCGTTCTCCCAGGAGACGGCGTGCCAAGTAGTCTCCTTTCCACCCGGAAGTGAGGCGGCCCCGGCGAGGTGGCCCCGCCCGCTGATCGCGGTCGCCAGGCTGCTTTCGCCGCCAAGCGTGCCGAGATCATGCGGCCGCCCGGCCTTCCAGTACACGGCCCGCGCAATCTCCATGTCGCGGTCGAGCGCATAACCCACCGCGTCTCCCTGATCGTTCAGGTCCTCCGCGATACTGGAGCTGAATCCGCGGAGCATCGATAGCGGCTTTCCGCGCCCATCTTGCCAGACACAAGCCACTAACGGCGTGGGATTTGAAGTCGAGAATCCGGCTATCTGGCCCCGGCTGTTCACCGCGGAAGCCCCACTGATACGCCCGTTGAAGCTCTTGAGCGGTTCCAGTTTTCGGCCCTGCCAGCGGAATCCCAGGAACGATCTCGAATCCGCCGCCGACTGGCCGACCACTTCGCCCCGATCGCTGATACCGGTCGCAATGCTCAGCGACCCGCCAAGCGTCCCGATATCCTGCATTTTGCCGTCACGCCATACGACCGCATGGACCGTCTTCTCGTTCAGGATGACAAGCCCGGCTGCATCACCATGAGAGTTTAGTGACGTGACGACCACGCCTTCGCCATGCGTGCCAAGGTCGGCAATGTCGTAGCTGGGCGTGCGGTCGGTCAAAGCAGCCTTCCCGCAACCCGTAAAGCCAGTCATGGTCCACGCTGTGTACAGCGACGCGGCGACGATTCCCGTGATTGTCCAGAATCGGAGGGGTAAGCTGTACCATATCCGACGGGTCACTATATAGAGGCCGGCGGCCATCAATCCTGGCAGCCCACCGCGTTGAGCCAGCTTCCGAAACCACGTTAACATCTCAACCTCCTCACCGACACACCCACACACCCACACAACATTACGGCCGATGGCCCTCCGGCAGTACCAACTCGTTTGATTTGTCCTTCGCTTCGGTGGCCGGAATCCCTGCGTCCCAGCCGGGTGGGGGAGTTTTGCCGGGTGGGTACATCGATTCCAGCGGGCCCCAAACGACGTCTACTTTGTCCTCGAAGAGATCGCCGATAAGGAGGTCGGTCACGGTACCGCGGAGCTCGGGATACTTTTTCATGAACTGGCCGAAGCTGAATCCGTCGTAGTACTCGCATACCAGTCGGCGCATGCGGTCGACGCCTTGATTGAAGACCGGCGCCCATTTTCCGAGCTGTTCCTTAGAAGGATCGCTCTTCCCCAAGCCTTCGACGATGGCATCGGCCGCCATGTCGCCGGATTTCAGCGCCAGGAGAACTCCTGAAGAATAGAGTGGATCGAGGAATCCGAATGCGTCCCCGATGCAGACCCAGCCGTCGCCCGCGGCCTGCGTGCCCCGATAGGAGTAATCTTTGGTCGCGAAGTAGCCGGTGATCCGATCCGCGCCCTCAATCCGACTGTTGACGGCTGGGGTTGCTTCGACCTCCTCGGTGTAGACCTGCTCGTGGCTGCCGCGGCCTTTGAAGAGATCGTCGAACGGTCGCACAACTCCTACGCTCACCTGGTCGCCGTGCTGCGGGATGTACCAGAACCAGCCGCGCTTGTCCGGCGTCTGCAGCACCATTGTCGCGCCCTCGTCCTTGCCTTTGTCGCGATAAGCGCCTTTCCAATAGGTCCAGATCGCGCCCTTATTGAGGACCGGGTCCCATACGCGCAGGCCCAACCGGTTCTGAATGAATCCGCTCTGGCCGCTCGCGTCCACCACGACCTTCGCGCGTACTTCTTCAAGCGAGCCGTCCGGAAGCTGAATCTTCACTCCCACGGCTTTCTCGCCGTCAAATGAAACTTCGCGGACCCTGATGCCTTGATGCACATCGACTCCGTGTTCGCGCGCATTCGCCAGCATCATCGAATCGAATTCGCTGCGAATCACTTGCCAGGTCTGCGAGCATTCGTGCGGTTTGTTGTCCCAGAAGTAGAACGGCGCGGATTCCTTGCCGGCCGCATTGACAAACTGGACGCTGAACTTCTGCTGGAAGTGACTGTTCTTCATCTTCTCCAACATCCCGAGCCGCTTCAGCACCCAGTACGTCTCCGGAATCAGCGACTCCCCGATATGAAACCGAGGAAACTGCTCCCTTTCGAAAAGTCGCACCTTATACCCATGCTGCGCGATCAGCGTCGAGACCGTGGACCCCGCCGGGCCACCGCCGATCACGACGACATCGCACCCATTAGCAATACCGGAATCAGACGGCATAGACACCCTTTCTAACGCTCAATTTGAACCTTATCATACCGAATTAACCCGACCTTAAAGGCGCATTGACAATGAGGCGGGTGTGAGAATGTCTGGGCGCGGCCGTCGTTCACTGAAGCGCAGGAAAACCAAGGGAAACGGATTCCGGACTCTGGCCGCACTATGGTTCCAGGCCCACCACTTCGTAAAGCGTGTGCTCTACGCTCCTACCTGGGATCTGAACGCGAATCCTCTTGCGTGTCCTTACCTGGGCTCGCACGCGTGAGTATACGCAATCCGAAACCAGCAGCTGCGTCCCTGCTTGCCTGTTTGCGGCTTCGACTCTTTTTGCAAAGTTTGGAGTATCGCCGATCGCGGTGACGCTCCGATCGTTCCCAGCTCCAACGGCGCCGATGACCGCTTCCCCGTAATGAATGCCGACCGAGATCCGGAAGCCTTTTTGATACAGTTTCCGTACATAGGGAGAGAATTCGGATCGGGCAACCCCGACCATTTCCAACCCTGCACGGACGGCAGCAAGAGACGCATTTTCTGATTCTCCAAGTCCGTAAATAGCCATGAAGCCATCACCTGTATACGTAAATATCCGTCCGCCCTCCTGGGTCACGATCCGATTCATTCGGCACAAGAATCGATTCAAGAGGTGGACGAGATCGTATGCTATGAGCTCGCGAGACAAGTCCGAGAAGCCGCGAATGTCAACGAACTGCACCGCGATCTCGAGTTCCTCTCCGGAATGAGCGGGCCGAACAGATTCCGTAAGATTCGTGATTGCGATGTCTTGTTCGTCGATCACGAGCCGCCGAATCTGCACATCTCCGCGCACTCGGGTTTGGCAGGCGAGACGGATAGATGGTCCCAGGTGAAGTTTCTCGGCGAGAACCTCTTCCGCGGCGTTTCGCGGCTCGCACTGTTCGAGGCCTTTCAAAACGAGGACGCGGCAGGTTGAACACCTAGCGTTGCCTCCGCACTCGTGCGTGTGGCGTATTCCTACTCGAAGGGATGCGTTGAGAATCGTTTCCGTCAACGCGATCTCAACGTCAGCACGGTCAGGCAAGTAATGGATTTTCGCCAAGATGTCGTTTCCTCGCTCCAGGAATTTACCGGTTGAGTCTAGCTCAGTCCTCGTGCAGGACCTCGCCTCGATGGAGACGCCGCGCGATCTGGTATGTTTGACCCTGCGCGCGAACGGTGGGGGAGTGGGCCGCCAGGTATCGGGCGGCGGCGATCAGGACGTGAGCGCCTTCCGGTCTGTCCTTGAGGATCGAGTACTGCTTTGCCGCCGCCTCTACCATCTGGATGGTATGGAAGTCCCGGTCCTCCCGCAGCAGCAGCTTTCCCAGCATGGCGAGCAGCCGATCCGGCTGACCGTCGCTCTTCAAGTATAGTGCGACCAGCTCTCCCGCCGGATTCACTTGCTGCTGCCGGTCGAGCAGGGCCGGCAGCTCCTCCAGAATTTCGCCCGGATTCCCTGTCCCGGTAGGTTCCGGAATCCGAGCCGCGGGTACGTTTAGGAACCGATCCAGGTAGATGCTCATGGCCGCATCGAACACACCGCGAAGGAGCTCCGCTGATGGGCTGCGCCGAAGTCCCTGGTGCACGGCGTTCGCGAAAGTGAAGGTGTGAAGCGCCGTGTCCCAGTCCCCGAACTCGTTGCTCGTATGGAACCGCGCCACCCGCAGGGCAGTAGCGTATGCCACGATTCCCGCAAGTTCAGCGATTCCGCATCCGCGGTTCAGAGCGCCGAGAAGCGTGTCCACGATCGCCTGCGGACTATCTGCCAGCAGCACCGGGACGAGATCGCGTGCTTCGGGAGCGGCGCCTCCGGTCGCCTGCGCACTCCTCACGGCATTCGGCAGACTCTCGAATGCCTGGTCGAGAATCGCTACAATGTCCACCGGGTGGCGCCAGGAGTTGCTCTCCTCCATTCGGTCGGCTTCCGCGTATCCTCGCACAAGACTGCTCAGCGTCGGAATTGCGTGGTCCCATCCGGCAACATCCAGGGCTTCCAGCGCCTTGTTGGTGAAGTCGAGCGGGTGGCCGATCTGGATGTACCGGTGGTCCGTCGCCGCGGCGAAGAGCATGTCCGCCATCACGCGGTCATCTGCCCCGGCCTGAATTGCGGACACTATGCACCGCTCCGCGCCTTCGACGTCGCGTACTTCGATGAAGCGCCGGAACCACCGCTTGAGCGTCGCGGGATCGGCTTCGGAATCCGGGAGCGGTTCCAGGATGAATCGCGGCGCCATGCCGGCACAGTCACGGGCGACGGCGGACAGGCCGTGGTACAGGGCGCGCGGGCGGTCCTCCTGGTCGAGCAGAGGGAGCAGGTTCATCATGCAGGCATGCATCGTGAGCCCCTGTCCCCAGCCGTTCTGCCGGTAGGTCGTTCCGTGCTCAAGTCCGGCTCGGAACGGCTCAACAGCATCCAATACACCGTCCACGAGCGCGATGGAGGACTTCGCGATCACTAGCGACAGATCGCGCTCCAATCCAACTCTCAGGCGGCTGACGTGATGGGCGCGCACGTTCTGACGGGGCGAGACATCTACCCATATTTCAGTCCCGCGAATCTCCACCGGGAACGCCCGCAAGTCATCCGCCCACGGATCGAAAGTACCGCCGCTTGCGAGGTCGAACCGAGCGTGGTGCCAGTGGCACGTGAGGATGCAGTCGTGGACGCTTCCTCGATCGAGCGGGAACCCCATGTGCGGGCAGCGATTGTCTACCGCGAAGACCCGCCCTTCGTGCGAAAACAACGCTATGCGATGGCCATCGAGGCTCACCACCAACCGGCCTTCGGAAATGAGCGCGCTTAATTCAGAAGCGAAGAGGAATTTCCCAGGTGTTACAGATGTGGCTACCATTTCTATTCCTCCATGGTTCGTGTGGGCGTTGGAATCCCGGCTTTCCGACGTTTGTCAACCGATTAGGGAACACTTTCGCCGTTACGGCCAGGCGAGGAGTCTGTCTTTTCGATCCGGTAGTTTTCGGATGACGGTCCAGTATTCCTCGCGAACGTCTTCGTCAATCTCAACCGGCAGCCGCTCACCGTAGAGCCGGTCAGTTCCATCCTTCTTTGGCCCAGAGATCCAGTACTCTTCCCCGGAATCGACCTCGAAATAGTTAGACTTGAATCCGGTTCCGTCGAGGCTCTGAAATGACTTGCCGCGGTAGTAAAGAGTTCTACCGGTCTTGGAATAGGTAATTCGCCCAATCCGTGCTTCGCCAATCAGCCTGCCGGCCTTTCTCTCCATATACATGATCCTACTTTTCACAATCGCGCCCTTACGGGGAGTCATAGTCCCCTAGAATCACCATTTTGCGCTGCCACTTTTCCCAAACGCGTCGTGGAATCCGGAGCTTGGCCCCGTTACCGTCAAAAGGAATCCGTTCCCATCCGCATCAACTTCCACCGACCGGATCGCTTGCGCAGCAGCACACCAACTCCATCCGGAAGCACCTTGTCCGGAAACCGGCGCGGCATGATGGAAGCGAACGCCCACTCTTCATCAACGTAGCAGAATCCGAAAGTATACCGCGAGTAGTAGGGGCCAAGGCTTCGAGAGTATTCCCATGTTCGGATCTCGCGGTCGACGGCGCTCCAAATCGCCCGCCGCTCGGCGCTATGGGAGATCCTAGCGGCCTTTGCCGTCAGTACGCGAGAGGCCCTCACATCGCCATCCAGCAAAATTCCTTTGCCAATCATTGACAACACAACGGCTATTAGAAGGAGCATTCTTGACCACGCTGTTGAGTTGAAACCGCGCGAAATTCAGAACTAGCCATTGATAACCGCTATCAAGGCGATCGCCGCTGTATCTTGGGCGCGGTCGCCGAGGCCCGCCGGCAGAATCTGGCAAACAGACTGGCTGCGCTCCCAGGCGTACTCCTCGACCGCCTTCCGAATCGGTTCCAGAATCAGCTCGCCGGCGTGCACGGCAATTGTCCCGAGGATGATCCGCTCCGGATTCAAAATCTGGATGATGTTGGCGAGCCCTATGCCCATATACGCGCCCGCTTCCTCCAGGATTCCGCGCGAAAACGGGTCCCCTTCTTGAGCCGCCTCCACCACGTTTCGGGCGGTAATCTCCTTCACTCGGCCGTTCGCCTTCGCGAGTAGTAAATGTCCGCGACCGTAAAGCAAGCTTTCCTGTGCCAGCCTCGCAATAGCAGGTCCGGACGCCATGGCCTCCAGGCAGCCGCGCTTCCCGCAGCCGCACTTAGGGCCGTCCATCTTGATGGTCTGGTGACCTACCTCGCCGGCCATTCCGTTCGTCCCGCGGAATAGGCGCCCATCAAGAATGATCCCCGCTCCAATTCCCGTTCCCATGGTCACGAACACCATATTCTGGGTTCCTTGCCCGGCCCCGAACTTCCATTCCGCCAGCGCCGTGGCGTTGGCGTCGTTTTCCACGACCACGCGGATTCCGGCGAACGCGGATTCAAGGATGGTCCGAATTGGCACGGATTCCCACAACGGCAGATTCGGCGGCTTCAGGATTGTCCCGGATTCCCAATCCAGCGGGCCGCCGCACGAGACGCCGATTCCGTCCAGACTCTTCGCGGTGAGGTCGTGCTGCTTCAACAGGACCTGCGCGGAATCCACCAGCTTCGCGACTACGGAATCTGGCGCCTCGGCGGAATCCATCGTCATTTCGGCCCGATCTATGATCTCGCCGGAAGCTGTTCCTAAACAAACTGCGGATTTTGTGCCGCCGATGTCGAATCCTAGTATCACTCTTGACTTCCCATCCATCATCTGCCGCTTGAAATAACGAAACCGCCTGAGAACCGATTCCGTTGGATATATAATACAAGCGCAGGGTGCGTCGTACGACATCCGGGCTCAACACCGAGCCCATGGAGAGAGAGCGTTATACAAGCGCTCAGGAGGCACACGTTGCACCCGCTTGATTACCTCTTCTGGTCCTGCCTCGCGCTCGGTGGAGCGTACCTTACCTTCACCGTGCTCATCGGGGGCATCTCCCATGCGGCCGGGCACATCGCCCATATCGGGGACGGTCTGCACCACGGCGGCACCCACGGCCATCACGTAAGCCACGGTCACACCGACGTCGGGCACGGTCACGCCCAACATGGCCACGGACATGCGGACGTCCACCACCATGACCACGGACATCATGATCATGGTCATGGCGAAGGGGAAGGACGCGGTTTTAACATCCTGGCGTATGTAAATCCGATGGCGATTTCGGGCCTCCTCCTGGGCTTTGGAGGCATCGGTGTGCTGGCTCGCATGATGAAAGCGGCTCCTGGCGCGAGCGCGGTCGCCGGCGCGATCGGCGGTATCGCCATGTGGTACAGCGCCTGGTTCCTCATCGCGAAAGTGTTTGGTGAGTCAGGTACCAGCCACACTCGCCGCGAGGACATCCTTGGTCTGAAAGGCACCGTGACCGCTCCAATCTCCGGCAACCGTCCGGGAATGGTCTCGCTGACCGTTGGGGGTACGCGCCAGCAGGTGAGAGCGGTGACCGAGGACGAAGAACCGATACCGGTGGGAGCGGAGGTGCGCATCCGCCGCCTGGATAACCACACAGCGCAGGTCATTCGACTTCAATAAACACTTTCGCGCTCTTCACTCTTGATGTCGCAGCGAGAGCGCGCGTGCGCCCGCGGCCCGGAGGCCGCAAACGGGGCTGAAAGGAGCCCGATACAATGCCCGAAGCAGGACTGCTTTACAGCATTATGATGGGTGCGGCCGGATTCGTCGCGTTCATCTTCGTCGTCATCACCGTATATCGAGCCCTCTACCGCAAGGTGGGGCCGAACGAAGTGCTGGTCATCTCCGGTGGAAAAGGCGAAACGATTTCGGATGACGCCGGCGAACGGCGACGCCTCGGATTCCGCATCGTCAAGGGCGGCGGGTCGCTTGTGAACCCGCTCACCGAGCGCGTCGAGATCATGTCGCTCGAGCTAATCACCCTCGACATCGTTACCCCCGAGATGTTCACCAAGATGGGCGTGCCGATCAAGGTAGAGGGTGTGGCCCAGATCAAGGTCAAGGGCGACGACGTATCGATCCGAACCGCGGCCGAGCAGTTCCTGAATAAGAGTCGCGAGGAGATTAAAAACGTCGCATACCAGACGGTCGCCGGTCACCTTCGAGCTATCCTCGGCACCCTGACGGTCGAGGAGGTCTACGGGGGTCACGAAGCGTTCGCGCAGAGAGTGGCGGAAGTTTCCGCCGGTGACCTTCAGAACATGGGCCTGGAGGTAGTCAGCTTCACCATCCGCGAGATCAGCGACAGCCGCGGATACCTCGAAGCCATCGGCAAGACCCGGATCGCCCAGGTCAAGCGCGACGCCCAGATCGGCGAAGCGGAAGCCAACCGCGACGCCACCATTCGCGCCGCGCAGGCGAACCAGGAAGCCTCCATTGCCAAGTTCCAGGCGGAGACCCAGGTTGCCGAAGCGGACCGCGACTACAAACTGAAGGTGCAGGACTACAGCGCCTCTGTCAACCAGAAGAAGGCGGAAGCCGACCTGGCATACGATCTCCAGCGGTATAAGACCGAACAGGCCGTTAAGGAGCAGTCCGTTCAGGTTCAGATCGTCGAGAAGATCAAGCAGACCGAGCTGGAAGAGAGAGAGATTCTGCGGCGCGAGAAGGAGCTCACCGCTACCGTCCAGCGGCCCGCCGAGGCGGAGCGGAATCGCATCCAGACGATAGCGGAGGCCGAACAGTATCGCCTGAAGACAACGGCGCTCGGCCAGGCGGAAGCGCAGAAGATGACGGGATTCGCCACCGCCGAGGTGGTCCAGCGTTCAGGAGAGGCCGAAGCCGGGGCCAACAAGGTCCGTGGTCTGGCCGAAGCGGAGGTCTCGAAGGCCAAGATGCTCGCCGAGGCCGCCGGAATCGAAGCCAAGGGTCTGGCCGAAGCGGAAGCAGTCAAAGCCCAAGGACTTGCGGAAGCGATGGCGATGTCGAAGCGCGCAGAAGCCTTCAAGTCCTACAATGAGGCCGCCGTGGCGCAGATGTTCATCGACAAGCTGCCGGAGATGGCCAAAGCCATATCCGCTCCGCTCTCGGCGATCGAGAAAATCGTCATGGTGAACACCGGCGGCGATGGCGTAGGGGCCAGCAAGCTGACCGGCGAGGTCACCAACATCATGGCCCAGGTCCCGCCGGTCATCGAAGCCATGACCGGCATCAAGCTGCAAGACCTCGTGAAGACGATTCCGGGCCTGAGCAAACCCGCCATCGACGTAACCCCCAACGGCGGCGAGCAAAAGCCGGTATCCGCCTCCGAAGCGGTGGTTGCAGCGCCGATCAAGGAGTAGCCGGACGGCCGGGGATTCAAATCTCCGTCTGGAATCAATCGTCCTCCGGACGAACGCGACTCTCTTGCGTCCGTCTGGAGGTTCGATTGATACGTTACAATGTGAGTAGTGGACCCTTAATCCACCATCCGGGGACACACAATGAGTGTGAAAGAAATCGAGACGGCTATCGCTCAATTGGACCATCAAGAGCTGGTAGAGCTGGCCGCATGGTTCGAGGAATACCATGGCCGACTCTGGGACGAACAGATCGCCGCGGACTACCGTGCGGGCAGACTCGACCGCTTGATCCAGGAGGCGAACCAGGAGTTTGAGGCAGGAAGAGTCCGGCCGCTCTAGGCGTGACCTCCAGCATTTCACGACGCCGCGATTCTGGGAGCTCTATCAGGAGCTTCCCGCGAGCGTCCGCAAGGTCGCCGACAAGAACTACGGGCTCTTGCGGGAGAATCCGCAGCACCCATCCCTCCATTTCAAGGAAGTTGAGCCGCGTCTCTGGTCCGTGCGGGTCGGCGGTTCGTACCGTGCTCTGGGCCACGATCGCGAAGAAGGGATCGTCTGGTTCTGGATCGGCTCGCACGCTGAGTACGACCATAAGTTAGAGTAGGCTCTCACCGCCAGGAAGCACTATGCCTCAATGAGATGTTGACTGAATCGAAGTTAGAAGGGCTACCGGACGAACGGACTAACGCGCCGCTCAGGGAACCCGACTGGAACGCTCGGTATGATCGGCTTATCGCTTATTACGAGCAGGCGGGGCCGGACTATGAGGAGTGGAGCCGGGCGTTCAACATGCACTTCGGCTACTTCCGGTTCGGGCTGAATCCGTTCCTGCGCGAGCCGATGCTGCAAGAGATGAATCGCCAGGTCCTCCAGCGCCTGCAACTGACCCCGGATTCCGGCGGCCTGCTGGTCGATCTCGGCTGCGGCGTCGGCGCGACCGTACGTTACGCCGCCTCACTCTTTCCGCGTAAGCGGATTCTAGGCGTCACTGTCGTCCCCTGGCAGGTCGAGAAGGGGAACGGCTGGAACCACCGCCTCGGAATCCTCGACCGCGCCCGCCTGGAGCTGAGGGACTACACCAGAACAGGCCTGGAATCCGATTCCGTGGACGGCGCCTACGCCATCGAGAGTTCCTGCCACGCCGAAGGGCCGGATAAGGATGCCTTTGTGCGCGAAGCCGCCCGCATTCTGAAGCCCGGTGCCCGGCTTGTGGTTGCAGATGGATTCCGCAAACACGCCGAGCGCCCGCTCGGTCTAATCTCTCGCCGCCTCCACGACTCCCTCTGCCGCAGCTTCGTCCTCCCCGAGGTCGGCCAGATCGAGGCTTTCGCAGCCGCACTCAAGCGCCACGGATTCGAAGAATCAACTATCGAGGACATCTCCTGGCGGGTAGCCCCTTCCGCCCTCCACGCGCCCTTTGCCGTCCTCTGGTTCCGCCTCAAGAAGCGACTCCGCCGCGAGCCCCTGAGCGAGCAGAGCCGCGGCAACCTCCGAGGCTCCATCGTCAGCGCCCTCCTCGGCGCCAACCGTCTCCAATTCGGCTACTACTTAGTCTCCGCCATCAAGAAAGGCCGATAGGATGTCGATGATTCGCTGTGCTTGAAGTCCATCATTAATCTATGGGTCCCGAATCTATTACTTTCACCCTTTTGTTGATGATCGGCGCCACCGTGAGCTTAGCTGTTCGTGCGCGGATTGCTCGAAAGCAATTGTTTCAAGAGTTCCCAGGTTCTGTGCCGGAGCGCTTCCATGAGAACGGTGCGTCGGGCCGGTCGCTCAAGAACCTCGCGACACGATTTGGAGGGGCCAGCCGCTGCCTTGAGGTCATCGTTACTGATGAGGAGCTATGGGTACGGCTTGGGTCTCCATTCTCTTTTCTCTTCAGTGGAGCAGAGTATGATCTGATGCACCGAATCCCAATCAGTCGAATCCACACCGTAAAGCCGCTCCAAAACTGGACGGGGCGACCGATCGAGATAGAGTTCACGGATTCTGCTGGCGAACTCCATCGCTTGCAGCTTACTTTGAAGAAACGGGATGAGTTCTTGACGGTGCTCCCACCGCGCGCGGAAGCGAGGGAAGCTAGTCTGCTGAGACCCGCGTGTCCGGGCGAGGCAGTAGAGACCTTACTGCGATCTACCAATGTCTCTCCGGGTGCATCCACAGATGAACTGCTTCGACCTGACGATCAGTAGTCGTCGGTGAGGCTATCTTCCGAACGATGCCGCCTGAGCGGAATCCGGAATCATTAGTGTCGATTGGTAAACGTTCGTGGTTCCAGCGGAGTCCTGCGGGGAGATTACGAGGTCACAGCTACCAGAGGCTGCTAAGGCTCTCCTTATCAATGAGTAAGCTCAAATACATCCTTGGGACAATCCTGGCAATATTGTTTTTGGCGTGTTTGGCCGTGGTCTATGGTCTCCTTTCCCTTCCCATCATGGTGATATACGCCGTAGGAGTCTGGCTGAGTGAGTCATTGTTTTTCAGGAAGATGGCATTCCGCGGACGCGTGATCAAGTCGCCAAGGTTAACGGATCACCTGGACGAGGCGTCCGGGACGCTGATCGTCGAGCAGTTGGCCCTCGGCTGGAACTATTCGCGGCTTTGGTGGACGGAAGATAACGTAAGTCGTGTAAGCCCCGCTCCAATACCGCATTCTTCCTTTCAGGTACTTACTGCGACAGTTGTTGAAAAGCAAGATTTACTAACATTCGTAGAGTGGGCTAGTGACAACTACCTCGACGTGAACCATGGACGAGCTTTGCTTGTTCGCCCGCGAAACGGGCGAAAAGCGGCGATGAAGCTAATGCAGCGGTATCCTGCCGTTGAGTACGTCGAAATATGGACGGGCGGCATAGAAATCCTTCGTGCAGAACTCGAAGATGAACCCGGAAGCGCGCCTGCCTAACACCCAATTCAAGCGAGCCCGCGGCTTTCGAAACTGAGCGCTATGACCCGCCAGAACGAATCCGTGGATTCCGCGATCATTCGTGTCCATTGGTGAACATTCGTGATTCCAGCGTAGTCTTGTGGGGACGGATTACGAGGTCAGGGAGTAGTACATCAGCAGCGTAACGACGGCCACGAGGAGGGTGACGGCGGAAGCGAGGGCGAAATCACGGGCTTTGGGGGGCGTGCGGTATCGCGGGCATCGGCAGCGGACGGAGGGTCTATTGCAGCCGGGACATTCTTTGATCATAAGATTGCACTCGCGAGGAAGGCGATAGCTGCAACAGGTATAGGTGCGGGGAACGACGACTAGTGCAAGAACTGCGCCGGAATGCCCGGCGCAGTTGCAAGTGGGCCCAGCGCGTCGGCGCCCTTCGTTTTGCGCCATCCACGGTTCCCAACGTCCCAACGTCCCAACGACCCAGCGGCCCAAATGAAAAACGGGGCGCCCAATGGACGCCCCGTCTAGACTGAACCGCGGGAAACCTACTTGCGGATCGGTTTGCCGGTGGGCTTGGTCTCGCGCGTGTTGCTGCCCCAAAGCACGTGGCTGCGGGAGGTGTTGCTGCCCCAGAGCACGTGCGCCCGGACCGAAACAGCGCGGGAGCCCCAGATCACGTTCTCAAAAGCCAGCGGATTCAGCTCGATGTTGATCTTGTCTGCTGTGCGTGACATGGATTAGTCCTCCCCTACGATCGAGATCGTGCCCCAGAGCGCGTTAGTGCCCCAGAGCGCATTCGTGCCCCAAAGAGCGTTCGTACCCCAGAGAGCGTTGGTGCCCCAAAGGGCATTGGTTCCCCAGAGTGCGTTCGTGCCCCAGAGGGCGTTGCTGTTGGCCAGGGTGGTAGAAGTCCCCCACAGGGCGTTGGTCCCCCAGAGTGCGTTGGTGCCCCACAGCGCGTTGAGGTTGCGGACTCCCGTTCCCCAGAGTGCATTGGTGCCCCAGAGCGCGTTCGTACCCCAGAGGGCGTTGGTTCCCCAGAGCGCATTGCTCAGGTCGATCTGGACGTTGCCGGACTCGTCTCGGACCAGCCGGGGGCTGATCGCCCAACCGGTGGTCTTGATCGTTGTTTGCACGGCGGCCGGGATATTGAGGTAGCCCGCTCCGAAAGTGACGATGTCGCCCGTCCCGTCCGGGTAAGTCATCTTATCGGCCGTCAACATCAGCCGGGCTTTGATGGTGTCCGGAGTTAGGGTCGGGTCGGCTTGAAGTAGTAGGGCGGCTGCGCCCGCGACCACCGGAGCGGCCATGGACGTTCCCGACAGCCTGAAGTACTGAGTGGATTCCCGGTCGGAGCCATTGACCTTGTAGTAGCTCACCGGCACCGAATTGCTGGAGCCATAGAGCGCATCGAGCGTGCTGTTCGGGTTGAGAATGGAGATGATCTGATTGCCGGGAGCGACAAGGTCCGGTTTGAGGACCTGATCGATAGCGGTTGGGCCCCGGCTGGAGTAAGTGGCAATCCGGTCGTTCGCTCGCACTCCGTCAGTCTGCTTCATTGCGCCGACAGTAATGACGAGCGGGCTGTTGCCCGGGGAATTGATGGAACCGTAAAACGTTCCCCAGCCTTCGTTGGAAGCATCGGAAGTTTGAGTGTCGGTCGCTCTGCCAAAGTTGCCGGCCGCAACGACCACCACTATTCCCGCCACCCAGGCCTTTTCTACGGCCAGGACCAGCGGGTCCGATAGGAAGGTCTCTCCAACCGGATGACCGATCGAGAGGTTCATGACCCGGATGTTGTACTTGTTCTTGTTGGCGATGACCCAGTCGATGCCTTCCACCACGGAGCTGACGGTGCCCTGTCCCTCGGCGTCCAGTACGCGGACGTTGATGAGGTTCACGTCGCGAGCAATCCCGTAGAACGTGCGGGAGTATTGGGGACCGGTCGATGCGGCGCCGTTGCCGGCGATAATTCCGGCGATGTGCGTTCCGTGGCCGTTCGGATCGTCCGTGCTCCTGTCATTCGGCACGAAGCTGACGCTCGCGACGACGCGAGAACTTTGGGAGGTTCCGCCCTTAAGGTCCTTACGAACGCGGATGCCGCTGTCGACTACCGCAACTCCGATACCCTCGCCGTCCAGTCCCACCTGATCGAATACCAGGCCGGCTCCAGAGGAGCCAACCGTGAACTCGTCAGTCTTCAGGACCAGGAGGTCTTCGGAAATGCGGCCAACACTAGCAATCTCGGCGATCTCTTCGAGTTTGCCGTTAGGTACGCGAACGGCGTAGGAACCAACCAGGGGAAGTCGGCGGAGGTTCACCGCGCCAATGGCGGTAAGTTTCTTCCGGAATTCCGACTGTGAGGATCCTTCCGGAG
>JBKJZI010000247.1:0-3319 GCA_046715155.1 Chthonomonadales bacterium | reverse complement strand
TCCAAAAAGAGCAGTTTCGGTCCGTGAATCAGCGCCTGTGCCAGCTTCACGCGCTGCTTCATGCCGGTGGAGTAGGTCTCGATATTGCGATAGCGGGCTTCGCCGAGTCCGCAGTATTCCAGCGTCTCATGCGCGCGCCGCATCGCCTCGCTCTGAGGCATCCCGCACAACTCGCCGGCGTAAGAGACGAAGCTGACGGCATTCATACCGGGAATGTGGCAGTCGATCTCGGGCATAAGCCCGATCCGTCGCCGTATCTCCAGCGGGCTCCGCGCCACATTCAGCCCCAGCACCTCCGCGCTCCCCGCCGCCGGCCGGATGAATCCGAGCAGCGTCTTGATGAGCGTCGTCTTACCCGCCCCGTTCGGCCCCAGCAGCCCCACGCACCCCTCCGGCACCTCCACGGTTAAGTCGGAAACCGCCGTTTTGGAGCCGTACTTTACGGTCATATTGGAGATAGTGGCAACAGGCATTGAGGATTCCGGAGGTCCTTCGAGGATTCGGTTGCGAATATCGTACTCCAGATTCCGGCGTATGGTTTCACGGAACGCGTTTGCATTATCGAGGACGAGGATGAACATTCACTGACGAGAGAGGAATCCCTCAGCATAACCCGAAGTGGACGGGTATGGGTGGCATTCAGTCGATGCTTTCGGCAAAATCCGGGTATGGCCGCGTATCCATCGGGCGGAATCCGCTCCCGGAACTGCGAACGCTCTCGGACAAACGAGACCTGACCTGCCCCGCCTGCGGCGATCTCGTGGTGCTCAAAGCGGGAAGAATGGTGGCTCCGCACTTTGCCCACCTGCCAGGCGCGCTCTGCTCGCATCCTGATTCCGAGCCGGAGACCCCCGCACATCGAGCAGGCAAGTCGCTCCTCGCCGAATGGCTTACCGCGGCAATTCCGCACGCCCGTGTGACGATGGAAGCTGCGATTCCGGAGACGGGCCAGCGCGCAGACGTTCTTATCGAAGCTGATAACCATCGCATTGCCTTGGAGATTCAGTGTGCTGAGATTCTCGTCCGGGACTGGCTGCGAAGACACCGCTTGTATCGGGGCGCTGAAATCCAGGACCTGTGGCTTCTCGGAATCTGCCGCCTAAACCGAAAGGACGGCGGCTTGCTTGCGGGAGAGTTGGAATCCGCTCTAATGCGGTATGGAGCGCCGATACTCTTCCTGGATACCGAAGGAGTATTGGCCGCACCGGGTTCGGTCGTGCGATTCAGGCCGTCAAAGGCGCCAAGGGGCAGGCAGATTCCAGGCCGCTTCTCCGCGCGCCCTCTCTTCGAGCTCTCATTCCCTTGGACACTGCTGGACTGGCCCCTCCACGCCCGGAATTCCGCCGCAAGCCAGCCCCGTCCGACCCGTCCGACAAGTCCGACCAGTCCCACCAGTCAGACCCGGGACTTAAAGCTTACACCGAGGCTGGAATCTCAATACAGTGTCAGGCCGGAATCGCTCCCGCCCTTTTTCGGAATCTGTGTGGCCGGGGAAGAGGTCTTTGCCTGCTCGGCTTCGCTCTGGCAGGCCGCGATCTACTACCGCTTCATTGAGGCGCAGGTCGGCAGCTCCTGGTGGATGAGTGACGTGGAAACCTGGGTCCGAAGGTACTTACCCCTTGCGTTCGAGAACCGGGGAATGCTGCGCCGCGCCTTGTATTCATTCCAGGGAATCCTCGCCGCCGCCGGCCTGCTGTCCATCCAGGAAGGCAACGGCTCGCCGCGCGTAAAAGCCGACTTCCCCACCCTCGGCCAAAGCCCCGACCCCAGGTCGACCGAACGCCTCGCCGCCTACCGCCGGGCCGCATTGTGGGAAAGAAAGTGAAGGACGCAAAGAAAAGACGAATGGAAGAGTGGAAGAGGTAAGGTCTTCCACTCTTCCACTCTTAGAATCTTCGCGCCCTCCGCGTCCTCTGCAGTAAATCCTAAAGCGTATAAGTCGCGGCGACCGCATTCGGGGCTCCCGGGGTTACCTTCAGCGGAATCACCAGCGTCGTCTCCTTGAAGTAGCAGAGGCCCTCGTTTCCCGAAGCGCAGTAGTTGATCATGAGCTCCACGGCGATGGAGGCTTCCCCCGTCTTTGTCGTCAGCGGAATCGTCAGCTTGTTCGACGCCTCCGTGATCTTGAACTCGCCTACCGCGACGGATTCCGGCTTATCGGATTTGGCCTGGATTCGGAAGGGCGCGGCCCGGTTGAATTTGGTGCCCTTTGGCAGGTTAATGATCACATCGAGCGAGCCTGTGCCCGGCCCGATCTCCAGCATCGCCAGCTTCTTCTCACCCGCCTTGAACCCCGGCATGCTCTTCTTCGCCAGCTTTTCGATTCCGCTGAATCTGAGCGTCGAGAGCATCCCGGTCGGCATGTCGAAGACCCGAATGAGATGGTTATTGGTGTCGGCGATATAGATCTTGTCGCCCACAAACACCAGTCCATTCGGCTCACTCAAGGATGCCTGTTTGGCGGGCCCATCGGTCATGCCGCGCCGGCCCGAGCCGATAAAGGTCTCCAGCTCCTTCGTCGCCGGTTTGATTCGCTTGATTTTGTGGTTGTAGGTGTCGGCCACGTATACGTAGCCGTCGTCGTAAGCGACGCCAATCGGATGCTGCAACCGCGCGGTCGGATACGTCCCATCCTTGTCGCCGAATTCGAATAGCCCTTGACCGATTAGCGTCTGAACGGAACCAGCCGGCGTCAGGTCTGCAGTTCTCACCGCGCTCACCTCGGAATCGGCGAAGTAAAGCTTCTTGCCGTCTGTCGCCAGTCCGCTTGGCTGGGCCAATGCCGCGTCCTTGAGCTCGCCGTCGACGATGTTCTCGCGCCCGCTTCCCGCGTAAGGGACTACTTGCAACGTGCGCAGGTCCATCTCCCAGATCTGGTGACTGCCGGCCATCGCGATGTAGAGGCTGTTCCCCACCAGCAGGACGTCCCAGGGGCTGCTCAATTCCGTGTCCACTCCCAGTCCACCTCGCGGAGGGTAAACGCGCGCCTGGTTCCCGTTGCCCGCCAGCGTCGTTACCTTCTTCGCCGCGAGGTCTATCTTGCGGATCGCATGGTTCTCGGTGTCGGTGACATAAAGCGCATTCCGCACCGGGTCGAATGCAAGCCCTTGCGGCCGGAAGAAGCGCGCCGTCTCATAATCCCCGTCTTTAAGCCCGATTTCGCCGTCGCCGATCACCTCTTGGACAGTGCCGGTCAGGGAAGACACGATGACGCGGTTATGATTCGAATCCGTAAAGAACAGCCGGTTGGTCTTCGGGTCGGCGGTGACCTTGCCGGGGTAAGAGAGGACCGATTTCGGCTTGTTCTCTCTCTCCAGAG
>JBKJZI010000246.1:0-10634 GCA_046715155.1 Chthonomonadales bacterium | reverse complement strand
CCTCCTCCTGGTGGCTGGAGTAATGGCGCCACTCTCCGAAGAACTGTTTTTCTGCGGTTTCCTGTATAATGCGGCCAAGCATCGCCTCGGAATCGTTCCCGGTATCATCCTAAGCGCGCTGGTTTTCGCATTGGTCCACGTTGGGCCACTGGCGGTAATCGGTATCATACCGATGGGGGTTCTACTTGCGCTCGCTTACGAAAAGTCCGGGTCGCTCTGGGTGCCGATTATGATGCACGCAACCAATAATGTCCTTGCCGTCACGCTCACATACCTGATGCCGGACCTCGGAATCTGAAGTCTATTCATTTGAGATGATCAACTCCTTAGCCAAGATGGCACGCATTCACCCGCTTTTGCGCCTCGCATCGGTTACCGCCATAGCCATCCTCATAGCCACCGGCTGCGCGCGTATCCCCGGCTTCGCGGAATCAAAGCCGCCGCCGGAGCTGGAACACGGCAAGAACTTCCTCAGCGCTGGCGATCGGGACAACGCGACGGCTAAATTCGACGCGGCGATCGCAACAGCCCCGAAGGATCCCCGATTCTATTGTGAGGTAATGGAAATCTCGGCTAAGCAAAACGATCGCAAGCTCGTAGAAGAGTACTATGCCAAAGCGGTCGAGAATACACTGTCTCTCCCGAAGCAAAAACAGGCTCGCGTTCATCTCAGCGCGGGAGCAGCCTATCTTGTCATGCGCGCATTCGAGCCGGCAATCCAGGCCTGCAAGAAAGCTGTAGAGTTAGACCCGACCAATTATCGCGCCTTAAACGGATGGGGCTATGCCTATGCCGAAGCAGACCGCAACCTCGCCCGTGCGATCGAGATAGTGATGCAAGCGATAGATCTTGCCCGAAAAGACAATGCAAGGCCCGAAACACTTGGAGCCATTATCGATAGTCTCGGCTGGGCGTATTACCAGAATGAGCAATACGGCGAGGCCGTTTCCACGCTTGCGGAGGCGGCAGCGCTTGCCCCCGGCGTGGCCGAGATTCATTATCACCTCGGACTCGCCTACGAAAAAACGAACAAGCTGCGTCAGGCCCAGATCGCTCTCTCTCGAGCAATGACGATCGAGCCTGAAATGACTCTATACAAACAGGCGCTCGAACGGGTAACCGCCATTCTCAAAGATCGCGGCGAGCTCATCCCTCGTTCATCCGTCAAACCGCGAACTCCCTCACCGCGCGTCTCACCATAGTAACCTCACATCTCCCCACTCACTGCGGATTCGGAATCTTAGGAAGTCATAGCTGCTTTCGCAACCGCTAGGAATGGGCTTGTGAAATTGAGTACAATATTGCCGTCTAAGCCCGAGCTGGTGTGATTTCGCAGTCTGCATGCGTACTGGAAGGGTGACACGATCCTCCAGGAGGTTGGTATGGCACGCTCTACAGTTGAGATCGCGGCGCATGACTCCAGCACGCCCTCCCTCGGCGGAAGCGGCTCGCCTTTCGTCGTCGCGCGCCTGGAAGAGTTGGTGAACTGGGCGCGCCGCAACAGCCTCTGGCCGCTCACGTTCGGCCTTGCCTGCTGCGCTATCGAAATGATGGGCGCCGCCGCCTCCCGATTCGACGTAAGCCGATTTGGAGCCGAAGTCTTCCGTCCCTCTCCGCGACAGGCCGATGTGATGATCGTAGCGGGCCGCGTTTCCACGAAGATGGGACCGGTGCTCCGCCAGATATATGACCAGATGCCGAATCCGAAGTGGGTCATTTCAATGGGCGCCTGCGCATCTACCGGCGGTGTTTATAACAACTACGCCATCCTGCAGGGAGTGGACCAGATCATCCCGGTCGACGTATACGTCCCCGGCTGCCCGCCCAGCCCGGACGCGCTCATCTACGGAATCATGCGGCTGCAGGAGAAGATCAAGGCGCAGGGCTCCGGCAAGCTCCTCGAGCTGCGACAGCGCGAGGAACATGCCCATGGCTAATCCCATCACCGCCCTCGCCGAGACGACCATCCCCATTGTCAAGGGAATGGCCCTTACGCTGAAGCACTACACTAACATGCTCATTGCTCGGGACAAGACCGGAGTCACGGTCCAGTATCCCGAAGAGCGCCGTGAACAGTTCCCACGCACGCGCTGGCGTCACGTGCTGACGCGGTACGACAATGGGCTCGAGAAATGCATCGGCTGCAGCCTCTGCGCCGGAGCGTGCCCGGCACGGTGCATCTACGTGGAAGCCGCCGAGAATACCGACGAGAATCGCGTCTCTCCCGGAGAACGTTACGCCACGAAGTATGAGATCAACATGCTCCGCTGCATCTTCTGCGGATACTGCCAGGACGCCTGCCCCACCGGCGCCATAGTCCTCCGCAAAGACTTCGAACTCTCTGAATACACGCGCGAAGCAGCGCTCTACACCAAAGAGATGCTCCTCGAACCCCTCCCGCCCACCGTCACCGTTCCTCTCAGCGCAATCCGCAGATGAAATCCAAGATCGTAGGAGTGGAAGAGTGGAAAAAACGACGGGATCTTCCACTCTTCCACTCTTCCACTCTTCCACACCGCCGTTACCATTGAAGATCCTCCTCCTCTCCCAGGAGTTCCCTCCCGGCCCTGGCGGTCTCGGCACCCACGCCTATGAACTTGCGCGGAATCTGCCTCGCTTCGGCTGGAGCGTATGCGTAGTAACTCAGCAGGACCACGCGACCGAAAGGGCGATCGCTGAATTCAATTCCGTTCAACCGTATCGAATTCGGCGGATTCCGCGACGTGGCGGGATTCTCGGCACCATGAGGGACCGATGGACGATCACCGCCGAAGAGATACGCGGATTCCGACCGGACGTCATGATTGCGACGGGCGACCGGGCGATCTACGTGGCCGCGCTGCTCGCCCGCCGATTCCGCACGCTTTGGGTCGCCATCGAGCACGGGAGCCTACCCCCTGGGATCGAGCGTAAGATCAAGCAATGGGCTTTTCACCGCGCAAACGCGGTCATTTGCGTGAGCAACTATACCCGCCGCGAAATGGAACGCATAGGTGTCAAAACGGTACGGACGGAGGTCATCCCGAACGGCGCGGATACTTCCCGGTTCCGGACTCTACCAAAGGACGATGTCGCAGAATATAAGGAGTCACGGGGCTTTGCCGCCACGCGCATCTTGCTCACGGTAGGCAGCGTCACCACCCGCAAAGGACAGGATACCGTTATTCGCGCGCTGCCTCGCATTGTCGAGGACGTCCCGAACACCCAGTACCTCTGCGCCGGCGTTAAAGTGACGGCCGAACAGTTTTCGGAATTGGCAAACACGCTCGGGGTAGGGGACCACGTCCGATTCTTGGGCCCGGTCGACAATGATGAAATCGTTCGTTTGATGAATGCCGCGGACGTTTTCCTCATGACCAGCCGCCATACGGGCGACCAGTTCGAAGGATACGGAATTGCGGCAGTAGAAGCCGCCCTCTGCGGAACGCCCTCGGTTGTGACCGGTGATTCCGGCCTGAGCGAGGCCATCCTAGATGGAGTGACTGGCATCACCGTGTCGCAGGACGATCCCGCAGCGGTGGCTGAATCCGTCCTCCAGCTCCTAACGGACGACGACCTTCGCCGAAGAATGGGAGAAGCCGCCCGCCACAGGGCGGTTCAAGAGCAGGCATGGGAGGGTCGCGTTTCGGAATATCATCGCGTCCTCACGGGCATCAGGAATCCGGAGTAGCCGCCTTCCAACATCTTGCCTCTACACCATTGCCGCCCTTCCACACTTCGATCTTCTGAGAGCCAAGAGACTCCAAAATTGTCCGAATCTGCTTCGGTGTGCGCAAATGTTTGTAGTAATCCGTGAGTTGATCGTAAGTGTCCAGCCGCGCCCATTGATAATGCTGCTCCTTTGTGAGCTGAGTAAGCGTATGGCAGTACACCTGAACGGGCGAGATACGACTTAACAGGGCTTGTGCAGCCCGGATCTTGCGTACCTTCCAGTGGATCGGGAACCAGAGCTCCACCATGCGATCCGTTAATCGCTTTGAATGTTCGGGCGGAAGCCGCTTGAGATAAAGGCGGTACAACGGAGCGAGCTTGGTGACGATCGAGAGTTCCCAGGTGTAATGATCGATGACAAGCATCCCACCGGGCTGCACCATATCATAAAGAGCGGCTATACTCGCCTCCGGCGAGGGAGTATGCTGAAGGACGCCGAGGCAGAAAACGATGTCGAAGGCGGCCTTAGGGAACGGCGGCTCCAACAGGCTCGCCTGGGCAACCACGTAGTTATCGCGCCCCCCGATGTTCCGGCTGTTCGCCTCCACGGCGATACTTAGATCGATCGCATGAACGAAGGCCCCGGCTTGCACCATCAGCTCGGTGAAGCGCCCGGCCCCGCATCCGGCTTCCAGTATGCGCTTGCCTCGCAGGCTTTCTACGGACGTTCCAAGGCATCGCTCCAGTCTTTCACGGGTAAGATTCAACCCGCTCCGGCTGTCGAGCTGGGTTTCCGTGTGCACGGACCATTCCAGCCCGAAGGCGGCAGCGTAGTTGGCAGAGTCCACGAATCGAGGGATTCCGTCGATTATTGGATACGACGTCCCATCGGGCGCGACAAGTTCGGTCGCCTGCTTATGCAACGGCGCTCCGGTGACCGGTTGCACGAATGGAACTAAGTCAACCTGGGCCTCGACCTGGCTGTGTACGGGCATTTTCGGCGAAGTTCCTCGATTTGGCAGTCGTCGTTGAAGACCACTCCGCGTTATTGTGAACGCTGAAAAAGCAAAATGTACATCCCCCATTCTCCAGCGCACATCACGGACGGGGTCGAGAGAAACGCATCCTGTCTCTCTTCAACGGATTAGAAGCGGTAAACTACTGATCCAAGCTGATGAAACCGGTCGGTTTCTTAGAAGACATCATGAACTCCGTTCACAATCACGCATGAAAATGCCGCGCACACCGTCATTCTTAGACAGCCTTATCGTCGAAGAATCCGCTTTTAGGTCGCTATTTTCAGGAAAGAAGGGGAGCCCGTGCGGTTGAAAACGGTTGTGAAAGTTGCGAGTGGATTGAAGCGTCGCTTGACCGGGATGCCCATCCTGCACCGGGGTCCGATAAAGTGGGAACACTTGCGATTTGAGTTCGTTGCTGAACCTGAATTCCAAGTCGAAAAGAAGCCCTGGACGGAATTTCCATCCAGGGCTGTGTAAAGAACGGGACGACTATTTCACCCCGAGTTTCTCCAGCGCGGCGCGTATCGCCTTTTCGTCGAATCCGAGGCTGCGATAGACCACTTTGCCCTCGGAATCAAGAACGTAGTTCGTTGGGTAAGCCATCACGCCGTAATCTTCGAAGACGGCATAGTCCTTCGTATTACGTGGGCCACCCATTGCGATCGGGAAAGTGAAGCTCCCGTCCTTTACGTACTGGTTGATACGCTCCTTGGGGTCGCCGTTATTAACTGCGATCAGTTCCAGTCCTTTGGTCTTGAGCTCCGCATAAAGCGCCTGAAGGTGAGGAAACTCCTCACGGCATGCGCCTCAGTTGTAGAACCAGAAATTTACGAGAAGCGCTTTCTTCCGGCTCAACCCGTCCTGCAGGGAGATCTTCCCGCCGTCAGGAGTCGGAAGCGAGAATTCCGGCGCCTTCTTCCCGACCGCAATGAGTTTGGCCGCCGGGTCCTGACGCACGAATTCCGTCACGCCCGCCGGCGGCTTGAACGCGAACAAAGACGCAGAACGGACGGAATTCAGCTTGATATTGGTCAGGGTGTTGGTCTGGACGAATTCGCTGCCATCCGGCCTCGGAATCCGAGTCACTGCCCGATGGATTAGGAGATTTCGTTTGCCGATCGCGTACTCCACGGTCCGGGGCGGCGCATTCATCTTCACCGTCAGCAGCTGGCAGTCTACTCCGTTGACCTTGTCGGTCCCGCTCACCGTCGCTTGAGTCTTCTCGCCCGCGTCCGCCCCTCCGAAGAAGGCATCGACTTCGCCTTCCCACGGTCCCATCATCTGCTTGGGTTCCGGCTCGATCGGCATCTTCTGGTAGTTGGGCAGGCCCGACTGGTACATGAAGTAGTTCTTTCCGTCCGATACGTACATCGGCGCGCCGCTTCCCGGCGATACAGTCGATCGAGTGGCGCCTCCCTCCGATGCGGTCGGCGCCGCTCCTGGGCTTTCCAACTCGAACCGGAAGAAGTTCGGCTTCATCGCCAGCACGGTTCCCCTGAAGCTCCGCTCTCCCTGCGGAGTAACCAACTTCTGCTCCACTTTCGCCGAAAACGACTTCGCCGCGCGCAGCTTGCCGAATGCGGCCCTCAGCAGCGCATCGCCTTTCTCGTCTGCGAGTCCTCGGGCCGCCAGAGCTGCCATAACCACGGCCGCCAGCGCGAACCCAATCTTAACCCTCATAAAGCTCCCTCCTTCACAGGAATCTCCAACAATGAGGCACTTCCAATAACAGACCGATTCTTCACCGCGGTAGTTATCCCTCCCGCAGCAAAAAATCTCAGAGTTTTCGACGCGAAAGACTGTTCATTCGCGGAATTTCCGAACCATTAAACAAAGCGATCGACGAGCTCCAACAGTCTACTCTCGGGGAGGCTGACGGAGTCGAATCCCATTCGCCAGGTCGATCTCTGCTGATTCGCGTAAACGGTCAGGACTCTCACCCCGACAACATGGGAATGGTCCTCGATGCTGTAGCCGGCCACGTCGCGCCATATACTGCCGCGTGGATGTTCGGAAGCGCCACAGCCCCTTACGGTTGATCTTATACCGCGTGCCGACCTTATGACCGAGCCAGACCTGCAACGGCAGCAACACCGAGCATGCCCCTAACATTGCGACGAGGGACACACCCGTCCTCCCGAGCATTTCCGGCGCCCAATATCGAACCGCCAGCAATGGCGGGACGCCGAGCAGGACTCCCCATTTCCAGAATAGCGCGAATACCCGCCGGCACATCGCGCCGCCGTTGCCCTCACGCCACTCCCAATCCTCCAGCGCGCGTGGCGGCGTCCACTTCAGCTCACCCCGGTGCTCATTCGATTGTCGAAAACCAAGCATGTTAGAATCGACGAGACCGTTTACGCCTAGGCTTCGCGGATTCGCTGCGGTGATCCGTTCCTCGATTGACCCACAACGTGACGGCGAAAGTAGTCCAGATACCGCTGCACGTAAGGATTCCCGCGTGGCGCCCGCTCCTCGACCTCCGGCCACTCGTCTCCGATTCCGACCTTGCGCAGCAGCTTGGCGTACTCCCGGAACTCACGCGGCGCCTGGCCCGCGATCAGCATGGCCGCGACCCTCCGCCGGATTCGGTCCACATGCTCTGACGTGAGATTCGCCCGCCGAAGCGCCCGCGCCGCATTCGATTTCAATACTCGTCCGAAAGGGAATCGCTGGTCCTCCTCTATGAACTCAAGTCCGATCTCGATGCAGGCCCGGTCCCCGCGCTCGATTCCCTCGATGACCTTCTCCATTACCGGATAGACCCAGCGCTTTTCCCCCTGCACACGCTCATCCGGAGTAAGGTCAACAGTCTCATCCACCCGGAAACGGCGAGCATACTCGCATAGCGATTGAGGAGTGCGTCGCGACTCCACCGGCCGTTCCCGTTGAAATCGATAACAGTTACTGCATCGCCCGACTCCGTCGCCGTCCGTTTTCGCACTTCCGGCTTCGCCGGTAGTATCTTTCGTTGAGGGCTTGCCATGTCGATGCCTGAACTTCCAGAGCTCGGTGAATCCGTGCGATCATGCAGCCGAACCAAACAACTATGAGCATTGACCTGGATCAAATACAGGATGAGAAGACATTCCACCAGGTATTCGCAGAGACCCTCGGATTCCCTGACTGGTATGGTCGCAACATGGAAGCCTGGATCGACTGCATGAGTTCGCTCGCACTTCCAGAAGACGGTATGACGCGAGTTCACACAAACCCGGGCGAAACCCTCTATTTGATTCTGACCAATGCTGACGGATTCGCAGGCCGCTGTCCACGCCTGCACGCCGCCCTGATTGAATGTGCCGCCTTTGTGAACTACCCGTCGCCCAAGGCCACCCCCCGTCCTAACACTCGCCTTCGCAAAGACTCCGGATTCCGATTCCGACCTGCTTGTAATGTCATATATGCGCTCTCCGCTACTACCGGAATCAATACATGCGCCGCGAATGCGAACACATTAAGCGCCACCCAGTGAAGGTTTTTTCTGTCCATCACAACCCGTCTCCAGCAGTGGTTGGGAATTCGGGCTTCGTATAGAGCCAGCCTCCAACCCGCACCGAAGCAAATTCCTTCCCCGAGTTATGTACGTGGACGATCCCTCGACCGCTTCAGCTAGTCCGCGATGAATCCATCATTTACGTCACCATCAGAGCCACGAACTCCGCTCGCTCACGCAGCGATCCATGGGGCACCTCGATCAAGGAGTATCCGAGAACCGCATAGATCGACCGCAGCTCCTCTCCGAAGTCGCGCGCGGCCTCGAACGACATCTTTCGCTCGTCGTCCGGCCCGTAGATCTCCTCCCAGCTCGGCGTAACGAACACCAGGGCGTTATACCGGTACTCCCGCGCCGCCCGCCACGCCGCCGACTCCGGGACCCCGAACAGGCGCGCATACCCGATCATATCCGGAATCCCCCGGTCGAAAAACACCGGCCTATCCCCGCGCGGAATCCCCCGAAACTGAGCGACCGCCTTCGCAAGCATCAGCTCGCAGAACAAGCCCGGATTCCTCTCCGGCACCCCGTTCCCGCCCGCCGCCCGCTGTTCCGCCAGCACCTCCCGCGCCGGTTCCGCCACGACAGCAAACCCCATCCCCGCCAGCTCCCGTAATATCGCCGTCTTCCCACCCCCCGGCGCCCCCGTCAACACATAGCCGTTCTCCAAATCAACCTCCACTCTCAAACAACCATCGTCCGAAAAAAGTAGAAGAATGATCACTAAAACCCCTTGACAACTCCTCTGCCGTCCTCTATACTGGTAGACTAACGTTCGCTCTCTCAGCTTACGTTTTACGTTTTCGACTCGGAGGACAAAATGTCAAGCGCAGCGCAGATCGAAGCAAACCAGCAGAACTCCCGGCTCTCCACGGGCCCCATCACCGAAGAAGGCAAGCAGAAAAGCAGCCTCAACGCCGTCCACCACGGATTCCTGGCCCGGATTCTGCCGCAGGAAAAAACCGAGTACCACGACCTCCTGAAAGGCCTGTACGAGAGCTTCCGTCCGCAGGACGAGTTCCAGCGCACCCTCGTCGACCAGATCGCCATCGCCACCATCCGCCTCCGCCGCATCTACCAGGCCGAGTTCGAGCTCGTAGAAGTCGGACGGGAAAAGTGCATTAGCGAGAGTATCTCGGGGGAGGGTAAGACGACCGTTCGCACCCGCACAGAAATGGACCGCCCGCACCCCGTCGGCGAGTTCTTAAAAAGCGATACCACGCGCAATATGCTGCGCTACGAGGTCATGTGCCAGCGCCAGATCCAGCGCAACGTGAAGCTCCTCGAATCCCTCCAGAGCCTCCACTGGAACGAATTCCGCCAACAGCCCTGCCCCTACCTCGAATCAGAGCCCGCCCCAGCGGATTCCATCGAATCAGTCGATTTGCCCGATCCGACCGATCCGTCCGACCCGACCGATGCCATGAAGTTTTCCGACCGAATCGAAGAACACGGCGCTACCCCCTTCGACCTCCAAATCTCCCGCCACCTCCCACCCCAATCCAATCTCAACGCCCGCGACACCCGTAAACGCCGAAATCGCAACCGCCATCCCCACAAAAATGGCTTCGTTTCGCAAAATCAACGGAATCCGCCAGCCCTGGAAGGGCGCCGGTGATTATCCAGGGGTGGCTGAACCCCTGGATTCGTGCCCATTCGTGCCATTCGTGGTTCCAGAATCCGGAATCATCCGCCGGAGACTATGAAGAGTGCGTAGAATAACTGGGTAGCGAACGGAAACCGAAAACGATGCTTAAGAGTTTGATTCTAGTAGTCTCATTGGCGGCATTGTCATCTATTCTCCAGAAGCCGAATGCGGAATCGGCCGTCCAGCCGGGCATCGACGTCCTCCAAAAGGACGGTTTCGCCCCGCTTCGAGGCAAGCGCGTCGGCCTCATAACGAATCCAACCGGCGTCACGAGGGACATGAAGGCGACGGTGGATGTGCTAGCCGCCGCACCCGGCGTCAAACTGGTCGCCCTCTATGGCCCGGAGCACGGAGTCCGCGGGGACGCGAGGGCAGGGGAGAAGGTTGCCGGCTCGAGAGATGCCGTCACAGGCCTTCCGGTCCACTCCCTATACGGAAAGACCACCAAGCCCACCGCGTCAATGCTCAAAGGCGTGGACCTTCTGGTCTTCGACATTCAGGACATAGGCTCGCGCTCCTATACCTACATCTACACGATGGGACGCGCGATGGAGGCCGCCGCCGAGAACCGGATTCCGTTCATGGTCCTGGACCGCCCCAACCCGATCGGCGGCAATCGCGTGGAGGGAAACATCACTGAGTCCGGATTCCGATCGGCGGTCTCGCCATACCCGATTCCGTACTGCCATGGCCTGACGGTTGGCGAGCTCGCGCGGATGATCAACGACAAGGGGTGGATCAAGGGCAAATGCGATCTGTCGGTGATTCCGATGAAGGGGTATCGGCGGGACATGTCCTGGTCGGAGACGGGACTTCCCTG